>CAZSJU010000349.1:0-3690 GCA_964607235.1 uncultured Anaerolineae bacterium | reverse complement strand
CGAGGCTTGCAGTTGTGCCTCCTTGCACAAGCCTGCAATTAGGTATATCATATCCCAGATGTCATCCATCAAGTAAGATAGAGCGCCACAGATCTCCGCGCCACTCTGTAATCACTAGCCGATAGGAGTAAAAATGACTGAACAGTTTCAATTTCCTTCCAATGAATGGATTCAAGAACTCAGCCGCCAGCTCAATGCCAGCGCGTCCTATGAAAAATCGGCCAAAGACTGGGAAGGCGACTTTGTGTTCGAAGTGCAGCCCGACGATGCTTACGACAAGACCACCTATCTCTACCTGGGCCTGTACCACGGCAAGAGCCCCGACGCCGCAGTGATCGCCAGCGAGGATGAGCGACAAGCCGAATTCTCCCTGCGCGCCCCCTTTAGCGTCTGGCGCCGGGTCATCGAGGGCCAACTGGACCCCATCCAGGGCATGATGACCAAAAAATTAAAGGTCGCGGGCAACATGATGAAGATCATGCGCTATCCCAAGGCCGCCAAAGAGATCGTCGCCTGCTGCGCTTCCGTGCCCACCGATTTCGGCGATTAACTTGCACTTTATGCTCCAAGCGGGTCCGCGACCTGCGTCTTGAAAGGTCTACGCCCCCGACAGCGCAACGCCGGGACGCGGTCCCAGCTTGAGCACCAATTGAGCCATTTTGGAGGACACTATGTGGTACTTTGTATCTCCCCAGATTGTCTATGGTGAGGACGCGTTAGACGCACTGGACGAGCTGGAAGGCCAGCGCGCGCTCATTGTCACCGATGCCACGCTGGTCAAGCTGGGCCTGGTAGACACGGTCAAGGCCCATCTCGACCGGGCCGGCATAGAGACGCACGTCTTTGACGCCGTAGAGCCCGACCCCAGCTTGCAGACCGCGCGCCAGGGCGCGGCGCTGGCCCAAAAGATCCAGCCCGATTGGATCATCGGCCTGGGCGGCGGCTCCCCCATGGACGCCGCCAAGGCCATCTGGGTGCTCTATGAACGCCCCGACCTGGACCCGGCCGAGATCAATCCCTTTTTGCCGCTGGGATTGCGACAAAAGGCGCGCCTGGTGACCATCCCCACCACCAGCGGCACCGGCTCCGAAGTGACGTGGGCCATCGTGCTGACCGACACGCAAGAGGGGCGCAAGATGAGCCTGGGCAGCCGTGAAAACATCGCCGACCTGGCCATCGTTGACCCCACACTGGTGGTCGATATGCCGCCCCAGTTGACGGCCGACACCGCCCTGGACGCGCTGACCCACGCCGTCGAAGGCTATACCTGCGCCTGGCACATGGACATGACCGACGGCCTGTGCTTTAACGCCGCGCGCCTGATCTTACAGTACCTGCCCCGCGCGATGGCCGATGGAAAAGACCTAGAAGCCCGCGAACGGCTGCACAACGCCGCCACCTCTGCCGGCCTGGGTTTTGGCAACGCGCTGGCCTCGATGGCCCACTCGATGGGCCACGCGTTGGGCGCGGTATTTCACGTACCCCACGGGCGCGCGGTGTCTATCTGTTTGCCTTACACGGTCGAGTTCTCAGCGCGCAAAGCGCCGGAACGCTTTGCGGACCTGGCTACCCTGCTGGGCTGCAGCGATGCCGAGGGCGAAACGGCGGCCCGCGATCTAGCCGCGTGCATCCGCGACCTGTGCCGCCAGGCCGGCAACCCCACCAGCGTGGCCGAAGCCAAGATCGAACGCCCAGCCTATGCGGCCGCGCTGGACAAGCTGGTCGACGACGCCTTTAACGACGCGTCTATGGTCGCCGCCGTGCGCTGTCCGGACTATGACGAGTTGCGCCAGCTCTTCCTGTACGCTTATGATGGCCGGCCAATAGACTTTTAGGAGCAGACGATGAACGGTTACATGGGCAAGATCCTGCGCGTGGACCTCAGCGCGGGGACCCTAGAGGACGAACCACTGAACACAACGTACGCCCAGGACTTTGTCGGGGGCAGCGGGCTGGCCGCCCGCTACTTCTATGATTGGATTGTTGAGAACGCACACGCGCCTGACCCCCTAGGTCCGGACAACCCCTTGATTTTCATGACCGGCCCCCTCGTTGGCACGGCTATGCCCTCGGCGGGCCGTTGCAGTGTGGGTGCGCGCTCGCCCCTGACCCACATCTGGGGCGAGTCCAACACCGGCGGCTTTGTCGGACCGGAGCTGCGCTTTGCCGGCTATGATGGGCTGATCATCACCGGCCGGGCCGAGCGGCCTGTCTGGCTGTCCATCGTGGACGGCCAGGCCGCCCTGCACGACGCGGCCGCGCTGTGGGGCCTGGACAGCTATGCAACCCAGGAACATGTCCGCCAGGCGCTGGACGATCCCAAGGCGCGCGTCGCCTGCATCGGCCTGGCCGGGGAACACCAGGTGCGCATGGCAGCCGTCATGAACGACCACGGCCGCGCTGCCGGCCGCACTGGCATGGGCGCGGTGATGGGCGCCAAGAACCTCAAAGCCATCGGCCTGCGCGGGCGCGCGCGCGTGCCCCTGGCCGACCCTGACGGATTAAAGGCCATAGTGCGCGAGATCATCGGCGCGCTGGACGAGGACGTCGCGGCCATGTCGCTACGACTGGCGGGCACCGCCGGCTATGTGGACATGGCGCTGATGTACGGGGACCTGCCGGTGCGCTATTACCAGCAAGGCGAATGGGAGGCCGCCGGCAATCTGTCGGGCGTGCTGATGGCCGACCAGTATCAGAACAAGAACACCGCCTGCTACCGTTGCCCCATCGCCTGCGGCCGCGAGACCCGCGCCCCCACCTATGGCCTGGCTAAAGTAGACGGCCCCGAATACGAGACGCTGGGCGCGCTGGGGTCCCTGGCGATGGTCGACGACCTGGAAGCGAGCATCTATGCCGGGCACCTGTGCAACGTCTATGGCATGGACACCATTAGCGTCGGTTGCACCATCGCACTGGCCTGCGAGATGTTTGAACGCGGGGTCCTCAGCCCGGCCGACACTGGCGGCATGGAAATCCGTTACGGCGATGCTCAAACCGTCCTGCGCCTGGTCGAGATGACCGCCCGGCGCGAGGGCTTGGGCGACCTGCTGGCCGACGGCAGCGCCGCCCTGGCCGAGCGCTTTGGCGTGCCCGAGCTGGCCGTGACCGTCAACCGCCTGGAAGTGCCCATGCACGACCCGCGCGCCTTTTTGGGCATGGGCGCGACCTATGCCCTCTCGCCGCGCGGCGCCTGTCACATGCAGGGCGACATGTATGGGGTGGACACCGGTCAGGGACCGCCCTTTGAACTGGGCGTGATCCCCGGCGACCGCTTTGACACATCTGTAGAAAAAGGGCGCGTCGCCGCGCGGCAGCAGGCGTGGCGCAACCTGTACAACGCCCTGACCCTGTGCCAGTTCCAGAACCCAGGCGTCGAGCCGCTGCTGACGGCGCTCAACTGCGTGACAGGCTGGGGGCTACAAGCGGAAGATCTGATGACGCTGGGAAAACGCAGCGTCACCCTCAAGCGCCTGATCAACATGCGCCTGGGCCTGACGCGCGAAAACGACCGCCTGCCGGAACTGCTGCTGCGCCCGTTAAAGGACGGCGGCACCGAGGGCCACGTGCCCGACATGGACGCGCTGCTGGCCGGCGCCTATGAAGAATATGGATGGGATCCCGAGACCGGCCGCCCCACGCCGGAGACGTTGGAGACACTGAGCTTGGAATTCTAGCCTTTCAACAAAAAAA
>CAZSJU010000348.1:2319-3692 GCA_964607235.1 uncultured Anaerolineae bacterium | reverse complement strand
GATTGGGCTTTTTGGTCTCCATACGTACCACGTGACGTTGCTTGAGTTGCAACTCGGCCGCGTCCTCGATGGTGACTACCCGCTCTCCGGCAGGGATATAGCTAGAGAGGACGTTAATCAAGGTGGTTTTGCCTGACCCTGTCCCGCCCGAGACCACGATGTTACGGCGAGAGACGACGGCGGCCTGCAAGAATTGTGCCATCTCTTCAGTCAACGAGCCAAATCTCAACAGGTCATCTACTTTGAGCTTTTCTTTGGAGAACTTGCGGATGGTGATGTTGGGACCGTCGATCGCGCAAGGGCGCATCACCGCGTTCACGCGGGAACCGTCGGGCAGCCGCGCATCGATCAGGGGGTGGTCCTGATTGGCAACCCGGCCCAGCGGTAAGACGATACGTTTGATAATGCGCTCGACGTGGTCGTCATCCATAAACTTGATGCCCGTCTCTACCAGTTTGCCGTCCTGCTCGATAAAAGTGATATAGGGACCATTAACCATGATCTCGGTGATGCCGCCGGCCTGGACCAGAGGTTCAACTGGTCCAAAGCCAAAGACTTCGTTCAGTACACCGTTCATAAATTGCTGCGGCTTGACGTTGGCAGGGAGACGGATTTGACCTTGCTTCATTGCTTGTTGGAGCCGTTGCATGACGCTGCGTTCTCGCTCCGGCGTGCGTTCCAGCGGCAAATCCAGCGATATATCCGGGGCGATCGACTGGCGCATGGCATCCGCTAGTTGTAATTGTAACCTGACAGTGGCGGCGCGGCTTTCGCTAATGGAGCCGCGTTGACGGGGCGCGCCGGGTTTATCCGGTTCCTGGATCGGCACGACCACGTCCCCTACTTGTATATCCTCGGCTGGGAGCGGCGTCGGCTCTGCTGCCGGCGGGGGAGGAGGTGGTGACTCTGGTTGTGAGATTGGTTGTACCGATTGTTCTTTTCTAAAAAGTGCCATCGCGTCCCCCATCTATCACAGTTCAGCCAATCGCCAAACTTGTAGAAAGCCCAATACCGACGTGTGAAAAAGCAGCTTTATTATAGCATGTTTTAGAGGTTTAGGTAAAACGGAATGGATGTAGGTGGGCGCGGTGTAGAGGGCATGTTGCCACATACCTTAGATTGTGGTATACTTTTTTCGGATTTGGTAAGTTTCAAGAGTTCAGTATCTATTCCTGGCAGTATGCTCTGCCGTTGTCTCTGAGTTCGGCTGGTTGTTCCTGTCAGGCCTTGTTACTCAAGATGCGTAGATAGCGCCCGAACTCGCGGGCGCTTTTCTTATGCAGCAGGCTCTAATATCTTTGCTTTGAAGGAGGCGTTCCCGTGCGATTGTCTCAACTTTTTGGCCGGACGTTGCGCCAGGTCCCCGCTGACGC
>CAZSJU010000348.1:0-2219 GCA_964607235.1 uncultured Anaerolineae bacterium | reverse complement strand
GAGTTTATCATGAAAGATGCGTATAGCCTGGACGTGGACGTGGAAGGCTTGAACAAGTCTTATGACACTTTTTATCAAGCCTATCAGCGGATTTTCGAGCGTTGCGACGTACCGATTGACATTATCGAGGCCGACACGGGTATGATGGGCGGCGCGGTTTCCCACGAGTTTGTCCTGGCCCACCCGCAGGGCGAAGACAAGTTTATCGGTTGTCATCAGTGTGATTATGCGGCCAACGTCGAGCGCGCCGAGTTTATCAAGCAGAAACGCGAGGGAGAGGTAGCCGAGCGGGTCAAGGTCGCTACACCTGACTGTACCACCATTGCGGATGTCGCCGCTTATGTGGGCGTGCCCACCGATGAAACGCTCAAGGCGGTCTTTTATGTTCACGACCGTTATGCCTCTGAGGGTAAGCATAGTCAGTTTTTGTTTGTCCTCATTCGGGGTGACCTGGACGTGAACGAGACCAAGCTGCTCAACGCCATTGGTGGCGGTGAGTTGCGTCCGGCCGAAGACCAGGACATCCTGGATATCGGTGGGGTGCCCGGCTATGCGTCACCCGTTGGCCTCCAGGTGCGCCAGACGTTGGAGGGTCCGGGAGTGTTGCTCGTCGCCGACGACTCGATCCAGACGCGCAGCGCCTTTGTAAGTGGCGCCAATGAGGCGGGGTATCACTTTACCGGCGTCAACTATCCTCGCGACTTTGAGGTGACGTTGATGACGGACATTGCCCAGGCAGACACCGGTCACACTTGCCCGCGATGTGGTGGCGCTTTGCAGGCCCAGTCCGCGATCGAGTTGGGTCACACCTTCAAGTTGGGAACCTGGTACAGCGAGGCGGTGGACGCCACTTATCTAGATGCGGAGGGCGAGTCTCATCCCATCGTGATGGGCTCGTATGGCATCGGCGTCGGTCGGTTGATGGCGGCGGTCATTGAGACCCATTATGACAAAGACGGGATCGTTTGGCCCCGCTCAATTTCGCCTTATCAGATTCATCTGCTCGCTTTGGGACCCAAGCAGAAAGTTATGGAAGAGGCCGAGACGCTTTATCAGCGCCTGATGGCGGCCGGCTATGAAGTGTTGTATGACGACCGCGATGAGCGAGCCGGGGTCAAGTTTGCTGACGCGGACTTGATCGGCGTGCCCCTGCGCTTGACGATCAGCAAGCGCAGCTTGTCTGCGGGCGGTATAGAGGTCAAGCGGCGCCACGAGCAAGAGCGAACTGTTATCGTCCTGGATGAGTTGATGGCCTGGTTGGAGACTGAAACGTGAAGCTGTTGCTCATACGGCACGGCGAATCTAGGGGAAACCTGGACCGCCGGTGGCAGGGGTGGCTCGACGAACCGCTGACAGAGCGGGGACGGGGGCAAGCGCGTCTGTTGGCTGAGCGGCTAAGTCGTTGGTCGACAGAACGGTCAATGCCCATCATGGCGGTCTATAGCAGCACGCTGTCCCGTGCTTACCAGACCGCCGGCATCCTGGCCCGGCGGTGGGGCGTTCCGTTGGTGCTCGATGGCCGGTTACGCGAGCGGAATATCGGCGAGTTGGAAGGATTGACCTGGCCTGAAGTGGAAGCGCGTCATCCTCAAGTCGTCCAGGCCTTGCGGGAGCGGTGGGTCGTCCCCACGTTGGATGGCGGGGAATCTATATTTAACCTGGCGGACAGAGTTTGGCAGGCGACGCAAGAGATTCTTGAGCGGTCGCGTGGCTCTGACGACGACTGGATAGGCGCGAGCGTAGCGGTCGTCAGTCACGGCGGCACGCTCAACGCGTTTTTTAACCGGCTGACCGGTCGAGATGATGAAATGCCGTTCCTATTTCGGCTGGGCAACGCCTCGCTTTCGGTCGTCGAGTTCCAAAATGGGCGTCCGCATGTTTTGTTGGTCAATGACCGCTGCCATTTGGAAGGATGATACGGTCTTGATGCAGCGTGAGGGGGAGATATGCTTTACGGCACCAAGATAAGGTTGAGGGCGCTTGAACGGGAGGACATCCCGCGTTTTGTCAAGTGGTTTAACGATCCTGATGTGCGCGAGCACCTGGCGATGTACCGTCCGCTTTCGCTGGCACAGGAGGCCAAGTGGTTCGAGCGCCACGCTGAACTAGACCCGGCCGATCACGTTTTTGCTATCGAGACGCTAGAGGGAGTGCATATCGGCAACGTGGGGTTACACAATGTTAACTGGAAAGACCGCCACGCCGAATTGGGTATTGTG
>CAZSJU010000347.1:0-3719 GCA_964607235.1 uncultured Anaerolineae bacterium | reverse complement strand
GACCCCGATTGGCTCAACGTCGGGCAACAGTTGCTCATCCCTTCGCAGGACGTCCTCACGCCCTATCTGCCAGTACCCAACAAACGGGTGACGGTCAGCATCGCCGAGCAGCGTATGCGCGCCTATCAAGACGGCGAACTGGTCTTTGACTGGCCGGTCTCGACCGGTATGGAAGATTCGCCCACCCACACGGGGGTTTTTCAGGTGCTCAACAAAGAAAAGGACGCCTATGCCAGCCTGTGGGATCTGTGGATGCCACACTTTATCGCCATCTATGCTGCCGGGCCGAATTTCCACAACGGCTTTCACGGCCTGCCGACCCTGTCCAGCGGGCGGCGCTTGTGGGAGGGTTTGTTGGGTTCGCCGGCTTCTTATGGTTGCATCATCCTGGGACTCGAAGAGGCGGAAACGTTCTACGAGTGGGCCGAGGTGGGCGTCGTGGTGACGATCGAATAGAGCACAAGCCCGTCATTTCGAGCGCAGCCGAGAAATCTCCCGGTCTCAAGCCCGTCATTTCGAGCGTAGCCGAGAAATCTCCTCGGTTGCAAGCAGAGATTCCTCGACTCCCTACGGTCGCTCGGAATGACGGATTGCAGAGCCGGAAATCCCCCGTGGCCCCCAGCCCGTCATTTCGAGCGCAGCCGAGAAATCTCCACCGTCACGGCACTAACGTCCTATTGACAAGTTTCACAGATTCAACTAAACTGGACTTACGGCTGGGTATATTTTGGGCCGATATGTAGCGTGTGCGCTTTTTCATAGTGTGACGACCGCCGTGCTTGTCAGGATGACGATGCTATTTATGGAGTGAGGTTTATGAACGTGAGACGTCGTTTTGCGCTTTTCTTACTCACCGGTGCGCTGGGTCTGGGGCTGGCAGTGGCTGTGATAGCCTTGGCCGCGCAAACCTCGGCGGTCAAGGCCGAGCCGGTCGCGGCGCCCCATATGGCCCCGTCTGCCGTGGACCTGGAGGTCAACAAAGAGGGGCCGGACCCGCCTGACACATTGGTCAACCGGCCCGTGACCTATACTCTCTATATTACCAACCACCTGGATACACCCATCAGCAACGTGGTGATCACCGACACGTGGCTGGTCAAAATCCGGGGCGCCGTGTTGGGTACCCCGCCCAGCTTTGATGGCAGTTACGTGGCCGACCCGCCGGATCTTGTGTCCTCGTTCATCTACACGCCGCTCACCGAGGGTGACCTGGTAGGGACGGTGCTTTGGGATCTGATTGACCCGTTGCCGGCCAACTTTCAAGGCCAGATCCAGTTTACGCTATGGGTCTCGGACGACTTGCAACCGCTGTACGTCGAACGTGAAGACAAGATCGTCGGACCTTCAGACATCAACAACTCGGCCGAGATCGGGGGGGACGGCGTCACTGCCAACGAGGTCGACACGGTTGTGACCTTGATCAAGGGGCCGGTGCTGACTATGACCAAATCGTTCACCAGCGAGGTCGGGGTACGGCCAGGACGGCTGCTGACCTTTACCCTGCACCTGCGCAACTTGAGCACCGACGAGCGGGGCGACTCGGTCCCGGCCACAGGCCTGGTGGTCGTGGAAGCGTTGCCCAGCGAGTTGGTCTACCAGGGCGCGTGGGCCGAGGCGCCCTTGGCGCCGGGTTCGCCCACCTACGATCCGGATGAGGACATCATCACCTGGATGCTGGCGCCGACCTTTATGCTGTACCCCGGTGAGATGACGACGTTGACCTTTGCGGCGCGCTTACAGACGGACCAGGACTGGAAAAGGACGGTGAGTAACCGCAACACCAAGTTTTGGGTGACGGCGGTCGAGTTGGGCCGGCCAATAGAAGGCTGGAAGACGCTATCGTTCAAGACAGAGGCTACCGCGGAAAAGACGTACGTCACCGAGCCCGAGACCAAGTGGGACCGCAGCAGCTATGTGCCGCTAGAGTCCGGCAAAACGTATCCCAACCACCTGATCACGTATACGGTGCACGTGTTCAACCCCCTGAGCCAGAGCGTGGCCAGCAATTTGCGCATCACCGACGTTATGCCCGCCACCTGGCTTTACGTGCGGACGGTGGACGGGCCAGAACCGGTGACGCCGGACCCCATCACCAACACGGTGGCCTGGGAATGGCCGGGGGCGGCCATCGAGGCGGAGGGGGTGATGAGCTTTACCTTTGCGGCGCGCGTCGGGCCTGACACGCCGGTGGATGGCAGTTCTTGCAAAGAGACGTATTACAATTCCCTGGCGCTCGCGGCCGACGAGTTCCCCATCGTGTACCAGTACGGCGAGGCCTTTGGCGACTCGCGCGGCCAGGCCGAACTGGACGTAGGCGAACAGATCATGTTGTCCAAGGAGGTTGATCCCACCAAGCAGTTCCCGGGCGGGTTGGTCACCTATACGGTGCACTTGCACAATCAGGGCAACCGGGCCGTGCACAGCACCCTGCACACCGACACGCTGCCGCCCGATTTCCGCTACCACAGTATGCTAGATGGCGACGCCGAACCCATAAAAGAGCTGACCAACACGCTGGTGTGGTCCATCGACCAGATTGACGAGCAGACGGATTATACGTTCCGCTATCGCGCCATCGTGAACGGCCCTTGGGGCGAAAAGCTAGGCAGCGACCTGAAAGGATACAGCCTTGAAACGACCTTTTGCACCCAAACTAACAAGGCCCAGGTTGAGATATTGTCGCCGATCGAGTATGAAAAGTCGGCCACGCCCGCTTTGGACAGCGGCGAATGGGTCGTACAAAGCGAGACCTTGGAGTACCGGGTCGAGTTCTGGAACCGCTCGCCCTTGTTTGACTATGATATATTTGCGTTTTGGGACGTTTTGCCCATCGTCAAGCGGGAGGGCAGCAGTCTCGTTGACTATGGTGGGTTCGAGGTTAACGGAGAGGATAATTATCTATACGTCATCACACCCACAGAGACCTTGCTCGCCAACTATGGCAGCGACTGGCAACACACTTTTGCGGTCACGGCCACCGGGGAGGGCGTGGGCACGGACTGGTGTAACACACTCGCCATCCAAGAAGACGCTTATTTGGACAAGTTTGGGGAACAAAAGATCGATCAGTATGGACACACCCAGTATGGTGGCACCTTTGGCCTGTTTGTGGTCGGCGAGGATCCTACGGTCAACGGGGACAAACAGTCCCCTATCTGGCTCAAGCCCCACGTGGACCTGTTCCAGGACGTCTATCCCAAGACCGCCGGTTTCGGCAGCACGGTGACGGTGACGCTGACGCTGCGCAACAACATGCGCGGCGCGCGGGCACAGAGCGTCGCCCCTATCACCCTGACCTATCAGATGCCCGAGGACTTTGTCTTTAGGGGCGTGATCACGCCCCTAAACCCACCGGTGGTTGAGGGTTTGGGCGGGCAGTTAGTGTGGTACGGCCTCGACCTGCCGGCCGGTGAGGGACAAGAGCGATTGGTGCAATTCTTGCTAGAGGCGCCGTTTGAGAAAAAGACCAGTACTATAGGAGTTGCCACGGCGGTGTTGCAAGACGAGGGCATCTGTATTCCCGCGAGCGAGGCCAAGGCCCTGGTCGCCCTGGGCGTCGAGATTAGCAAGCTGCCCCATACCCAGGTCATCGGCCCCTATGGCGTCGTCGAATACACGCTGCAACTCGTGAACAAGACCTCGGCGCCGGTGACTCGCATTGTCCTGACCGACACGCTGCCGCTGGGATTCGAGTTCATCGAGATGGTGCCGGGACAGGG
>CAZSJU010000346.1:0-3720 GCA_964607235.1 uncultured Anaerolineae bacterium | reverse complement strand
CTGTCATTGCGAGGAGCGTCTTTTTGCGACAAAGCAATCCCCAGGCAACTGTGGAGATTGCGTCGCCCCGAGAAAAGCGTTCGGGGCTCGCAATGACACATCGTGCCGCGTTGATCTGGCAGCTCCCGGCGCTGTTGGCCGCCCTGGCGCTGGCCGTCGCCCCCGACCTGTGGCAACACAGCCTGCACGCCAACGCGCACATTGTCAGCGCGGCGCTGTCGGCGACGACGCTGTATGCCGGGCTGCGCTGGTGGGCCAGCGGTCGCGACCGCTGGTTGTACGGTTTTGCTTTCCTGGCGGCGCTGGGCGTCACTCACCATCCCTTGCTTGCCTTTGGCGCGCCGGCCTATGTCGCGTTCGTGTTGGCCGTGCGCCCGCGGATATTGCTGGACCCGCGCCGCATGGGCGGCATCGTCCTGGCGTTGCTGTTGGGCCTGTGCGTCTTTTTGTACCTGCCGCTGCGCGCCGGAGCCACCGCGTTCGGCCCTGCGCCCACGTGGGACGCCCTCATCGGGCACGCCACGGCGCGCGGCATCCGGGGCAACCTGTTCTACTTTGGCCTGCGCGACCAGCCGGTGCGGCTGCGCGTGTTTTGGGAGCTGTTACGGTTACAGTTCTCGCTGCCGGTCCTGATGCTGGCCGTGGGGGGGTTGGTCTGGTTGGCCCGCCGTCGCCCCCGGCCTTTTATCCTGCTGGCCGTCTTTTACGCCGTCAACCTGGCCTTTACCATCAATACCGTGCAAGACGTGATGGCTTATTTGATGTTGCCTTTTACGAGCACCGCCGTGCTGGCCGGCGCCGGGGCGGTCGGATTGCTGGCGTTGGGATACAGGCTCACCCAGGCGCGCCGCTGGTCGCGGGTGGCGTGGGTCGGCGCCGTGGGCCTGTTGGCCCTGCTGCCGCTGCGCGATGCGCTCCATCGCGCGCCTCGGCTCTCGCTGCAGGACTATTGCCAGGCCGACGCCTACGTCGAGGCGGTGTTTGATGAATTTGAGGGTCGGGGACAGGGGGCCGTGCTGCTGGCCTCGTGGGAGGGGTTGACGCCGTTGTGGTACGCGCAGCACGTGGCGGGCCGGCGCCTGGACCCGGCTGACGTCAAGTTGGTGTTCGTCGCCGCGGGCACGGCCAACCCCTGGGTGGAGAATGTGTGGGCGCACATTGAGGACGGTCCCATTTATCTGAGCGACTATCGCCCGGCGGTCACCGCGGAGGGGTTCCGGCTGCGCCCGGTGGGCGACGGGCCGCTGTACAAACTGGAGGCGCCGCCGGCGACCGCCCTGCCCGAGATCGCGCACCCGCTGGAACTGACCGCCGGCGGGGCCGTTGAACTGTTGGGCTGGGACCTGGACCGCACGACGCTGCCCGTCGGTGAGACGGCCTATCTCACGCTGTACATGCGCGCGCCGCACGAACTGGACGCGTATTACGTGCCCTATTTATGGGTGGGGCAGCGGCTGTACCGCTGGACCACCGACAGCCGCCTCAACACGCCCTGGTGGGCGCCGGGGGAGGTCGTGGTCGAGCGCTATCCGGTCACCGTGCCCTTTGGCACGCCGCCGGGCGACTATGCACTGTCCCTGGGGGTCACCAACCTCTCGGCCGGGGAGGACCTGATGCTGTCGAACGGCGCGCAGACTGTCCCGTTGCCGGACCTGCGGGTGACGGCGGCGGCATTGGCGCCGCCGGACGCGGTGTTGACGCAAGCCCTGGCCAACCTGGACAGCCGGGTCGTCTTGTTGGGCGGGCGGGCCAGCGCGCGGGGGCAGACCGTCGAGACGCCCTGGCGCGAGCCGCTGACCGTGCGCCCCGGTGACCGGGTGCAGGTGTGGCTGGATTGGCGCGCGCTGACGGCCGTCGACCAGCCTTATACCGTGTTTGTGCATCTCATCGACGGCGCGGGCCGGCCCTGGGCGCAGCACGACTATACGCCCATGGGCGGCGCTTTTCCCACCTTTTTGTGGATCCCACGCTGGATCGAGGGCCAGACGGTCGCGGACCCTTATCAACTGACGCTGCCGCCCGACATCCCGCCGGGCGATTATTTGATCCAAGTGGGGATGTATCATATGACGAGTCTGCGCCGGGCGCAGCATTTCGACCCGGCGGGCAACCTGGCCGGTGACCGTTATATCATGGGGCCGGTGCGCGTTCAGGCGCCTTGAGGGGACAAGAGACGAGGAGGAGAACTATGAACAACTGGGGTTTTGTCTTGTGGCTGTTGGGTTTGTCCGTGATCACGCTGGTCAGCGTGATGTGGCTGCTGGACATCAGCGGCCGCCAGCGCAAGCTGCAGAGACGGATCGAGAATATTTTTACCGACGAGGAGGGCCAGGACCTGTCCCAGCCGTTAGAGGCGTTGGCGGTGCGGTTGGACGTGAACGACGAGCGGATGGAGCGGCTGGGAGCGGACCTGGCGCGCCTGGGGACCTATCTGCCCAACAGCATCCAGGCGGTGGGCGTGGTGCGCTTTCAGGCCTTCACCGACTATGGCGGCGACCAGAGCTTTGCCCTGGCGCTGGCCAACACGGCCGGTGACGGTTTGGTTATGTCCAGCATCTTTGCGCGCGAGGGCACGCGCGTTTATGCCAAGGTGCTGGAAGGCTGGACCTCGCCCCATTCGCTCAGCTTTGAAGAAGAAGAGGCCATCAGCAAGGCGCGGGAGGGGTTGCAGGGCGCCGACGCGCCGACGAACAAAAAGAAACCGGCGCAAAAGACTTGACGCTTTAAGGCATTTGAGGTATAATGCCCCTCGTCAAGGCGCTGGGGGACAGCAAATGTCTCGCCAGCGTAGTGTTGCGGGGTAGAGCAGTGGAAGCTCGTCGGGCTCATAACCCGGAGGTCCCAGGTTCGAATCCTGGCCCCGCTACCTCAGTTTTACCTAGATCGTCAGGCCGCCCTTTACACTGGCCTGACGATCTTTTTGTTGTGGAGGCCTTGTCACAGTAGCGTGTGGAGGGGTGCTCTTTTTCCGCGCTGTTCCTATATCTTGGCTCTACTGAAAGAAGCGAAAAGTTTGCCACGGAGGCAGAGAGCACAGAGAATTTAATCTTGACCTTGGGTTATTGATTTTAAGGTGTCATTCCATTGAGAATTTCAATGGATACCTTGATCTTTCTCCGAGTTCTCTGTCCCACGGGGAGGCTACGCACTGTCTCTGTGGCAGATCAGGCTTTTTTCAGAGGAGCCATATCTTGACATCTATTCTGCTTCGGGGCATAATGATTGTGAGTATATTAGAGACCGTGCCTGGAAACGAAAAGGGAATCTGATGAGCGAAACCCAAACTGCAAAGGTTCAGACTGATGTGCCGATTCGCTTGTTAACCGAGATGCAGACGTTGGTCGAAGCGGGTTGGTTTCGTGACATGGACGAACTGATGCTGAATGCCTTGCGTCGGTTTGTCGAGTCCCACCGCGCCGAGTTAATGGAGCGTTTCATACGCGAAGACGTGGAGTGGGGTCTGTACTGCTAACGCACCAATAACGTCGGCACCTGCACTTCCTCCAACAACGCCAGCAACGCCTCGTCGTTTAGCACGTTGCACTTGGCCGGCAAGACCAGCATTCCGCCGCCTTCTACGTGTACCTGGTGGACCAGGCGGGGCACGTTCGATTTGACCAGCAGCCGGTAGCGCAAGATCAGCCTCTGGCCGCGTAGCCGTTCGGTCGACTCGGCCCGTAAACGCCGGGCATCTTCCACGTCGTCGCTGATGATGAGGAT
>CAZSJU010000345.1:0-3740 GCA_964607235.1 uncultured Anaerolineae bacterium | reverse complement strand
CGCCGCTGCAACTGCTCCAGCGTCCGCCGCTCGTTCAGCAGCGGCAGGTCCAGCGTTTCGCCCGCCGCCTGGCGCATCTGATAGTCGAGGATTTTCTGGTTCGACTCTTGGATCAAATAGTCCAGCGAACGCAGGCCGTACTTGGCCTTGACCCGCGTCTCGCGCTCGCGCCGCGCGCCGATCTCTTGTCGAAAGGGCAGCAACACCTGGGTGACCACGTGATCCTCGATCTTGTCCCGCTGCGCCAGCAACGCCTCCAATGCGCCGGGCACTTGACCACCCGGCGCCTGTGTCAGGGGTTCACAATCCCACAGCACCGCCGAGTTGACCAACTGGATTGGCCCCGCCACCGGCTGGTAGAGGCAAAAGACGCGCTTGCCCGCCGGCTGGCCAGAGCCGTCGGTCACCGTCCCTTCGACGAACCAAAAGGCGCCCTCGCGCTGCCCTTCGGGGTCGCCAAAGACGGCATAGGTCTCGGCCTGGCCGCCAAAGGTGCACAGGATCTGCTCATTGACCGCTTCCAGCAGAGGATGGCCCGGCGCGACAAACTCGGCTTCGGAATGCGCCCGGGCGTAAGCCTTGTTAAAGGTCACTTGCCGGTACGTGCGATACGGCACCCCAAAAGTGGTCTTGAAATCATAGTCTTCGCCCCAGCGGCGCAGGTCATAGGGCACCGTGGGCACGTGATAGACCCTGTTGTGGTCCGTCCCCCGCCGTTCGACCGTCCCGCCCAGGCGGCCAAAGGCGCGCAGGAAATAGTCCGCCACGTACTCGGGCACCAGCCGGTTCTCCTCCGCTTGCAGCGTCTCTTGGTGCAGGCCGCTATAGTCGATGTGGCGCGTCGCCAGGCTGGTGGCAAAGACCCGCTCTAGCGTCTGGCGCGTCGACGAGGCGTCCACCGCGTCAATGTGCTGCTCGATCTCTTCCATACGGCGCTGGTTAAAGATGGCGTCCTTGAGCAGTTCGTCCAGCCGCGCGCCGGGGATGATCTCGCCGATAATGTCGAACACCCGGTCAGAGCCCAGGGCCTGGCGCATGCGGTCCATCTTTTCAAAGAGCCGGCCCAGGATCTGCCCCTCGCGGGTGTCGCGGGTGATCAGGTTCCAGACGTGGACCTCATAGTTCTGCCCATAGCGGTGCACCCGGCCCATGCGCTGCTCCAACCGGTTGGGGTTCCAGGGGATGTCATAGTTGACCATCAGCGAGCAGAACTGCAGGTTGATGCCTTCGCCGGCGGCCTCGGTGGCCACCATGATCTGGGCTTTATGCTGAAAGGCGTGCTCGGCCGCGATGCGGGCGTCCATGTCCATCTGCCCGTGGATGGTGACGACGCTATAGCCCCAGCCTTGCAGCTTGTCCACCAGGTATGCGACGGTGTCGCGAAACTCGGTAAAGATGAGCAATTTGCGCTGATCAATATGAGCCAGGACGTGGTCGCGCAGGCCGACCAGCTTGCTCTCGATCTCTTGCCGGCGCACCTGCTCCGCCTGGTCGATCAGCCGCTCCAATTGTGCGATCTCGGCCTGTACGTCGTCGATGTTCTGGGCGATGGTCAGGTGGACCAGCCGCTCCTCGATCCGGGCGCGCTCCTCTTCTTCCATATCCTCCAGCTCTTCCGGGGTGATGCGCTGCGCGCGGAGATAGTCCTCGTCCTGGCGGATCTTTTGCGGGAGCGCCAGCAGCTCTTCCAGGCGCGCCTTGCGTCGCTTTAGCGACTCGTATATGGCGTGGGTGCTGGAGGTGAGCCGCCGCTGCAGGATCATCAGGGCGAAAGAGATGGAGCGGTTTTCCTTGGCCTTGTCGAAATAGTCCTGCACATAGCGGGTGACGCCGTTGTACAGTGCGGCCTCATCGGGCGTCAACCGAAAGGGGACCGTGTGGACGTGGCGCGGCGGGAAAATGGCGCTGCCGTCAAAGCGCTTCATATCCTCTTTGAGCCGCCGCACAAAGACGGGGTTGTCCTGGCTCTCAATCGACTCTTTGAGCAGCGCCGTCTGGGCAAAAAAGCCGGGCCGCAACAGGTCCAGGAACAGGCGAAAGTTTTCCTCGTCACCCTTGTGCGGCGTGGCGGTCAGGAAAAGCAGATGCTCGGCCTGGCGGGAAAGGACTTCGCCGGCCTGGTAGCGCTGGGTCTTTTGCACCTTGGTCCGTTCGCGCGTCTCGCGCGCATAGGCGCTCATCTTGTGCGCCTCGTCCACGATGACCAGGTCCCAGCGGGTGTTGGCCAGCGTGGTGCGAATGTCCTCTTGTTTGATGAAATCGACCGACACGATGGCGCGGTCTCGGCCTTCCCATACGTTCTCGCCCCACGCCGCGCGCATCAGCCCCCGGTCAACGATGGTAAAGGACTCTTGGAAGCGTTCCTTCATCTCGCGCTGCCACTGATACTTGAGGTGGCCCGGCGCGACGATGAGCACCCGGCGCACCAGGCGGCGGTATTCCAGCTCTTTGAGGATCAACCCGGCCATGATGGTCTTGCCGGCGCCGGGGTCGTCGGCGATGAGAAAGCGGATGCGCGGCGAGTTGAGCACATAGTGATACACGGCCTCGATCTGGTGGGGTAAGGGATCAACCTGGGAGACGCTGACCGCCAGTTGGGGGTCGAACTGGTAGGCCAGGCGGATGCGATGGGCTTCGATGAGCAGAAAAAAGTCCTCGGCGTTCTCGGTCAGCGTGACCGGTTCCTGCCCCACGGCCTCGACCTGGGCCAGTTGGTCCTCGGTGACGCTGAGGGACTGGTAGGTATCGTGGCCGTCCTGCAGGACGACTTCCAGGCGATAGTAGCCGGTCCGGGCCTCGAACTTTTTGACCTCGGCCGCGGCGGCGAGAAAGGGGGCGTGGATGTGTTGGCCTTCTTTTAGGTGCATAGACACGTCTGGCGCCTGCCTCCTTCAGAAGTTATGGCGCCAGGGGGTACCTATTGGCCGGTAGCCGGGCGCCCCTTTTGCCATGTTGGCGACTGTTCAATGGGTGCTGCTCCTAGTATAGCCGCGACAGACAAACAAGTCAAGCAGACGGAGGGCAGGTTGTCGCTGCTGCTTGAAGGGATAGGTGGGACGCACGTTTTCGGGGCCGCGCACGCGTGCCTGGCGGACGTCCAGCCGCTGCCGGAGGAAGCGCTGCGTCAGATCAACGCGCTGCTGTCCCACCTCGTGGCGGCGACCCTGGCGGCCCCTGAGCCCCAGGAAAAATGGACCATCGTTTACAGCCGCACGACCGCCCCCGGTGCGGGCGCAACCGGGGCGGTCGTGCCTGGTTCAGTCCTCACCGGTCAGTATCTGACCGACCTGCTGCGTTTCCGCGACGACGCGCACGTGGCAGCCTGGAAGCCCTATGGCATCAGTGGGCACGCCTGGGAGGCGTTGACGTTTCTCTGGCGCGACCAGGCGCACACTGCCAAAGCCCTGGCCGAGCAACTGCCTTTCCGGGGCCACAGCTCCGAGATCTACGCCCAGGCGCTGGCCGGCCTGGCGGACCGCGGGTGGGTCCAGGTGACGTCCGACGGCTATCAGATCACGGAGCAAGGCCGGACCCTGCGTCAACGGGCTGAGGACGCGACGGACCATTATTTCTTCGCGCCATGGGCGGACCTGAGTGGGTCTGAGATCGACCAGCTAGGGGCATTGTTGACACGATTGCGCGATCATTTGCAGAGTATGGTCGAGGCTAACGAGGACTGACGGCTGCCATCCGCGAGGCGTTCAGTTCTCCCCCTGAGGGGGGAGCTAGAGGGGGGCAAT
>CAZSJU010000344.1:0-3746 GCA_964607235.1 uncultured Anaerolineae bacterium | reverse complement strand
GAAGCCGCGTTGCTCCTCCAACAGCCGCCCGCGCGCGTCATAGCGGTACGTCGCCACCCCGTTGGTGTACGTCATCCCCGTGCGGAACCCGATGTTCCCCGTTCCCTCGTCATAGCTGTACGCGGCCAGCACTTGCCCGGCGGCAGACTTGGTCAACAGGCGGTTCAGGTCGTCGTACTCGAACACGATCGACTGCTCCAAGGCGTCCGTCTGGGTGATCAGGTTGCCCAGCACGTCATACTGGTAGCCCCACTGCCCCATATCCGGGTCATCCATGGCCACCTTGCGCCCCAGGTTGTCGTAGGTGATGACCGTGGTGTGCCCCAGTGTGTCGGTGACCGTGGTCAGGTTGTCCAGGGCGTCGTAGGCGTAGCGCGTGGTGTGGAAACTCAACTCGTCATAGTCGTCCAGGCTCAAGACGCCCGAGTAGGCCTGGGCCATAAAGCGCCAATCCTCCCGCCCGGTCCAGCCGCTCAGCGTCTCGTGGCGCGTGGCTTGCACGGCGGGGTCGTCGCGTTCCCACACCTGAGCGATAAAGGCGCCCTCGTCGTCGAGCTTGAGCAGGGCACGGTACCACACGCCGCTGCTCAGCGACAGCAATGTCTCTTTCACCCGAGTTCCGCTGCCGCCCGCATACGTGTCCAGGTGTATCACCCCGTCCTCCAGGTACAGACCCCAGCGCCGGTATCCGTCGGTATCCCTTCGGTGGAAGTGAGCGGGGTCCTGTCGATCTTGGACAAAGCCCAACAAAACCCAAAACGCAAAGAGTTCTTGAGAAAGATGTACGAGACACAGAAAAATCGTATGACTCTGGAGCTAGAGCGGGTCATCGAGGGCCGTGTCTCCAAGGCGCCGGTGGCTACTGTGTTGCTGTTGTTCCCGGCCCTGTTGGCCACGGCACTGGTGCCTGTGATGATACGCTTTATGGCTTTGATAGGCGGGATATAGATGGCGGGAGCGAATGCCGTACAGTCCTTCGTGGGCCAATTGATACGGGATTCTCGTGTAGCAGAGTTTGCTTGGGACGGCGACGGGCGGCCCTGGCGTGTGCGGCGTAATGGTCACTAGGCGACAGTGACCGATGTCCCGCCGCCTGACGCGGATGCAGTCTAGGATATGGTTCTGAGTGGGTGGAAGATGTGCTTTGGGCCATCTTTTCCCACCACGTCGTCACCGCGACGTCGTTCAGACACAAAGCTGATGTAACCGTCGCAACACTTGTCTGTCAGCTAGATCGCGCCAGCGGCACTACTTTACCCACCGAGATGAGATGCTCTCCTGTTAATTTGTATACTCAACTCCCAGTCCGTATTAAGTGAAACTGTGCACTTGGAAGGGGGTACCCCTTGCTATTGTCCTCTGTCTCGATACTACTGAGTGGGGACGAACCGTGTTTATATCAACAGCCCAAAGTTAGTATATCGGCTCAACATTCTGTTTAACGTTGGCCAAATGTCCCAAAACATAAATCACGCTGTCGGATGATTTTGCCTTGAATAAGTCCCATGGCCCTTGTTTCAGAACTTCATAGGAGCCTTTACTTGAACTTTTCACTCCTGCACGCTGTGCAATCTCAGCAAACTCAGATTCTGAACCAAGTTCAAAGTCCCCTGTCCAAAGAACAGGCATTTGAATGTATAATACATTCGTGAAAACAAGATGAATATTGTGCTTTGGTTTATCGGTATGCGTAGCACGTAGTATCAAAGTGGAATGTGGCTTTGTGTATTGCCAAAGACTATAGCCGTATCCCTCTAGAGCTGTAAGTTTGTTGATTAAGTCCAGCATGATAATCTCCATTACTCTCTAACTCAATCCTTAAAACCCTCGCACGACCTTTCGACCCAATGGACTAAGCGTGAGATCGGTTGGTGCGGTGGCAAGCGACGCGTCATCGAGATGACTAGCGGTATGGCCTTGTGATACACACTGGACTATCATCCTTTGCCACTTCACTAGATGTTGATGCGTAATTCCTTGACCGAGCTCGAATCGAAAGCCTTTTTCTCGGCAGACCAAGCGTTTACGTCTCTGCAAATCTTGGTACATTATGTGCGGGAATGTCGAAGTCACTTTCCAGGAGACCCGGGCACATTTGGGACTTGAAACCTAATATCAATGGTCTGACTTGGCAACTGCCCGAACTTCCCCTGCCTTGCCGGGTTTGTTTTCGGTGATAACCTTTTGGCTCATTGCCTGGCAGAGCATAATCTTTTTCCTGTTCATATAGGGAAAGTCGAGTTCATATCGATGCCCCTATTTTTGTTACGGTGCCGCCCATATCACTTGCCCATTTTCATAGAATGTCGTTTTCCCAAGCCAGTCGGGGTTCGTCATCACTTTATAAAACTCGTAATTTGTAACACCATTTGACAATCCTTGACTTCCCCACTGCCAAGCTTCGTCTATGTTTAAACCTGTAAGGTCGAAGTGAATCCGCGATGTATTCTCTAGTGCCTCCTCAAGGGCTCGAGGGAAAGTGCCCTCAATTACTGATGCAGGGACCGTCGATAAGCCTACAGCATCCCAACTGTCCGCTAAGACGGGCCTTACTCCACGCTCCATCAATTCAACCCAAAAATCACTCAAGTATGGATAATCGGAATCGGCACCTCTCCGATCAGATAACCCCAGCAGAATAGGTGGTCTAGCAGCTTCTCCCCCCGCCCTGCCCACTGGGGGTAACTTTCCCGTGCAGGGCTCTTTACCAGCAGCAAAGCCGGCCATAGCGAACACCGCTACGATAATATCTGGATCCAGCAACGCGTCCGCAATCACGTCTGCTCGATACTCGGGAGTGTCCCGAATCATAAAAGGATATAACTCTCGTAGCAGTCCCTCTTTTGCTCCCTCCATCCAGGGTGCGCCGCGTCCCAAGTTTTGCTCGTATTGGATCCACTGCAAGTGAGCAAGTATCCCGTCTCGATATGCGTCACCACGCAGATCGCCAATATCACCAGGATAAGGCAACTTCTTGGCCTCATCAATCAAAGCGGCATAATGCCCCGAAGGGTCGATGTAAACGAGAGGTCGATTATTAACGTACGAATAGCGGTTCAGCGTCTGCGGATTCGTCGGCTCCGGCACGATGGTATCAGCCTGGGCAAAGCGGCCAATCCGGGGCGCGTAATAGCGTGCATGGTAGAACATCAGCCCGGTGTCGTCAAGTCGCTGCCCCGTAAACCCGAAATCGGTGGGCAGCGTTCCCGTCACCCAGCGTGTCGCGCCAAAGGGGTAGTAGGCCTGCCGTGCCCCGACGTTGCCGCTGCCGTCGGTGGTCAGGCTGGTGGAGCCCAAGTGGTCGCCGTGCAACCATACCACTGCGTCATCTGGCTGACGCATGGCCACGCGTTGGCCGCCCAGGTAGTAGTAGCGGGTCACCGCGTCCGGGGAGCCGCGCCGCACCTCGTACAGCTCGCCCACGTACAGCGTCGTGACCCCGTCGGGCGTGACCTGCGCCACCCGCGCGCCGTCGCCATCGTATAGGAACACGGTCTCTTGTGTGCCGCTGACGACCCGGACCAGGCGATTCTCCACGTCGAACTCTTGTGTGTAAGTGGCAACGGCGCCCGCCGAGGTGATCGCTTCCGTGCGGGTGATCATGTTCCCGTTGGCGTCATAGACCGCGCTAAAGCTGTCGTCGGCAAGCCCGGTGACGGCGTGCGGCTGGGTGAGGGCGTAGCTATAAGTGACCCAGTTGCCGTCGTCGATGCGCCGCCCGCTCATGTTGCCCACAGCGTCGTAGG
>CAZSJU010000343.1:0-3776 GCA_964607235.1 uncultured Anaerolineae bacterium | reverse complement strand
CGGAAGAGGGTGTGTTGATGGCATACACCTTCCGCGTCTGTTTCACCGATCCCTATCAGGGTTCCGTGATCGCCAACTTTGCCTATAACAACCTGGATGCCCGCAAGGCGGCCGTGCTTTATGAGATCAGCTCTGACTATTCGGTCGGGCTGCGGGATTACTTTGTGCGACAATGGGAGGAACTGGGCGGCGAGCTGGTGGCCGATGAGGCGTTCAAGACCGGCGACGTAGAGTTCCGAGCGCAGCTCACATCCATCCGGGACGCCAATCCAGACGTGATCATCATGCCCTTCCTGGCCAAAGAGGTGGCCCTGGCGGCCAAGCAGGCGCGCGACCTGGGCATCACGGTGCCCTTTATCGGCGGCGACGGCTGGCCCTCGCCTACGCTGTTAGAGATGGCGGCCTCGGCAGTAGAAGGTTGCTACTTTGTCGATCATACCAACGTCAACGCCGAGAACGTCCAGGGTTACCGGGCCGCTTACGAGGATCGCTTTGGCAAGGACATCCAGGTGAACGCCATTATGACTCACGACGCGGTGCGAGTGTTGGCTGCTGCTATCGAGCTGGCCGGTTCGGCCGATCCTACGGCGATCCGCGACGCCCTGGAGCAGATAGCCCCGGTGGAGGGTTTCACCGGCAATATCACCATCGATCCGGAGACCCACAATCCGGTTGGCAAATCGGCCGTCATTATGACGATCAAGGATGGCCAGTTTGAGTACTTTACAGTAGTCGAACCTATGGAGTAGCAAGGCTTATTGATCTGGGAGGAGATTTTCATCTCCTCCCAGATACCTCAACAGGAGGTTTAGATGAGCACGATATTGCAACAAGTGATCAATGGCGTCTCCATCGGCAGTGTGTACGCGCTGATCGCCGTGGGCTATTCGTTGGTCTATAGCATTTTAAAGTTCTCCAACTTTGCTCACGGCGGTGTGCTGATGGTGGGGTCCTACTTTGGCTTTTTCGCATTGACTTTGTTAAACGTGCCATTTTGGGCGGCTCTACCCTTGGCGATCGTCGGGGCCGGGTTACTGGGTGTCATCAACGAACGCCTCGCCTACCGGCCCATCCGGATCCGCAACTCTCCATTGTTGTACCTGATGATCTCGTCGCTAGGGGCCTCTATTTTCTTGGAAAACTTTACCATCGTGACTATCGGCCCTACCTTTCGCACTTACCCGGATGTGTTTCCTATCGCGCCCTTTAGGTTTGGGGAATTGAGCATTGGGCGCTTGGACATTATCATTTTCGTGATCGCCGCCATATCGATGGCATTATTGACCTGGATTATCTACGGCACGCGGATGGGCACTGCCATTCGGGCGACGTCGTACAATATGCGGGTCGCCAGCCTGATGGGCATTAACCCGGATCTGGTTGTGGCGTTTGTTTTCTTTCTGGCCGGCGCGTCGGGTGGACTGGGAGGGGTGTTGTTTGGCATCAAATACACCGTTTGGCCTGGTATGGGCATCTTGACGCTCAAAGCCTTTGTCGCCGCCGTGGTGGGAGGACTGGGGAGTTTACCCGGCGCTGTGTTGGGGGCTATGGTGCTCGGGGTGACAGAGACCTTTGCGGCGGCTTTTGTGTCCTCTGCGTTCCGCGATCTGTTTTCGTACGCATTGATGATTATCATCATCCTTGTCAGGCCTGGTGGGCTGATGGGCACCGTCACCGGAGAAAAGGCATAGGGAGGTGTAAATATGTCGCAATATTACGTTGGTATTGCCATACTGATTTGTATCAATCTCCTGGCCGTGCTGGGATTATCGTTGATGACGGGATTTACCGGGCTCTTTAACTTTGGACAGGCCGGATTCTTGGCCGTCGGCGCTTACACGGCGACGATCCTAACCACGCAATACAAGGCGCCCTTTGTGCTCGCTTTGCTCGCTGCGATGATCGTCTCTGGTTTTTTCAGTTCTTTCATCGGCTACCCAACCTTGCGACTCAAGGGGGACTATTTCGCGATTGCCACCCTTGGGTTTTCAGAAGTCGTGCGGCTGTTGGTAGAGAATCTGGAAAAGCTCACCGGCGGCGCCCGTGGCATCCCGCGCATCCCCACCTACACCTCGCTTCCTTTTTCCATCGGCGCGAGCGTCATTGCCCTGTGGCTTGTGGCGAACTATGTGCGTTCGCGCCACGGGCGCAACTGCGTGGCTATCCGCGAGGACGAGTTGGCCGCTGAATCTATCGGCATCGACTCTTTTCGCTACAAACAGATCGTCTTTGCCATCAATGCGGCGTTGGCCGGGTTATCTGGCGGGTTGCTGGCTCACTATGTGGGTTTTATTCAGCCATCCATGTTCAGCATTGTCAAGTCCACCGAATTGATCGTGATGGTCATCTTTGGCGGGATGCACAGCCTGACGGGGGCGGTTTTTTCGGCTATCGTGCTCACCTCGTTGCCGGAATTGCTCCGGACCGCTCAGGCCTGGCGCTTGGTCGCTTATGGCGTCTTGGTAGTATTGATCATGGTCGCTCGTCCTGAGGGCTTGATGGGATCGTGGGAACTGACGCCGGCTAATATCAAGGCCTTGTTCAGTAAAAAGGGAGAATAGACGTCATGCCTTTGCTAGAAATTGAAAATCTCACTAAAAATTTTGGCGGCGTGCAGGCAGTGAACGATTTTTCCCACCAGTTGGAAAAGGGAGGCCTGTACGCTATCATCGGGCCAAACGGCGCCGGAAAGACCACGATCTTTAATCTGATCACCGGTATCTACAAGCCTACGATGGGGCGCATCTTTTTCGACGGCGACGAGATCACCGGTCGTATCACGCATCAAATCGCCCAAAGGGGCATCGCCCGCACGTTCCAAAACATTCGCCTTTTTTCTGATTTTAGCGTGCGGGACAATGTGCGCACGGCTTGCCACCGGTACGCCAGTTATTCCATCTGGGAAGGGCTGTTTCCCACGCCGCGCCGTGGGCGCGAGGAAAAGGATTTAGCCGAGCGCACCGCACGCCTGCTGGAATTGGTCAATCTCAGCGATCGCGCCGACGAACTAGCCAAGAACTTGCCCTATGGGCACCAACGGCGCTTAGAGATCGCGCGCGCGCTGGCCCAAGAGCCCAAGCTCTTGTTGCTAGACGAGCCGGCGGCCGGTATGAACCCGGACGAGACGGTGGACTTGATGGCCTTTATCAAGCAAATACACAAGACCTTTGACTTGACGATCCTGCTCATCGAGCATCATATGGAGGTCGTCATGGGTTTGGCCGATAACATCGTGGTCATCGACTTTGGCCGCACCATCGCCCAGGGCACGCCGGATGAAGTTCAGTCCAACCCCACGGTGATCGAGGCATACTTGGGAACGGAGGAGGTTTAACATGGCGTTGCTAGAGGTCAATGACGTCTCTGTCGCTTACGGCGGCATTCAAGCGTTGCAGGGCGTCTCGATTTACGTGGACAAGGGAGAGGTTGTCACGATCATCGGCGCCAATGGGGCCGGCAAGTCATCTTTGTTGAACGCCATTTCGTCGATGGTCCCTTACCACAAGGGCGAAATCACCTATCAGGGGCAACAGCTGTCCGATAAACCGTACAAGGTTGTCGCGCAGGGCATTGTTCAAGTGCCCGAGGGCCGGCAAGTTTTCGCCAACCTCAACGTGGAGGAAAATTTGCGCATCGGCGCATATCTGCGCAAGGACAAAGTGGCCATTGAGCAAGATTTAGAAGGCGTCTATACACGATTCCCGCGTCTCAAGGAACGCCGGCAGCAATTCGCCGGCAGCCTGAGCGGCGGCGAGCAGCAGATGTTGGTCATCGGT
>CAZSJU010000342.1:0-3784 GCA_964607235.1 uncultured Anaerolineae bacterium | reverse complement strand
CCGGTCCAAAAAGTAACGGTCGTGGGAGATGATGAGGATGGCGCCCTCAAACTCGGCCAGGGCATCCTCCAGCACCTCTGCTGAAGCGATGTCCAGGTTGTTGGTCGGCTCATCGAGCAGCAAAAAGTTGGCGTTGGAGAGCATGAGCAGGGCCAGTTGCAGGCGGCTGCGCTCTCCTCCGGACAGTTTCGCGATCACGTCCTGGGCTTGTTCGTAGCTAAAGAGAAAGCGGCTCAGAAATCGCATCGCGTTACTTTCTGAGAGTGTGCCCGCCCGACGTACCGTGTCGATTAACGTGCGTTCATAGTCCAGGGTCTCGTGCTCTTGTGCATAGTAGCCCACCTGGACGCTCGGTCCGATGCGGATTTGGCCGCTGGTGGGCTGTTCTTGATCGAGAATCAGGCGGAAAAGCAGGGACTTGCCGGCGCCGTTGGGGCCGACGATGCCCACTCGTTCAGTCCGCCAGACGAGTATGTCAAGCCCGGCCAGAATGATGCTTTCGTCTTGGGGCGTGGGGCCTGGGAAGGCTTTGTCGAGGTCTGTGATCTCTAGCACCTTGTCGCTGCCGCGCCAGCCTCTCAACTCTAGTCCCATACGTTTACGTTCCAACAGGGGTTTTTCGACGTGCTCTATTTTATCCAGGCGTTTGAGGATGTTGCGCCCGCGCCGCGCAAACTTTTCATTGTCGTAAACTTGGCCCCAGGTCATCAGTCGCTTGGCGGCTTGCTCCAGGCGGGTGATTTCCTTTTGCTGGGCTTGATACTGTTGTTGCTGGCGCAGCAGGTGGGCCTGTTTCTCAAAAGCATACTCGGAATAGTTGCCGGGATAGTGGGTGAGACGTCCGTGTTCCAGCTCGACGATTTCGTCCACGATGAGGTCCAGCATATAACGGTCGTGAGAGACGAGAACGATGGCCCCGGCATAACCCCGGATAAAGCGCTCCAGGAAAGTCTTGCCTTCCAGGTCCAGGTGATTGTCCGGCTCGTCGAGCAAGAGCACGTTGGGTTGGGTGACCAGCAGCTTGGCCAGGCCGACCAGTTTTTTCTGACCGCCACTGAGCACATCTAGCGGCAGCGCCAGGTCTGCGTCGGTAAACCCCAGGCCCAGCAGCGTCGCGCGCACGCGTCCTTTATAACCGGGTCCACCCAGGCGCGTATAGTCTTCGACTAACCGCGTCTGTTGGTCCAACGCTTTGCCCAGCGCTTTCTCGTCGCCATATACGGTCGGTTCGGCCAGCTTGGCTTCGACCTGCGCCAGTTTGGCCTCGACGCGCGCCAGTTCAACCGAGGCGGATAGCCCCTCTTGCCAAACGGTGTGACCCGGCGTCAATCGGGGTTCTTGGGATAGGTAGCCTATTTTCAACCCGTCGCGGCGCACGATCAAGCCCGCGTCGTTGCTCAGCTCACCGGCGATGAGACGCAGCAAGGTGCTTTTGCCGCAGCCGTTTGGCCCGATTAGCCCGACACAACGGTCGTCGTGAATCTGCCACGATAACGCTTCAAAAATTAGGTCCGAAGTATAGGTAAACGTGACGCGGTCCAGAGTAATGGCGATCACGGCTTTGCTCCCGAGACTAGGTTTGACTCTCAACTGTTTGCGCGCATTGTTAACAAAAAGGCCATGAGCGGCTAGGCTCACGGCCAGGGAACCGGTCAAGATTATACCGGGCAGGGCACAAATTGTAAAGTGGACGAGGCGCCGGGAATTCAATTCTCCGACGCCTCGATTTAAAGATTAAAAGGTGAATGCTAGTGCGAAAGGCATTCCTTAACTTTGCCGCATTATTCTATCACATGGACACGGATTTAACCTGACGCTAACCCTACGTCACGCCTACGTTTTTTGATAAATTTTTGCTACGGACAGCACTAACGGCGGTGCCGATCCGTCCGGCTGCCGGTCAGCAACAGCAATACGCCGGCGAGCAACAAAAGGGCCTCGGCCCATATGAGCAGGTTTGGACCACCGGCCTGCGGTAATGTGAATGCTCCGCTGCTGCTGCCTGCTCCCGATTGCTCTGCGGCGATGGCCGTCAGCGTCATCTCGGGCGTCAGTGTCGTATCGGGCGTCGATGACGTTGGGGTGTCGTTCGGAGATGAGGGCCCAGGCGTGGCCGGTTTCGGCGTGGCTGTGGCTGTGGCTGGTTCTGGTGTTGGGGTGCGGGTGGGGACGGTCTGCCGCTCCACGTCTTGGCCGGGGGCTGCCCAGGAAGGCGTCTCCCAACTTTTGATTTGTGCGATCAGAACGACCGCCAACAAAACCACCACGATTCTCAAGGGTTTGTGCAGTTTGATCATGTTTTTCCTATTCCCTCCCGTTCAAACGGAATGAGACCTCAAAAGTTTGATCTCTATCCAAGGTTGTTTCGAAAACGACTGTATCCGGCGTTGGGTGCTGTGCGGTGGGCTGTGTTGACGTGATGTGGCTGCCAGGCGGCAGGGCCAAAGTGACGCGCAGCGGAAAAGCTGGCGCGCCGGCTTGTTTTTGCACCAATAGCTGATAGCGCCAGCGCCCTTTTTCCCCTACGGTGGCGTCGTCCCAGGGCGTGAGCGTCTCGGACGGCAGTTGGTACACAAAGCGGGTCTCGGTCTCTTGGCCGTGAGGCAAGACCAGGAACGAGGCAAAGACCGCTTTACCGTGTTCAGATGTCAAGGTTTCCGCTTGTCCACTTTGCGGCTGTCCGATGAGCAACTGGTGGGACGCGATAGGGTGGGCGGTCGCTGCGTAAAGTTCGCTGCCCGCCGGCGCATACACCCGCAGGTAATCCCAATAACAGCGGTTCATCATGTCTTTATAATCCGTGCCATAGCGCGGACGTTGATCGCAGAGGGCCGTTCCGGTGCTGGGATTGTGGTGTCGTACCGTCAATGTTCCCTCGGCGGTCCCATCAGCGTAGACCAGCACACGATAGTCCAGGCTTTGCTGGATGATCGCATTGACCTTATTATAACCCAAGTTGGCATCCACCACCATCAAATAATCGCTGGTGGCCGGTCGCACTGCTCCATTCCATCCTTGTTCGGCCAGTAATTGGCTCGCTGATCCGTCAGTATCGGCAAGCCAGACCTGCAGATGTCGTTCTTCCAGCGTGCGTAGGATAGCTTGGGCCAGCCCTAACCAGTCCACTTGATCGGGGGCGCTTTCTATCTTGTTCAGCATCGCCTCGCTAAGGTCAGTGACAAAGCTTTTGCGCTGTCTCCACCAGTTGGGGTTGACGTCCTGCCCTTGCTGTGTTTCTTCGGGCGCCCAGGCTAACCGGATGAGTGAAATGACGTTTTTGCCGTTGACTGGTTCAGGCCAACCGGGAACCTCTAGCGGAGCCAGGGCAGAGGCAATTTCTTGCAGGGTGTGTTGGTCCACGGTTATGACGCCATCCACTTCCAGGTCACGGCTGATTTGGTAAAGCTCGACGGCGGCTTGGGCTGAAGTCGGAAAGTCGGGCGACCAGTTGGCGTCGCGAAAGACCCATAGGTCGATGCCCAGGTAGCGTGGGAAAGGTGCGGGTGGATCAGGATAAGGCTGACCAAAGTCGTCTATCGCATAGCTGTCTTCAAAAGCGATGTCAATGATCTCACCGCCTTCCAGCACCAGGGCGCCCACCGCGCTGATTAATCCCCCGGTAGGGCGTAGCTCATCATTGTTTTGCGCCAGGAGCATATAGGTCCGCCGGCCTGACGCGCCCAATAATTCGGGCATCAGGCTGGCCCCTTTGAGGCCGGCTTGCATCAAGGGCAGGTAGCGGTCTAGCTTGGCCAGCAGGCCAGCCGTGCGCGCAGATAGGGCG
>CAZSJU010000341.1:0-3806 GCA_964607235.1 uncultured Anaerolineae bacterium | reverse complement strand
TTTTTTTAGGCGAGTTCCCCCCATGAAATTAAACGTCAATGGCAAAATATACGATCTAGATGTTGATCCCAAGCGCCCGCTGGCCGAGGTACTGCGCCGCGAGTTGGGTTTGACGGGGACAAAAATCGGGTGCGGCGATGGGCGGTGCGGCAGTTGCACCGTGCTGCTTGATGGCCGCGCCATTCGCTCTTGCGTCTACCCCGTAGAAAGGGCCGCCGGCAAGGAGATCATCACCATCGAAGGGCTGGCGGCGAGTTGGGGCGCGCCGGACGAGCTGCACCCGTTACAACAGGCCTTTATCCAGCACGGCGCAGTGCAGTGCGGATTCTGCACGCCGGGCATGTTGATGGCGGCGGCGGCGCTGTGGAATCGGCTGGCCGAGCGCGGCGCGACCGAGGCCACCGAGGATGATCTCCAACGCGCGCTCGGACGAAACGCCTGTCGCTGCACGGGCTATGCCAGCATTCTGCGGGCGATCAACTCGGCGCTGCACCAGCACCACACCGGCGAGCCGCTTCCGCCCGTCGCCATCAAGACGCTGGAACCGTTGCGCGTCATCGGCCATTCGCATCCCCGCCCGGACGTGGTGGAAAAAGTCACGGGCCGCGCCAAATTCACCGACGACTATTCCTTTCCCGGCATGCTCCACGGCGCCACCCTGCGCGCAGAACATCCCCACGCCCGCATCCTCGCCATCGAAACCGAGGCAGCCAAGGCGCTGCCCGGCATCCACGCCGTGCTCACGGCGGCGGATGTGCCTGGCCAGAATCGGCACGGCCTGGTCTACGAGGATTGGCCCGTGCTCTGCGCGGACAAGGTGCGCTACACCGGCGACGCCGTCGCCATCGTGGCCGCCGACACGCTGGAGCAGGCCGAGGCAGCGCTTCAAGCCATCACCGTGGCGTACGAACCGCTGCCTGTCGTCGCCAGCGCCGAACAAGCCCGCCAACCCGATGCGCCGCTCGTCCATGAGACGTGGCCCACGGGCAACCTGCTGGAGCACATAAAAGTGCGCCACGGCGACGTGGCCCAGGGCTTTGCCGAGGCCGACGTCATCGTCGAGAATGAATACCGCACCCCGGCCTACGATCACTTTTTTATGGAACCAGAGTGTAGCATCGGCGTGCCTGCTGGCTATGACGCCGACCACGCCAAGCTCACGGTCTATGTCGGATCGCAGATTCCCTACGCCGACCGCAACCAGATCGCGGCGGCGATGGGCCTGCCCCAAGATGACGTGCGCGTCATCGGCACGCTCATCGGCGGCGGGTTTGGCGGCAAAGAGGACATTATGGGGCAGATTCACGCCGCGATGCTGGCAGAGGCCACCGGACGGCCCGTAAAAATCCTCTACGACCGGGACGAGTCACTGCAAGCGCATCCCAAGCGACATGCGACCGTCATCCGCATCAAGACGGGCGCCAGGCGCGATGGCACGCTCACCGCCGTGGAGGCAGAGCTGACCGGCGACGCGGGCGCGTATGCCAGCCTTTCGACCAAAGTGCTCACCCGCGCCACGACGCACGCCACCGGCCCCTACGAGGTGCCCCACGCCAAAATCGACTGCTACGCGATGTTCACCAACAATCCCCCGGCCGGCGCTTTCCGGGGCTTTGGCGTGACGCAATCGGCCTTTGCGGTGGAGCAAAACATGGACATCCTCGCGCACGCGTTGGGCCTTGATCCCTTCGAGTTGCGACAAAATAACGCGCTGCGTGTCGGCTCAGAGACAGCGACGGGCCAGGTGTTGCGCGAGAGTGTGGGCTTGTTCGATTGCCTGGAATGGGTCAAATCACAGGTACAGGCCGCCCCCCCTCCGCCAGAGATGCCCGGCGCGCGGGTCGCCTGGGGGATGGCGGCGGCCTACAAGAACACGGGCCTGGGCGGCGGGGCGGACGACGCCGCCGGCGCCGAGGTCGAGGTCTATCCCAACGGCACCGCCGAAATCCGCAGCAGTTCCGCCGATATGGGCCAGGGCTTGACCACCGTCGTGGCGCAATGCACCGCCGAAGCGTTGGGCTTGCCCTTTGAGCAAGTGCGGGTGTTGCTCTCTGATACCGACCGCACGCCCGACGGCGGGCCGACGACGGCCAGCCGCCAGACCTTTGTGACGGGCAACGCGGCCCGGCTGGCGGCGCGCGCGATGCGGGAGCGACTGCGCGCGGTCGTCGCCGAGCGCTGGGACGTGTCGCCGGACGAGATCACGTTCGAGGGCGGCGAGGTGCGCGCCGGCACGCGCCGGGCGTCGTTTGGCGAGGCGGTCACCTGGATGCAGGCGGAGAGCCAAAGCACGCGTCTCACCTACCACTACCACGCGCCAGAGACCAAACCCCTGGGAGAGGGCGGCGATATGCACGTCGCGTTTGGATTTAGCGCGCAGGCAGCGCAGGTCGCCGTGGACGAGGCCAGCGGCGAGGTGCAGGTGCTACGACTGATCGCGGCCTGCGACGGCGGACGGGCGATCAATCCCCAGGCGCTGCTCGGCCAGATTGAGGGCGGGCTGGTGATGGGCATCGGGACGGCGCTGACAGAGGCGTACCGGCTGGAGCAAGGCATCCCGCAAACCCGGCGCTGGGCCGATTATCAAGTGCCATTGCTGAAACACACCCCGCAGCTCGACGTGAAGGTCATCGAGCATCCGGTCTCGACGGGGCCGTACGGGGCCAAGGGCATCGGCGAACTGCCCTCGATCCCGACGGCGCCGGCCATCTGCAACGCGATTTATGCCGCGACGGGAGTGCGGGTGATCAAACTTCCGGTTGATCCAGCGCTGCTTGGCATCAAAAGGTAAAGAAAGCAAGGGAGAAGGATGAACATCAAGACGTGGCTTGCAAAATTTAATAGAGCGCAGCTTGTGGACGCAATGTTGCCGATGTTTGCGATGATAGCCGCAATGGCCATCGGAGCCATCATCTTGCTGGGCCTGGGCGCAAATCCCCTGCGGGCTTATGTGGCCTTGCTCGAAGGCGCGTTTGGCAGTACCAATGCGGTCGCCGAGACCGCCGTCAAGGCCGTGCCGCTGTTGCTGGTGGGCGTGGGCATCTGCATCGCCTTCCGCGCCAACGTGACCAACATCGGTGGCGAAGGACAGATGATCGTCGGCGCGTTGCTGGCGACGGCGGTGGGGCTGGCGCTGCCGGGCTTGCCCGGCCTGGTGTTGGTGCCCCTGGCGCTGCTGATGGGCTTTGTCGGGGGCGCGCTGTGGGGCGGGATTCCCGGCGCGTTGAAAGCGTACTTTAATGTGAACGAGATCCTCAGCACGGTGATGATGAACGCCATTGCGGTGCAGTTGATGAACTTTTTGCTGCGCGGCCCAATGATCGATCCGGCGCAGGCCGAGTTGGCCTCGCAGATTCCGCAGACGGCGCGGCTGCCGGTGGCGTATCACCTGCCTCGCCTCAACCCGACGCGACTGCACTTGGGCGCGCTGATCGCCGTGGTGCTGGCCGTGCTGGTCTACATCTTGCTATGGCGCACCACATTGGGCTATCGCATTCGGGCCGTAGGCTATAATCCCCACGCCTCGCGCTATGGCGGCATCCACGTGGAGCAGCACGTCATCGTCGCGCTGCTGTTGAGCGGGGCCTTTGCCGGACTGGCGGGCGCGGTCCAGGTGTACGGCCTCAACTACCGGATGATCACCGACGGCTCGGCCACCGGCTTTACCGGGAGCGCAGGCTTTAATGGGATTGTGGCGGCGCTGTTTGGACAACTGCACCCGCTCGGCACGATCCCGGCCGCGTTCTTTTTTGGCGCGCTGCTCGTCGGCGCGAATCGATTGCAGCGCGCGATGCAAGTCCCCTCGG
>CAZSJU010000340.1:0-3824 GCA_964607235.1 uncultured Anaerolineae bacterium | reverse complement strand
TCACGCGGGATGCGCTAGGGCTGCGGGGTTTCGGTGCCCGTGCTGCCCGCAGGGTCAGTAGGGGATGGCGTTGCGTCAGGGGGAGAGGTGGCGGTGAGCGTAGGGCTGGGCGTTGGGGTATAGGTGGGTGTGTCGCCGGTCGCGCTGGGGGTGGGTGTGTTTGTGGTCGTGGGGACCAGTGTGGGCGTCACAGAAGGCGCCAGCGTGGGCGCCAGGGTCGGGGTAATAGTGGGACTGGCCGTCGCGGTCTCGACGGGCAGCAAGGTCGGCCGTACCGTCGCGCTAGGTTGGGGCGACGGGCTGAGGGTCGGTGTAAAAACGGGCGATGGGCTGGGCAGCGCCGTGAACGAGGGCGTCGGCGCCAGGGTCTGAACCGGTGGCGTCGGGAGGGACGTCGGCGTAAAGGTCGGTAGGAGGGTCAAAGAGGGAAACGGCGTTGGCAGCGGTGGAAGGTAAAGCCGTTGCCCGGCCCACAAATTTGTGCTTTGCAGGCAGTTGTGGTAAATGACTTGCTCCGTCGTTGTCCCGTGGCGTCGGGCCAGCGAGAACAATGTGTCGCCCCGCGCCACGACGTAAAGCTCCCAGTGCATTGGGATACTGCCGCAGGGCCACGGTGTGGAACTGGCATAGTCTACAGTCACCGCTGGGGGCGTAGGCGTCGTGTCTGTAAGGGGCGTGGAGGTTTCGTCTGCAAAGATTGTAGGTATCTCTCGGGTGGGTGAATAGGGCACCGTGATGATAAGCGTCGGCGGGACAGTGGCAATGGGAGCGGTGGGGATGGCCTCTATGACTGTGCTTTGTGGCGCTTGCACCACAGTCTGACCGCTTTGCCAAGAGAGCAAAAAAGCGCCCAGCACGGTCACGGCTGACACCATGGCGATCAATAATGGGCCGGCAAAGGCCTTCCAGGCAGCCCCTGTTTTCATGGGGTTGGCTCTCCGGCCGGACTGGAACGGTATGGGTTTTCTGGACCTTCCACCGGCAACAAGAAACTAAAGGTGCTGCCGCTGCCCGCTTCACTCTCTAGCCAAATGCGCCCGCCGTGGGCCTCGATCAACGTCTTGGCGACAGAAAGCCCCACCCCGGTCTCCCCCAGCCCATTGATGAGGGGATTGTCAGCCCGATACAGACGCGTAAAGACCCGGCGACGGTTCTGTTCAGAGACGCCGCTGCCAGTATCACCGACAGACACCAACAGGTAGGCCGGGGCCTCTAGCGCGACGTCGAGGGTGTCTTGCAAGCTGGCCGTGACGCGCACCACGGTGTTCATTTCGGAGGCCTGGCAAGCGTTTGATAACAGATTTAGCATGACCTGGTTTAGCGCGTCCGGGTCGGCGTGAATCTCGGGTAAATGCTCTTGCAAGTCCATATCCACGGTGACGTTTCGTTCACGGAATTGTCCGGCCGTGTTCATGACGGCCTCTTCGATGATGCTGACAATGTTGACGGTCTCGGGCTCCAGTTCCAGGCGCCCCGAGTCGATGGTCGTGATTTCAATCATGTCGTCGAGTTTGGCGTTCATACGCTCTGTGTTGGCCTTGACCCGTTGCAGGAACTTGCGCTGCATCGCGCCGAGAATGCCCACCGACTCGCCCAATAACAGGTCGGTATAACCAATGATGGACGTCATCGGGGTGCGTAACTCTTGCACCAGCGACGCGACCAGTTCGGCTTGATACGAGGCCTCAAGCATGTGGCCGTCACCGTGTAACACGGCGACGATGCCATTGTGAGGGGCGCCCTGCGGTGCGGGCACCGGCGTCAGTTCGGCCCGTAGAGCAGCATCGTCGAATTCGACATTGACGACATAGGGCGAATCGACCAGGATGTGTTGTATATCCTCGTCGTGCATCAGCTTCTCTAGCATGTTTTTCCAGCGGGCGTCGGGGAAAAGTGTGTGGATGGGCTGGTTGATGATGCGGCTGCGATCTTGTTTGAGAATCTGTTCGATTGGCCCGTGCACGGCGGTCACTTTTCCCGCAAAGTCACTGACGATGACGCCACGGAACGGTTGCGCCGGGCTTTTCTGCGACTCGGCTTGCAATTGTGACAATTGTCGCTTGCTTTGGCCCAATTCGCGCTCCAGTTGGGCTTGTTGGATGGTGGATTGCCGGGCCGCGGCTTGCCATTCTTGGATCTGTGCTTCCAGCTCGACGCGTCGCGCGTTCAGACGCTGGATCTCGGCGCGCAGTGCTTGCTCGTCGGTCTCGTTCTCGCGCGCTTGCAGGATGGTTGCCAACTCTTGCGCTTGTTGATCTTTACGTTGCAGTTGTTGATCCAGTTCGTAAATCTGTTGCGCAAAGGTTTGCGCCTCTTGCTGGTTTTGCGCCAGCTCGACCTGGAGACGGCCGCTTTCTTGCTCTTGCCGGCTCAGGTTTTGGGCCAACTGTTCGGCGCGCCATTGGGCTTGTTGGAAACGTTGGGCGTTGCTGATGGCGACTGCGATGCGTTGGCCCAATGCCTCACCCAGACGACGCTGTTTTTCGCTCCAAGGGCGCTTGCTGTGCGGGTTACCGGCAATGAGCACGCCTACCATAATCCGGTCATCGATTAACGGTTGAATCAACAGGGGGCCGGACGTGTCTTGCTTCATCAGGGTGAACAATTGCTGCGTTTGTGTGTCGTCTTCTTGCACGGTTACCTGGCGGCGGGTCCGGATCGCCCGTTTAATCAGAGGTTGCTGATCCAGTTCCAAGTCGCCGCCTTCTTCTGTGGGACGATCTCTGGTGTGTACGACGGCCAATTTAAAGCGGCGGTGGGATTGTTCGCCAGGCAAGCTCAAAGCGCACACCTCAGCTTCAAGTGCCGTGGCCATGGTGGCGGTGGCGGTGACCAGTGTTGTGTCCAGGTCGAGAGAAGCGCCGACGGATTGGGTGGCTTCTAGCAACTGCCAACCGACGGCCTGGAGGGGCAGTTTGCGCGCCGCTGCGGCTAGTGTCTGGCGCTGCCAATCCAGCACACGCTGGTAGGCCAGGCCCGCCAGCAATGGATAGGCGGCCAGGTTGGCCAAACGGACCCAGGCAGGGACGTTGGATGCGTCTGCGTCGATGGCATGGGCGCTATAGCCTAGCATCAGCAGTACTATCGTGGCCAGCAGCAGACGCCATTGAGAACCTCGCCGCATCAACAGGCCCACCAGGATTAACCCTAGCAGTCCCAGGGCGATGACGGTCCATAGCATATCCTGCATATAGCCGTTAAAAATCAGTTCTGGATTATCAGTGGCCGCACCATACCAGATCGCCGCCGCCGCCGCATACCCGACCAGCCCAGCCAGAAGACTGACCACGAGCAATCCGGTCGTGACCTGCGGGTAATCGTCAGATAGAGATAATGCAGCCCAGCCCACGAACAAGATGACCAGCACGTCCAGGAACCGCTCCAACGGAGGCATGACCGCTGTAGGGGGCAAGACGCCTTGCCAGATCAGTAAAGCCGCCACCATTAACAAGATCCGGGTCAGCGACATACCGATGCTCGCCAGTAACCAGCGTCGGACCTGGGGCGTGCGTCGCCCGCGTAACCATTCCCCCAGCACCATAGCCAGGACAGCTTCGACCGCGAACGTGGTCACCAAATAATAGACCAGGTTACCGGGTGATTCGGCGACGATCTTGAGGGCCTCTTTTATGATGTTCATCTTTTTCACCTCTTGACAACGGCCCCAACGTAACTATTATACCACAGCTATTCATCGGTCACAAAGTTTTGTAACGCGCCTTTATGGTTTGCCACAGAGGCACAGAGAGCACAGAGAATTTAATCTCGACCTTAAATTACTGGTTCCAAAGTGCCACATGCTTGAAATTTTCAATCTTTCTCTT
>CAZSJU010000339.1:0-3836 GCA_964607235.1 uncultured Anaerolineae bacterium | reverse complement strand
ATGGTCTTTCAGCGACCGAACCCGTTCCCCAAAACTATTTTTGATAATGTGGCCTATGGCCCACGCGCGCACGGGGTGCGCGATCGGAACGAGCTGTCTAGCGTTGTGGAACGCAGTTTGCGGCAGGCGGCTTTGTGGGATGAGGTCAAGGACGACCTGGACAAGTCGGGATTGGCTCTGTCAGGTGGTCAGCAGCAGCGGCTGTGCATCGCCCGCGCCCTGGCGGTAGAGCCAGAGGTGATCTTGATGGACGAGCCTGCTTCGGCTTTGGACCCGGTCGCGACGTTGCGCATCGAAGAGTTGATCCAAAAGCTAAAAGAGGATTACACGATCGTCATCGTCACGCACAATATGCAGCAGGCTGCGCGCGCTTCGGACTATACTGCCTTTTTTAACATGGCCGAGGACCGGGCGGGATACCTGGTGGAGCATGGGCCGACCGAGCAGATCTTTACCAGTCCCAAGCAAAAAATCACCGAAGATTATATCACAGGTAGGTTTGGATAGTGGATAAAAAACGTGTGTTGGTGCTGTGCACCGGCAATTCTTGCCGTAGTCAGATGGCTGAGGGGTTGATTAATCACTATCTGGGTACGGCGTGGGAGGCGTACTCGGCGGGTACGAGGCCGGCGGGTTATGTGCACGAGTTGGCGGTGGAGGCGATGTCCGAGTTGGGCATCGATATTGCAGGATATGCGTCCAAGTCGGTAGACCAGTTCCGAAATATGGATTTGGACGTGGTCATTACCGTATGTGACGATGCTGCCGAGAACTGTCCGCTGTGGCTGGGGCCGGGCAAAGTGGTGCACATTGGCTTTCCTGATCCTGCCGAGGCCACCGGAAGCCGAGCCGAGCGACTGGCAGTGTTTCGCCAGGTGCGGGACGACATCCGGCAGCGACTGTTCGCACATCTCGAGCAAGAGACGCATGATTCCGGCGGGCCTGCTCTGTTTTTACGACACGAGGTGTGAATGCGCTGCTTGTAACCCTATTTCAGTATATAATACAAGGAGATGGGCGGTGTTGGTACAATCCCTTGAATTGGATTTGCAGCATCTGCAGAAAGAGGTGTGGGCTCTGGGCCTGATTGTGGAGCGCGCCATCGTTGAATCGGTGGATGTGTTACAACAGCGTCCCTTGGGTGGCTCTCAGCCTTTGATCACCCTTGACCATCAAATTACTCAAAAGCGGCTGGCCATCGAATTGGATTGTATCAACCTCATCGCCGCCCGACATGCTCCAGGCGATGGCCTACGCACCATCGCTGCCATGTTGGAAATTGCAACCGAGTTGGAACGCATCGGGGATTACATCACTGACATTGCCAAGATACACTTTATGCTTGTAAGGGTAGAGGCGCCTTTGCTGGAGCTTTTTGTCGACATTTGTCTGATGGCGACCAAGACCCAAAGCATGCTGCAGCGAGCACTGGAGGCGCTGCAGCGTCAAGATTTGGCGCTGGCCCGGTGTGTCTTTTTTGAGGATGATGAGGTAGACGCGCTTTACGATCACGTTTATCTCGAGCTGTTGGCATCGATGGGCGGTCAATCACGCGCTGTGATAAAAAAGATGCGGTATCTCTCACAGATTGCCCGCAACCTGGAACGCGCCGCTGACCGGGTGACCAACATCTGCGAGTGGATAGCGTTTTCCCTAACGGGAGAGTTGGCGCTACTTGAACAAATTTATCAGGAGGATTTTGTATGAAGACACGTTCAATTTTTGACAAGGAACTGCGACGGATTCAGGATGAGGTGCTGGTGCTGGGTAGTATGGTGGAAAGGGCTCTTGTCCAGTCGGTTGATTTGTTGAAGCGTCGCGATATGAAAGGGTCGCAGGAATTGGTGGCCCAAGACCGCGCGATCAATGAAAAGCGCTTCAAGATCGAGTCGGATGCGTTGACTCTTATCGCCACTCAGCAGCCTGTAGCTATTGATATGCGGGTTTTGGCCGCCGTGTTAGAGATTACCACCGAGCTAGAGCGTATCGGCGATTACGCCAAGGGCATTGCCAAGATTAACTTGTTGATCGGGGAAGAACCTTTGCTCAAGCCGCTCATCGACTTGCCCTTGATGGCCGAAAAGGCGCGAGATATGTTACAAAAGGCCCTGGAGGCTTTTATACAACGCGATGTAGAATTGGCCAAGTCGATTCCGCCTATGGACGATGAGGTGGATCAGCTTTACAATCAGATTTACCGCGAGTTGTTGACGTTCATTATAGCCGATCCCCACAGCATCGATCAGGCCAATTATTTGCTTTGGGCGGCGCACAATCTGGAACGTGCTGCTGACCGGGTGATTAACCTCTGTGAACGGGTGGTCTTTACCGTCACCGGCAAGATGGTCGAGATGGACACCGAAGAAGGGATCGCCGAGATCAACTAACGGACGGCATAGATCGTCTGCTCGTGTTCGAGGTTGGCAAGTGACGGGTTGTGCGTTTCTAGTGGGCGCATCGGGCAAGGCGGCCCGCTGGAAGATTAGGTGGGTTGGATGGCGCCGCGTTCTGTTTTCGATCGCCAGTTGCAAGAGTTGCGCGACGACGTGTTGCGCATGGGCAGCATGACCGATACAGCCATTAGCTGTGCCATACAGACCCTTGTGGATCGTGATGCGATGCTGGCACGACAGATCATCGCCGGTGACGCCAAGATCAACGCGGTGCGTTTCAATGTGGAAGAACATTGTCTGAAACTCATCGCCTGTCAGCAGCCGGCGGCTCATGACCTGCGTTTTATCCTGGCGGTGATGAACATCGTGCTCGAGTTGGAGCGCATCGCCGACCACGCCGCGGGTATCGCCTCCAGCTTTTTGCGCGTGGCGGATCAACCGCCGCTCAAGCCGCTCACTGACCTGCCGTGTATGGGGGAGGTCTCGCAAGAGATGTTGCGAGAGAGCCTGGACGCGTTCATTTTTGAGGATACCGCACAAGCTTTGTATGTGGCCGGGCGGGATCAAGAGGTGAATCAGCTTTACCGGCAGGTCTTTCGCGCGTTGCTCTCTTTTATGATCGAGGATCCCACCACGGTGACGCGGGCGATGCACTTGCTCTTTTGCGCGCACAAGGTCGAGCGTATCGCGGACCGGGTGACCAACATTTGCGAACAAGTGGTCTTTGCGGCCACGGGCCGTATGGAGGAGATTCCTTCGGAAGCTGCTGTCAAGTGAGGATTCGGCAGGCTCACCACAGGAGGAGAGGTGTTTTAGGGGAGGTGCCGGCCCGCTCTGCGGGCCGGCACTGTTTTACTTGGTGATGGGCGTTATCGACGCCAGTTCAACCGCACCTGTGCCGCGCCTGCCCGTTCAAAATATTCCAGCACCACGGTATGCTGTCCGGCTGCCAGGTCGACCGTGGCGGAACGGTAGCCGCGCATGGGGCGCCAACTTGAGATGAGCGGTCGCCCATCTATTAACAGCCGGACCCCATCATCGCTGTAGGTGGTGAAACGGTAGCGACCCTCGGCAAAGTCTTGCGTCGATTGCCAGCGCACGGAAAAGTCATTCGCAGGTAATGCCGGGTCGGGCGCACCCAACTGCCAGTTAAAATCGATAACGGCCTCTTGCCGGACCAGGGCCGGGTCGCCTTGTAAGGAGCGATTGGCAAAGTAGGATGCCTGCCAAGGGGCTTGGGTCTGGGCGGGCGCCGGCGCCGGTGGTTGCTCACTCGGTGTCTTGGGTGGCGTGGTGTAAGTGGGCGTCTGGGAAGGTGTCTGGGAAGCAGCGCTGATCCAAAAGTGAATGCTGGCCAGGCCGTTTTGCTCGAAATATTCGATCTTGAGCCGGTGCGACCCGCTGAGATACGTCCCGTCCACGTAATGCAACTCTTTGTTCATC
>CAZSJU010000338.1:0-3850 GCA_964607235.1 uncultured Anaerolineae bacterium | reverse complement strand
TGCCTCTGTGGCAGATCAAGCTTTTTTCAAAAGAGCCAACGTCAAACCAGCAACAACTTTTTACGATAGCGGGCATAAGTCGCATAATCTATCTCGACCCGGCGTTCGATATAAGCGCGGGTCGGGGGCGCTCCCGTCCGCCGCGCCGCCAACGCCTCCGTCACACGCAAGGAGAACGCGTCGCTGCCGGCGCCGGAACCAAAAGAGACCAACAGAATGCGATCGCCCGGCGCGGCCACGTCCAGGACCGCCGTCAGCCCCGACATCGACGAGCTCGCATAGGTATTGCCAATATCGTTGACCAACAAGCCCGGCATTAATTGCTCGCGGCTAAAGCCCAGTTTTTTGCCGGCCTTGAGGGGGAACTTGGCGTTGGGTTGGTGCAGCACGGCATAGGCATAATCGGCCGCCGTCGTCCCCAGCGATTCCATCAACTCACTGCCAGCCGCCAGGGTGTGCTTGAAATAGGCCGGTTCGCCGGTAAAACGCGCACCGTGCTCGGGATAATGTTGAAAAGCCCGCCGCCAAAAGTCAGGCGTGTCAGAGACAAAAGAAAGCGAGCCTTCAATCAAGACCAACACTTCAGGCTCGATAAGATCATCACCAATTGCAGCCCGGCTGAGAATAAAGGCCGAGCCCCCCGCCCCAGCCGTATACTCTAGCGCGTCACCGGGCCGGCCTTGGGCCGTGTCCGCCCCGACGGCCAATGCATATTTCACCATGCCCGAGCCGACGATGCCAATCGCCGCCTGGAACGCCTCTGTACCGGCCTTGCAGGCAAACTCCCAGTCGCCGCTCAGCGTGTGGGGCACGGCGCCGATCGTCTCGGCCAATATCGTGCCCGTAGGCTTGACGGCATAGGGGTGACTCTCGCTGCCCACCCACACCGCCCCGATTTCGGCAGGGTCTATGCCCCCGCTGCGGGCCAACGCGTTGCGCGTCGCCTCAATCGCGATGGTCACCGTATCTTCGTCGGGGCCGGGAACCGCCTTTTCACGGATAGGGGAGCCTTGCTCGCCCCCCGTCCACACCCGCGCAACCTCGCTCCCGGGCAACCGATAGCGCGGCACATAAGCGCCATAGCCCAAGATACCGACCGGTTGATCTGTCTTCCACACCGCCATCGTCACTCCTCGTCACTCTGATGTCTTAGTATTTCACGCGCCCGATCTAGCCGCACGCGGCCTTCTTGTACCATCTGCTGCGCCACCCGCATCACGGCTTGACCATCCGCGCCGGCCGCGATGGCGACCTGGCGCGCGTGTAAGCTCATATGTCCCCGCTGTATGCCCTCTGTCGCCAGCGCGCGGATCGCCGCCAGGTTTTGGGCCAACCCCACCGCGGCGATGACTTTTGCCAACTCGCGGGCGTTTTTCACGCCCATGATCTTGAGCGCCACCTGGGCCAACGGATGCACGCGCGTCGCGCCGCCCACGGTGCCCACAACCAGCGGCAGTTCCAACGTGCCGGACAACTGGCCGGCAGCCTCGTCCAGACACCACGTGCTCAAGCTGGTATACCGCCCACAGCGCGCCGCATAGGCATGGGCCCCCGCTTCAACCGCGCGCCAGTCATTGCCTGTAGCGATCACCACGGCGTCGATACCGTTCATAATGCCCTTGTTATGCGTAGCCGCGCGGTAGGGGTCCGTCGCGGCAAAGGCCCAGGCCTCAAAAATGCCCCGGGCCACCTGCTGCCCGTCAAATGCGTCAAAAGCGAGCGCCTCGACCGGAATGACACAGCGCGCGCGCGCCAGGCGCTGGTCGGCCAGGTTGCTCAAGATGCGCAACACCACGCGCCCCCCGCTAATTTCTTCGACCAGCGGCGCCAGGTGCTCGACGGCAGTGTTGACGGCATTTGCCCCCATCGCGTCACGGCAATCGTAGGACAGGTGAACTGCCAGCATCGGCCCGGCCGGACTCGTTTCAAACACCCGCACCTGCAAGTCTCGGGCGCCGCCGCCCAGGTCAACCATGACTCGGTCTACTTGATTGGCCGCCTCCAAGAGACGGGCCTTTTGCTGCAAGAGCGCAAAGCGAGCGGCCCAGGGATCCACCAGGTCCAAAACTTGCATCTGGCCGATCATCACCGGTGCAGTGGTATGCGCCTCAAATCCACCCCCGGCTCGGGCCAACTTGGCCGCCAGGCTCGCGCCGGCTACCACAGAAGGCTCCTCGATCACCATAGGCACCAACACGTCACGCCCATTGACGCGAAAATTAGTCGCGATGCCCCAAGGCAACGCGTGAACGCCGACCACGTTCTCGATCATTTGGTCGGCCCGCTCTACCCCCAGGCCACCATCCCGCAAGATGGCCACCTCATCGGCCGTCAGTCCGGCCGTCTCGGCCAGCAGCGACAAGCGCGCCTCGACAGAGCGATTATAAAATCCCGGCAATCTTGATGTTCCAGTCATTATCCCTTTGGTCCGACTTTAACGTGCATAAAAAAGCCCCAACCTTTGGTTGCGGCCCGTCCTCACACTGCTAGTATAGCACCTTAATGCTATCAAAAACTACCAGATTACGTAAAGATTGTGTAAAAACCTGTCAAAACAGGTTCCAGTCCTTTATCCCCTTCGACAAGCTCAGGACTAGGCCCTTTGACAGGCTCAGGGCGATCATAAAAATCAACCGTGGCGCGTCACCTTTTCAATAAAATACTCTAGCGTATCCGCCGAGCGAATGCGAATGCGCTTCAAGGTAAACAGGTCTTCCAGCGCGTGCGTCGCCCCATATTCGGTAGTGACGGCCGCCCAGTATCCGAACCGTTCAAGCGCGCGGATGGTGTTGGCATCGTACCGGCCGGCAGGATAACAGAAAAAGTGCACCTCTGTATCCATGCGCGCTTCTATCGCTTCCCTGGACCCCAAGATTTGCCATAACAACTCGACGTTCGAAACGCCGCGCAAATCGGGGTGAGTGCGGGTATGGCTCTGAATATCCATCCCCGCTTTGTGCATCTCGATAACCTGATCCCACGTCGCATAATGAAGGTCGCCGTAGGTAATGCGGTCAGTGATGATGAAAAAGGTCCCCACAAAGCCATATTTTTGTAAAATCGGAAAGGCGTTCTCGTAAGCATCGGCATAGCCGTCGTCAAAAGTCAAAATCACCGGTTTTTCCGGCAAAGGCCATCCCAGCGTCAAATGATACAGCAGGTCCTGCAAAGTGATAGAAACATATCCCTGCTCGGCCAGCCACGCCACCTGGGCTTCCAGGTTCTGCGGCGACACTGACAAGTCAACCCGATAATGATCCGCATCTGGGGGCGGCACTGAGACATAATGGTACATCAAGATCGGCACACGCACAGCCCGCGACTCGCCGTCCGGGGTCGGTAGTGGCGTCGGGGTAGGCGTCGGCGTTGGAGTGGCCGTCGGCGTTGGAGTGGCCGTTGACGTCGGGGTGGTCGTCGGCGTCGGCGTCATCGTCGACGTCGGGGTCGCTGTGGGCGTCGATGTCGGGGTTGAGGTTGCCGTTGGCGTCGCGGTGGGGGTTGCCGTTGGTGTCGCGGTAGGGGTCGCCGTCGCGGTAGGGGTCGCCGTCGCGGTAGGGGTCGCCGTCGCGGTAGGGGTCGCCGTCGCTAAAATAGGCCAAACGACACCCATACCGGCTGCCACTGTCAGCATACCGACCACTAAAAAGCCTGAAAAGGTCAACCCGATTTTGCGAATGGTCCGTCTCACACTACCTCCCTCTATAAACAAAATACGCCGGGCATTATACCCAAAGTGCGCTTGCCTGCCAAGTTGCCCGTGCCGATCAGATGGTTCGACAAGCTCACCACCAGCACCGGCACGCCCGGCTGACCTCTAGCACAGATCCCACAGGTGTGGTATAGTGGCGCA
>CAZSJU010000337.1:0-3942 GCA_964607235.1 uncultured Anaerolineae bacterium | reverse complement strand
GCAGCGCGAGTTGAGCCCTGACCACTTTGTCGCTTGTCATTACGCCGAGCAGTTCCTATAAAGCTCCTATCTGTATAGGTAGCCGCAAACCTTGGCCGGTGACACAGGGCCAAGAGCGATGACGCGAAAGGAGTTCTCTGGATGGAGAAGCAAGTTGAGCCCAGGCACGCCTCTACCGAGGTCATTTTCGAATTTTTGTCCGGCGTCCCCTGGTGGATCGTCATTATCGCCATCGTGGGGCTGTTTGTGGGCTTTTCGGTGCTCACCAACGCCCGTTACCTGGATGCGATTTATTTTATCTTTGACCTGCCCTGGAACAAACGGCTAGTCGGTGAAGTGGCGGTGGAAGGGGAGGCGTGGCAATTCACCCCTAACCCGGCTATGCCTATGCGCCCGGGCGTCTATCAGCTCTATGCCGAGTTTAATCAGATCGAAGCGCAAGCTGACCCTGACGATGAAACATTGACCCTGTACGCAGAGCCGGATGCCGAGTCAGCACCGGCGGCGCAACTGGATGCCGGTGAGCATGTGACCTTTGAACGCTGGGAGATCATCCCTAAACAAGGGTTGACCCCGCAACGCGATTGGGCGTACGTCGTGACGCAAGATGGGCAAAGGGGTTGGGCGCTGGATGAGGACTTTAATCAAAAGCGCTACAACGCGGTGGCCAAGAGCGAACTGTATCACATAAAGATAACCGAGGGCGCCGAGCCGGGCGATCAAGCACTCATTCAAGCGCCGACTGACACCCTCGTCCAGGTAGAGACGAACACGCCTACGATTGCCGGTGAGGTACCGGGGGGCGTATGGGTCCGCATCTATGATCAGTTTGACTTGGGAAAGACGCTGGCCCGGATATGGGATGCCAAGGGCGTGATGCTCACGCTGCGGGCGACCATTCTGGGGTTTGCCCTGGCTTTGATGTTGGGCCTGCTCTCCGGGCTCATGTTGCTCTCTTCCAACCCTATTACCCTGGCGGTCTCCAAGCTTTACGTTGAGGTGATCCGGGGCATCCCTATGCTGGTCATCATTCTCTATGCCGGGTTTGTCGTGGCGCCCAACCTGCGCGACGCGACCGGAGGCAGGGTCGAGCTGGGACGCTTTACCGGCGCCGTCTTGGGTTTGGGCTTTGGGTATGGCGCTTATCTGGCAGAGGTGTTTCGGGCCGGCATCCAATCCATCCACTATGGTCAGATGGAAGCGGCGCGTTCGCTGGGCATGAGTTATTTCGAGGCCATGCGTTACGTTGTCCTGCCTCAAGCGATCCGCGTCATCTTGCCGCCTCTGGGCAACGACTTTATCGCGATGCTCAAGGACTCGTCCTTGATCTCAGTGGTGGCGTTACCCGAGATCCTGCAGCAGGGCCGGTTGTGGGTGTCGCGCACCTTTCGCGGGTTTGAGGGCTATAATACCGTCGCACTATTTTATCTGATGATGACCTTGCTGCTGTCGTTGCTGGTTCGCTTTATAGAACGCAGGACAGCCTTGCCGGGGCGCTCTGAGGAGTAATGAGAGATGAGAAAAGATAGAACGGTCGAGCAAATGGGTGAGCCCATTATCATCATTAAAGATGTGCACAAGCGCTTTGGTCACGTGCACGCCCTGCGCGGGGTCAGTCTGGACGTCTATCCCCAGGAAGTGGTAGTCGTCATCGGCCCAAGCGGTTCGGGCAAGTCGACGATGTTGCGTTGCATCAATCACCTCGAAAAGATTAACGAGGGACAGATTGTCGTGGATGGCATCTCGTTGGCCCAAGCCCGCAACATCAACAGGGTCCGGGCCGAAGTGGGCATGGTGTTTCAGCTCTTTAATCTGTTCCCACATCTTTCTGCGCTAGAAAACGTCATTTTGGCACAAAAAGTGGTCCGCAAGCGTAAACGGGCCGAGGCCGTGGTCATTGCTCGTGGATTGCTGGAAAAAGTGGGAATTCCCGAAAAGGCGGACGCCTATCCCAGCCAGCTATCAGGCGGGCAACAACAGCGCGTGGCCATCGCGCGCGCCCTGGCGATGCAGCCCAAGATCATGCTCTTTGACGAGCCTACCTCGGCCCTTGACCCCGAGATGATCAAAGAGGTGTTGGACGTGATGTTGGGACTGGCCGACGAGGGTATGACGATGGTGGTCGTCTCCCACGAAATGGGCTTTGCCAAGAACGCGGCGGACCGGATGGTCTTTATGGACGAGGGACAGATCGTTGAAGAAGCCACGCCCAATCAATTGTACAACAACCCACAGCATGAACGGACCAAACTGTTCTTGAGCCGCATTTTGCACTAGCGATCTTGGCTGTAGCTCTGGACGCAGGCACGCGCTGCTCGGCACAGCGCGTGCCTGTTTTTTTTGGCTCACCGCATTGACGCCGACCCACTATTGACATCTTGAATGCTCTGTACTATACTTGGGCTTGCTCCCCACATCATGCCATCGGGTCATTAGACCTCCTACAAAGTCAGGGAGTATGGCTCCCCTGGGCCGTATACGCTTTTTTATCTGAGACGTTGATAATTAGGTTGTAGGTCATTTTCCCCCGAGATGTTTGTCGTTGTTTATTTGGAGACTGATTTGTCAAGACCATGGATCTCCTGTTTGCTTGGTATTTTTCAGCCGCACCCCTGAGCTTGAGCGCTGTGCAGTCTGATTTCGCGATAGAGATTGGGATTGTAGCTGATTTTTACCACATCTTGAGCAAGCGATGGGTTGGTTATCTCTTTGATCACTGCTGGAATATCCGTTTTGGGAATCTAGAGTTCCCAGAAGCGTTTATCAGAGTTCGTCGGTGGCCGTTATATGTGTGGTGTGTCTCTTTTGCCCCTTGTTGTTGGGGCGAAACATGCCCTGTTTGATGACCCAAGGAGGTGAAGTCTATTGCCCGAACCGAGTGCGTGGATTCTGACATAAGCGATCGTTCAAGCTTGATATAGGAGGAGGAAAAAAGTGAGAACCAGAAGTAAATTTAATTGGCTAGTACTACTGGTATTGGTCCTCAGTATGGTGTTGACCGCGTGTGGCGGCGAGGACGCGACGGCCCCCCCGAGCCCCACCGAGGCGCCGGAGCCTACTGAAGCACCAGAGCCTACTGAAGCGCCAGCAGAAAAAGATCTGTTGGACGAAATCATGGAGGCGGGCAAGATTGTCGTCTCCACCGACCCCAACTATGCCCCGCAGAGCTTTCTCAACGATCAGGGCGAGTTGGATGGCTTTGACATTGACGTCGCCAAAGAGGTCGCCCAACGACTGGGTGTTGAACTCGAATTCGATACGCCGTCGTGGGACATGATCACAGGTGGCAACTGGGCCGGGCGTTTCGACCTGAGCATCGGCTCGATGACCCCCACCGAGGAGCGCGCCGAAGTCCTGTGGTTCACCGACCCCTACTATTACGTCCCCGCTTCCTTTGCCGTTCACCGCGACAACATGGACATAAAGTCACCCGAGGACCTGGCCGGCAAGGACGTAGGGCTGGGCACAGCTACCACTTATGAAGCCTATTTGGAAGGGGCATTGACGATTATGGGTGGGGAGGTCATGTACGACCCGCCAGCCGACCTGAATGTCAAACCCTACGAGACAGATGCCGAGGCCATTCAAGACCTGGCGCTGGGCGACGGTCAGCGCCTGGACGCGGTGATGTCGGCTCAGCCGACCATCCAAAACGCCATCGACAGCGGCGTGCCGCTCAAGTACATTGGCACGCCGGCTTTTTATGAACCGTTGTCCTTTGCGTTGGACAGGGCGCGTGGCCCTTCGGAAAAGATGCTGGCCAAGCTGAACGAGGTCCTCGCCGAGATGCACGCGGACGGTACGCTGACCGAACTCTCGCTCGAGTGGTACGGCATTGACATCACTACCCTGATTTTGCCGGGCGAGGAAGCTGAAATCGAAGAAGGCGAGGCGCTGATGGTGTACGAAGCGCCAAACTGTGACTATGGCGGCCAGTTCCTC
>CAZSJU010000336.1:0-3949 GCA_964607235.1 uncultured Anaerolineae bacterium | reverse complement strand
TGAGGGGCGCGAGACGATGAAAGGAAACGAACGAGCATGCACCAAGACCCAATATTTGGCAAACTGACCTGGGAGGACCACCTGGAATGGTGGACCGGGCAGGTCGATTTCGCACCCGGCCACAGCATCCAGGTGGCCCTATCCACCACAGAGAAAGAGCTAGAAACACTGCTCGCCCAGGCCCGCCCCCTGCTGGCCCGCATCCGGCGGGAGGAAGCGGACCTGCGACAGGCGACCACCGAGGCGCTGCTCGAACTGTATAACACGGCCTGGAACGAAGGGGCGGCCATCGACGGCGCGCGCTTTGCTGCCTGCATCACCCTACAAACGGTCATCTTTTACCCGGACGGCAACGCCGAGCTTTTCTACGACGACGATGACCTCTTTGCCGGGCATACCCTGCTCGTCTCGCTGGACACCCACGGCGCCCTCCAGGACGCAACCCTCGCGGGGTAGAACAAAGACAAAAAGTTGCCAGCTTGGAACGAGCAGGGTATGATAGTACGATATAGCCAAAACGACCCAAAAGGAATCCCTATGATGCTTAAACTGTACGACACCTACACCCGCGAGTTACGCGCGTTCGAACCCCTGCACCCGCCCACCGTCGGCCTGTACACCTGCGGCCCGACGGTGTACGATTACGCCCACATCGGCAACCTGCGCACCTACATCTTTGAGGATGTGCTGCGCCGCGTGCTGGAATTCAACGGCTATCCCGTCAAACACGTGACCAACATCACCGATGTGGGCCACCTGACCTCCGACGCCGACGTCGGCGAGGACAAGATGGAAGCCGGGTCCCGGCGCACCGGCAAGTCGGCCTGGGAGATCGCCGAGCTGTACACCCAGGCCTTCAAGGACGACATCGCCCACCTCAACATCCTAGAGCCGACCATCTGGTGCCAGGCCACCGCGCACATCCAGGAACAGATCGCCCTGGTCAAGTGCATCGAGGAGCAAGGCTATACCTACCGCACCTCCGACGGGATCTATTTTGACACCTCCCGCCTGCCCGACTATGGCTACATGGCGCGGCTGGACGTCGAGGGTTTGCAGGCCGGGGCGCGCATCGACATGGCGGAAAAACGCCACCCCACCGATTTCGCGCTGTGGAAGTTTAGCCCGAGCGACAAGCAACGGCAGATGGAATGGGACAGCCCGTGGGGCGTGGGCTTTCCAGGCTGGCACATCGAATGCTCGGCCATGTCGGCCAAGTACCTGGGGTCATTTTTTGACATCCACTGCGGCGGCGAGGACCACATCACGGTGCACCACACCAACGAAATCGCGCAGACTCAGGCCTGCTATGGCACCACCCTGGCCAATTTCTGGCTGCACGGCTATTTCTTGCAGCTCAACGAGGCCAAAATGGCCAAATCCGCTGGCGGGTTCCTGCGCTTGCAGACCTTGATCGACCGGGGCTATGACCCGTTGGCCTATCGCTTTTTCTGCCTCAACGCCCACTATCGCTCCAAGCTAAACTTTAGCTGGGACGGCCTGGACGGGGCTGCTACCGCGTTGGACCGCCTGCGCGCCATCAGCCACGCGTGGGGCGCGACCGGGACACCGGACGCGGGATTCATGGAGCGGTTCACTGAAAACGTCAACAACGACCTCAACACGCCACGCGCCGTGGCCCTGACCTGGGAGTTGACCAAGAGCGACCTCCCCGCCGCCACCAAGCAGGCCACACTATACGAATTCGACCGTGTGCTGGGGTTACGTCTGGCCGGGTGGGAGCCGCCACAAGTGGCCGTGCCGGATGAGATCCTGGCCCTGGTCGAGCAGCGCGGCCGCGCCCGGGCTGCCAAGCGCTGGCAAGAAGCAGATACGCTGCGTGACCAAATCCAGGCCGCCGGGTACGAGGTCGAGGATACCCCCCAGGGGCCGCGCGTCCACGCGCGCAAGTAAAGACCTCCGAGGTTTACAGATGGACTCTATTTTGACGGACGTTTTGCCAACAAGTAATTGGGCAGCGGCGAATTTGAACGCTTTTTTGGACGCGGATCAACGCCGACGCACGCTGATTTTCTTAAACCTACGCCCTCATCAAGCTTTCGACAGGAGGATGAACATGCGTCAGATCGACCAACCATTGCCCACCTCGGATCATTTCCGGCTTGAACCGGTCGCCGAGGGAGTATACGCTGCCCTGGCCATCGAGGGCGGCGGCGCTTCCAGCAACGCCGGGATCATTGACCTGGGCGACCGCACCCTGATTTTTGACACCTCTGAGACAGCTCGCGCCGCCGCAGATCTGGCGACAGCGGCCGAGCAACTGACGGGCCGCCCGGCGACCTATGTCGTCAACAGCCACGCCCACGCCGACCACTGGCTGGGCAACCAGGCCTTTCCGCCCCACGTCTCGATCGTCGCGACCCACGCCACCCGCGAACAGATGCAAGAGGTGGCGCAAAACATGCAAAAGCTCGCCAAGGATCCCTCCGAACTACAGGAATACATCCAACAAGACCAGGCGCGCCTGGCGGCCACCGACGACGAACGGGAACGCGCCGCCCTTGAACATTCCATCGCGCGCTGGGGCCACGTGTTGGCGGGCCTGCCCACGCTGGCGCCCCGCCTGCCCAACCACACCTTTGCCGGCAAGCTCACCTTTTACGGTTCGGGCCGTAGGGCGGAATTGCTGGCGACGGGCCACGCGCACACCCCCGGCGACTGCCTGCTAACCCTGCCGGAGGAAAAGGTCGCGTTCACGGGCGACCTGGCCTTTTTCGGGCGCCAGCCGTTCATGGCCCACTGTGACCCTGACGGCTGGGTCACGCAACTGGAAGCGCTGGAACGGTCCGCGATCGAAACCTTTGTGCCCGGCCACGGGCCGCTAGGGGACAAAAGGGACATCGCGTTGCAAAAGCGCTATCTCGTCACGCTCAAAACGCGGGTCGCCCGGGCGGTCGAGGCGGGCCAGACGGTCAAAGACATGTTGCAGCAACCGTTGCCGGCGCCATTCGACGCCTGGTCCCCGGACGGCCACCCCAAAGAAGCCAACGTGCGCTTTCTCTACCAGCGCGCGCCGGGCCAGGACGCCGGTTAGCCAATCCGGCGCCAACATCCAATCCAAAGTGACACCGCGCGCCGGCAGGAGGGAAACATGCAGTACCAGTCGGAAGACCTCAGTCTGTATTACGAACGCTACGGCGTTGGCCGCCCGCTGGTCTCGCTGCACGGCTTTGGGCCGGACCATCATCTGATGACCGGCTGCATGGAACCACTATTCCGGGAGCGGCGCGGCTGGCAGCGCCTTTACCCCGACTTGCCCGGCATGGGCAAGACCCCCGGCCCAGACTGGCTGACCCGCTCGGACCAGATACTGGATGCCGTGCTGGCCTTTATCGACGATCTCCTCCCGGCGCGACGTTTCGCGTTGGTGGGCGAATCTTATGGCGGCTACCTGGCACGCGGCATCGTCCACCGCCGTCCGGAGCAGGTCGAGGGCCTGCTGCTGATCTGCCCCGTGGTCATCGCCGAACGCGCCCCGCGCACGCTGCCGCCGCACGTCACGCTGGTCAAAGACGAAACATTCCTGGCGCAGCTTGACCCCGACCAACGGGCCGGGTTTGACACCTTTGCCGTCGTCCAAACTTCCCGCACCTGGCAGCGCACGCGCCGGGAAGTCCAAGTCGGGTTTGAGGTCGCCGACCGGACCTTCCTCTCCCGGCTGCAAGAGCAGGGCGGTTACGCCCTGTCCTTCGACCCCGATGCCGGCCCCCCGTTCGAGAAACCGACCTTGATCCTGGCCGCCCGCCAGGACGCCACGGTGGGCTATCGCGACGCCTGGCCCCTCTTGGCAAACTATCCGCGCGCCACGTTCGCCGTGCTGGACCGCGCGGGCCACAACCTGCAGATCGAACAAGAGGACGTTTTCAACGCGCTGGTGAGCGAGTGGCTAGACCGGGTAGAGGCCGTCTGAGACACTTGCCCGGCCATC
>CAZSJU010000335.1:0-3956 GCA_964607235.1 uncultured Anaerolineae bacterium | reverse complement strand
CAATGTTTAGGGCATCGGCGCCACGTTTTGCCCCCCCTCAGTCCCCCCCAACGGGGGGGATGGTTGGCGCCGCCGCACGCTCGCGCGTTCTCCCCCTGAGGGGGGAGTTAGAGGGGGACCATCAGGACAGCGCCGCATCGCGATAGACCCAACGGCCACCGATCATGGTGCCCAGCGGGCGCGTCTCTGCTATCTCGTCCGGCGCTACTTTAAAGATGTCGCGGTCCAGCACGACCAGGTCGGCCAGCTTGCCGGGGCTGAGCGAGCCCAGTCGGTGCGTCAGGCCGGCAGCGTGGGCCGCGCCCATGGTATAGGCATAGACTGCCTGGGCAACGGTCAGCCGCTGTTCAGGGTACCAGCCATCGGGACCGGGGGCGCCGTCGGCACGGCGGCGGGTCACGGCGGCGTGGATCCCGACAAAGGGGTTCATGGTCTCCACCGGGCAGTCTGAGCCAAAGGCCAGGACGGCGCCGCTGTTCAGCAGCGCGCGCCAGGCATAGCTCAGCATCGCGCGTGTGCCCCAGTAACGCTCGGCGATCTCCATGTCCTGCGGGGCGTGGATAGGCTGCATGCTGGCCACGATCCCCATCTCGGCCAGCCGTGGCAGATCGTCCGGGTGTAACAGTTGGACGTGCTCGATGCGCTGGGGGAGCGGCAGGGGCGCGCCTTGCACCCGTTCAAAGGCGTCCAGCACGACCCGGTTGGCGCGGTCACCGATGGCGTGGATGGCGCAGGCCAGGCCGGCCTGCGCGGCGCGGTAGACCATGTCCGCCAGCTCTTCGGGCGGATAAATCGGGATGCCCCGGTCGTTGGGCCGGCCCTCATAGGGTGCCAGCATCCAGGCGGTGCGCGAGCCGAGAGCGCCGTCGGCGAATAGCTTGACGTGTCCCAGGCGCAGCTGCGCGTCGCCCAGGCCGGAGCGCAGGCCCACGGTGATGGCCTCGTCCAGCGCCTCAGCGCGGATGTGCTTGTGGATGCGTATCCCCAGGGCGTCGCGCTGGTGCAAGCGTTGGTAAGCGTGCAGGGCGTCGCGCCCGTCGCAGTCGTGGACACCGGTGAGGCCCAGGCGCCAGGCGGTGGGAAAGGCGGCCGTCAGGGCAACGTCGATCTCGTTGGCAGAAGGGCTGGGGACGTGGTCCTCAATCAGGTCCATGGCGCTCATTTCTAACAGGATGCCGGTAGGCGCGCCGTCGGCGTCGCGTTGGATGGCGCCGCCTTTGGGATCGGGTGTGTCGGCGGTGATGCCGGCGACCGCCAGCGCCTGCGAGTTGACCCAGCACGAGTGCCAGCTCTTGTGTGCAAGAACGACGGGATGGTGCGGCGCGACGCGGTCCAGGTCGGCGGCGCTGGGAAAGGCGCGCTCAGGCCAGACTTCTTGAGTCCAGCCGTGGCCTTGGATCCACGTGCCGGGCGGCACCTCGGCCGCGCGGGCCGCGACGCGGTCGAGCGCCTCTTGCAGGCTGGGCACCTCGTACAGGTCGATTTTTTGCAGGCCCAGGGCATAGCCCAGGAAATGGATGTGGGCGTCGGTCAGGCCGGGCAGCACGACGCGCCCGCCCAGGTCCAGCACCTCGGCCGTGGGGAACTGTTCTCGTAACTCGATGGCGTCGCCCAGCGCGACGATTTGATCCCCGGCGCTGACCAGCGCCGGAGCGCGGGGCGTGCTCGTGTCCATAGTGTAAAAGTGTCCGTTGATTAACAACTTTTCAGCGTGCATCTGTCAACTCCTGGTTTGGAAAACAAGGGACGCGGAGGCGCGCCACAGTGCAAGGTGTTTGGGGCCGCGCGCTGTCGAAAAAGGGGGCGGATGTCTGTCCGCCCCCTTTAGTTTTTGAACCTGGCTCTCACAGGCACCACAGCTCAGTCTGGGGAGTGCTGAGGTATTCGCAACCGGTGGCGGTGACGACGAGGTCTTCTTCCAGACCGATGTAGCCCCGGCCGGGCACGTGCACGCCCAGCTCCAGCGTGAACACGTTGTGCTCTTGGACCACGCCTTGCACGCATTCTCCGTATCGTTCCCAGCGTGGGCCAAGCAGGGTCGCGCCGTCGTGGGCTGAGCGACCGACCTGGTGACCCAGAGCGTGTTGGTATTCAGGGTAGCCACGTTGGGTGACCGTGTTGCGCCCTGCGGCGTCCACTTCCCAACCGATAGCGCCGGGTTTGAGGGCGGCCCGACCGGCCTCAATAGCGGCGCGCACGGCGTCAAAGGCGTGCTGCACTTGCTCAGGGGGTTTGGTCTCGCCGGGTTCCAGGAAATACCAGGTGCGTTGCAGGTCGGACACAAAGCCCTCTTGCTTGACGCCAAAGTCAATCTGCAGGGTCTGGCCGCGCTTGGTTTGCCAGTCACCGGGCATAGCGTGGCCATAGGGTGAGTCCGGGCCGGCGCTAAAGATGGGGCAATACTCGGGCTCCCAGGCATAGTCCAGTTCTAATGCCTCGACGCGCTGGTGGACCCACTCGGCCAGCTCGCGCTCGCTCTGGCCTGGCGCCAGGTGCGCGTTGAGTTCGGCAAAGATGCCTTCAGTGGTGGCGACGGCCTGTCTGAGGCGTGTCAGTTCGCTGCGAGATTTGCAGCCGCGCAGGGTGCCGATCACGTCCTCGGCCGAGATCAGGCGTGTGGTATAGGGGGTGTCGGCCAGATGCTTAAAGAGCAAGCCAAACATACCATAGGTCAGGCCGTCGGAGGCGGGATCGTTCTCTGAATAGTTGATGGCAATAAACTGTGGGTCCAGGCGGTTCAACACCTCGATCAGCGGCTCGCGCAGGCTTTGATGGTAACCGATGACGGTGTCATAACCGCCCATACTGCGCACATTGTCGACGTCAAAATGTCCCACGATCGCGATGCGTTCTCCGCTCTTGCTGACCATCAGGGCGGATTGCCAGGTTAGATCAAAGCCCAGAATCAGGCCCAGGCTGGGGTCCGGCGACTGGCGCGTCTCGCGCACAAAGGTTAACCATAGGTCAATGTCCTTGTCCCGCAAGACATTGACTGCCTGCTCTAGTTTCTCGCATATCACTTTAAAAGTCCTCGTCAATTTTGTCTCCTTTGCTACGGTCGTTCTAGTCGTTCTCACCGATGATGCGATCATAGATGTGTTGCAGCTCTTCGTCAGAGTAGAAATGAATCACGACCTGACCGGCGCCTTTTGGGTTTCTCTTGAGCGATACCTTGGTGCCCAGCGCCTCGCGAAAGGCGCTTTCCAGGGCTTGTGTTTGGGGTGCCGGGGGGGGCGGCGGTGGTGGCGTTTGGCGTTCACCGGAGAGGCGGCGGACCAGCGCTTCGGTCTGGCGCACGTTTAGGTCTTGCTTGATCACGGTAGCCAGTGCAGCCTCCTGGGCCTCGGCGGTTTCCAGGGCCAGCAGGGCGCGCGCGTGCCCCTCGCGGACCTGGCCAGCCAGCAGGGCGGCCTGGATTTTGGGCGCGGCGCGCAGCAAGCGCATAGTATTAGTGACCGCCACGCGGCTCTTGCCGACGCGCTCGGCGACTTGCTCCTGGGTCAGGCCAAAGTCATCTACCAGTTGGCGGTAGGCCTGGGCCTCTTCCAGGGGGTTCAAGTCCGCCCGCTGCACGTTCTCCACCAGGGCCAGCTCGAGCATCTCTTGGGGCACAGCTTCTTTGACGATGACGGGCACTTGTTCGAACCCGGCCAGGCGGGCTGCCCGCCAACGTCGCTCTCCGGCGATCAGTTGGAAGGGCGCCGCGTCAGGCGCCGGGGAACTGGAGCGGGTCACGATTAACGGTTGGATCAACCCATGCTCGCGAATCGAAGCAGCCAGTTCGGCCAGCTCGTCATTGTCGATAGAGAGACGCGGCTGGTGGGGATTGGGTTGGATGGCATCAACAGATACCTCGGCGAGCCCCTCGGACGGTTCTTCTTTTTGGGTCTCTTGGGGTTGGATGAGCGCGTCCAATCCACGCCCCAAACCTCGTTTGCGTGGCATATTTATTATCC
>CAZSJU010000334.1:0-3962 GCA_964607235.1 uncultured Anaerolineae bacterium | reverse complement strand
GGCGCAACCAGGCGACGGCCGCAGAAATCGGCGGAACGGCAGTCGTCTTTGTGGGTGACCTGGCGGCAAGTATCTCGGCCAGCGGTCAGGTCGCGGCGGTGCGTCAAGCGACCTTGTCGTTGGCCGCTTCCGGCGTGGTGGCGCAGGTGAACGTCGCCGTGGGCGACCCGGCACAAACGGGCGATGTCCTGGTGCGACTCGACACGGCAGCGCTGGAACGGGCTGTGGCTTCGGCCGAGTTGGAGGTCACAGCGGCGCAAGCCGATCTGGACGCCCTCCTGGCAGACCCTACACCAGAGGACGTCGCTGCGGCCGAGGCGGCCGTGCGAAACGCCCGCGCCAGGCTGGACGACCTGTTGGACGGGCCGAGCGAAGAAGAGCTTGCCGCCTCCAAAGCCAGCGTGCGCGCGGCCCAGGCCAATGTCAGCGCCGCTCAGGCGGACCTGCAGGCCATGTATGATGTCAGCGAGGCCGATATTATGGAAGCAGAGGCCAACCTGGACGCTGCCCTAGAGCAGCAACAGTCTGCCCACGATATGTGGGTGCGCCTGGCCGACTGTGAAGAAAACGAGGATGGGAGCCACACCTGCACGCCTGTCGATAACGACTATATGGAAACAGCCACACAAAACGTGCAAAGCGCCAAAGCACAAGTGGCATTGGCGCAGGCCCGGCTCGACGAGTTGAGCGCCCCTGATGCCCATCGCATCGCTGCGGCGGGGGCCGCCCTGAACGCGGCCGTGGCGCGCTATGACGCCGCCGTGGCCCGGCATGAAGCGCTGGCCCTCGGCGCTTCGGACGCCGAGATTGCCACCGCCCAAGCCGATCTGGCGCAAGCCCAGGCCGCCCTGGAAAACTTGCTGAGTGGGCCATCCGAGACGGACGTCGCCATTTACGAGACGCGCGTGGCCCAGGCCGAGACCGCTTTGCAACAAGCGCGCAACGCACTGGCCGACGCCATCCTGGTCGCGCCGTTCGATGGCGTGATCACGGCCGTGCACGTGAGCCAGGGTGAACGGGCCACCGGTTTGGCCGTCGCCATCGTAGACCGGATCGATCTGAAAGTGATCCTCAGCGTCGACCAGGTCGACCTGGGTCGCCTGACGGTGGGACAACCGGCTGTGGTGACCCTGGAAGCGTGGCCCGACGAGGAAATCCCGGCCGAGGTCACGGCCATCGCGCCGCGGGCCACGGATAGTGAGAGCGGCGTCGCCGCATATAAAGTGCATTTGAGTCTAGGCGAGACAACCTTGCCCGTCCGCGTGGGCATGACGGCCAACGCGGACCTCATCACCGCCACGCAGGAAGGCGTGCTGCTGGTGCCCAACGCCGCCCTTAGGGCGGACCGAGAAGCCGGGACCTATAGCGTTGATCGCGTGCACACGGACGCTCAAGGTAACCAAACGATTACGGCCGTCCCGGTCACCATTGGCCTCCAGGACGACCAATACACGCAAATCATCGACGGTCTGTCCGAGGGAGATCAGGTGCGTCTGAGCCAACTCGACGCCCAAAAGGAACAAACACTTAGACCAGGCCAAAGGCTGCTCGGCAACGCAACTGGTGAGGCCGAATAAAGGTAACGACGCAGGTGCCAGGCACTTTTGGCCAGAATTTGTGCTCAAACAAGGATCGAATCAGATCAGGCCTTTGAATTTTGAGGTGCTTTGTAAGCGCCTGGCACCTATGGCTGAGTGGTAAAGAACGATAGGAGTGAGTGAGGATGAATGTTAACCATACGAATGGCAACGTGATCGAAATGCAAAACATCACCAAATCCTACGAAATGGGTACCCAGGTTGTGCACGCCCTGCGGGGTGTTGACATGGCCATCAAAAAAGGCGAGATGGTGGCCATCATGGGGCCCTCCGGTTCCGGCAAAAGCACGCTGATGAACATTATTGGCTGCCTGGACGTGCCCAATAGCGGCCTCTATACCCTGGACGGCATCGACGTGAGCACTTTAAGCGACGACCAGCAGGCGCGGATCCGTAATAAACGCATCGGCTTTGTCTTCCAGCAGTTCAACCTGTTGCCGCGCACCTCGGCCCTCAAGCAGGTGGCGCTACCGCTCATGTACGCCGGTTACGGGCGGGACGAGCGAAACACCCGCGCTGAGGCAGCCCTGTACAAGGTCGGTTTGGGCGACCGCATGGACCACCGCCCCGACGAGCTATCCGGCGGCCAGCAACAGCGGGTGGCCGTCGCTCGCGCCCTGGTCGTCGATCCCAACATCATCCTGGCCGACGAACCCACGGGCAACCTGGACACCCAGACGGGCGAGGAAATTCTCGACCTGTTTACCACACTGGACCAACAAGGCATGACGATCATTATGGTGACGCACGATCCCGAGGTCGCCGAACGGGCCGACCACACCATCTGGATCCGAGATGGGCTAATCGTAGAGAGCAATTGAGGTGACACGATGAACATCACAGAAAGTTTCTTGACCGCACTGGACAGCATTATGGCCAACAAGTTGCGCGCCGTCCTGACGATGCTGGGCGTCATCATCGGCGTGGCGTCCGTCATCGCCCTGCTAGGGATTGGCGAGGGGGTCAGCGAGAGCGTGACGGGCGAGCTCAACTCTATCGGCACGAACCTGATCCTCGTCTCCACCGACCTTGAGAACAGCGGGGGCTATGCGGCGTTGAGCATGGACGACGTGGCCGTCTTGTCAAAGCCCCTCAACGCGCCGGCCCTGAGCGAGGTGGCGGCCATCGTGCAGGGCAACCAGTTCGTCGTGTATGGTGGCGCATCGGTCCGCACGACGGTGGCCGGCGTCACCGCCAACTATTTCCAGGTGAATAACCTGGAGGCGTTCCAACTGGGCGACGGGCTGACGCAAAACGACCTGGATACCCAAGCCCGGGTGGCCGTGCTCGGTCCCACCATCGCGTCCGACCTGTTTGGCACCCAATTTCCCATCGGCCAGGAGATCAAGATCAACGGCGTCGGCTACAAGATCGTGGGCGTTCTAGAAGAGTCGGGCGGCGGCATTGCTGGCTTTACCGACGAGAACGTCTACCTGCCGTTGACCACGGCTCAAAGCCGCCTCTACCCCAACCGCACCCGCAGGGGCGACAAGGCCGTGTCCACCATCTCGGCCCAAGCGGCCAGTTCCGAGCAAGTGGATGCCGCCATCCAACAGGTCAAACAAACGCTGCGCGAACGGCACGACATCGCGTACGCGGCCGATGACGATTTCAGCATCTTTGACCAGTCCAGCCTCTTGGAGGTGGCCGACACCGTCACGTCCACCTTGACCGCCTTTTTGGGCGCCATCGCCGCCATCTCGTTGGTCGTGGGTGGCATCGGCATCATGAACATCATGCTGGTCAGCGTCACCGAGCGCACGCGTGAGATCGGCATCCGCAAGGCCATCGGCGCGCTCAAACGGGACATCCTGGCCCAATTTTTGCTGGAATCCATATCGCTGAGCTTGCTGGGTGGCGTATTGGGCATCTTGTTGGGCTGGATCGTCTCGTCGCTGGCGGCTTTGGCGCTGGTCATCCCCATGCGCATCGCACCCTGGACCGTGCTGCTGTCCGTCAGTTTCGCCGCGGCCGTGGGTCTGGTCTTTGGCATCTATCCCGCCTGGCGCGCCGCCAGCCTGCGCCCCATCGAGGCGCTACGTTACGAGTAAAGGACGGAGAAAAAGCAAAAACTATCCGGTGAGTAGAGCAACCCCAGGTGCGGGTCTCGCTCGCGGTCAGAGGCGGGCACGTGGACTCACATCAGCGTGCAGCAATTCCAAATCTGTCATTGCGAGTATTCCATAGCGCCGCGGCGCTGTTCAGTCAGTAATGAACTGGTCGGGACAGTAAAAGATCTGCGCGGTGACGGCCGCCGGTCGCGGACCGGCTGGGAGCAGGGGGGAGAGTGAAGTTCATTAGTAGGAGCGTTTTTTGCGACGACACTTGCACCGCGCTGCGGATGCAGTGCTGGTGAGCAATCTC
>CAZSJU010000333.1:0-3992 GCA_964607235.1 uncultured Anaerolineae bacterium | reverse complement strand
GCCCGGAGCCTGGTAGCCCACCTTTCTCCCAGCTCACAACGGGACCGCGTCCCGTTGCCGCCAGCGGCCCAGTCACGGACCGGCCCGGAGCATAATACACTCTCCGCCCCTTTCGTGTTCCTTTTCGTGTTTCCGTGTTATACTCTCCCCCATGAACACCCAACTCCCCACCACCGCCGGACGTATTGCGGCCGTCGAACCGGAAGGGCTGGCCGCCGAGCTGGACCTGCGCCCCGGCGACGAACTGTTGGCCGTCAACGGCCATCCGCTGCGCGACGTCATCGACGTGCACTTTTACAGCGCCGAGGACGCGTTAGAGCTGTTGGTGCGTCGCGACGACGCGCTGTACCTGTACGAGGCCGAACGCGACTATGCCCAGCCGCTGGGCCTGACCTTCACCCATCCCACCTTTGACGTCGACATTCGCCGCTGCGATAACCACTGCACGTTCTGCTTTGTGCTACAGATGGCGCCCGGCATGCGCCGCACCCTGTACACCAAAGACGACGACTATCGCTACTCTTTCCTGCAAGGCAATTACGTCACGCTGACCAACCTCTCAGAGGAAGACTGGGCGCGCATCGCGGAGCAAGGCCTCAGCCCGCTGTACGTCTCGGTCCACGCCACCGAGCCGGCGCTGCGCCGGGAATTGCTGGGCAATCCAGAGGCGCCCGACGTGATGGCGCAATTGCGCCGGCTGGCCGGGCACGGTATTAAGGTCCACACCCAAATCGTCGTCACGCCGGGGCTGAACGACGGCCCGCACCTGGAGCGCTCGCTGCGGGACATGGCGACACTGTGGCCGGCCGTGCGCTCGGTCAGCGTGGTGCCGGTGGGCATCACCCAATACCACAAATACGGCCACCGCCCTCACACCCAGGCCGAGGCGCGCGCCGTCTTTGACCAGGTCAGCGCCTGGCAAGCGCGCTTTATGGCACAGTTGGGCGTTCATTTCGCCTATCTCACCGACGAGTGGTACCTGTTGCTAGAAAAACCCGTCCCCCCACTGGCGGCCTATGATGGGCTGGCGCTGCAGGAAAACGGGCTGGGAGGGGTGCGGGATTTCCTGGACGAGTGGGCCACGCTGGGACATTCGCTACACGAAAACACCCGGGTGCAAACGCTCACCCTGGTGACCGGCACGCTGTTCGCCCCTACCCTGAGGCGCGTGGCCGACGCCTTTGCGCAACGCACGGGTGTCTCGATGACAGTCCAGCCGGTAATTAATCGCCGCCTGGGCGCGACCATCACCGTGGCCGGGCTGCTGATGGGTCAGGACGTGATCCAGGCGCTGCGAGAAACAAACCAGGACACGCTGGGCGAATGGGTCGCCCTGCCGCGCGTCATGTTCGACCACCCCGACGGCATCGCCCTGGACGACGTCTCTCCGGACCAGGTCGCCCAGGCCATCGGGCGCCCCGTCATCCTGGCCGACGGCATGGCCGACCTCTGGCATGCCCTCGCCAGCCCATCCCATTTCCCCGGGTAGTAGCCCAGCCCCCGCTGGGCGGTCGGGAGGAGAACATGATTGCCAGGATTAACGGATCGCGATCCTCACTCTCCGGCCATCCTTTCTCGCCCTCACAAATACTCGGCCAACGACGCAAAATCAAAATCGATGTACGGCACGCCTCCCCGCCCCAGCGCACAACGCGCCCCCGCACCTGCCGCTTGCATCCTGGCGCCTTTGCGCTACAATTAACGTGTCCCTTATCAGCGCGCAAACTGGACGCGGATGAAGATCAAACGCCTGGCCCTCATTTGCATAGCCCTGCTGGCGCTGCTGCTTGGCAGCCGTCCTCCCACCCTGGCACAAGCGGACGACGACCTGGACGCGCGCATCGAGACGCTGCTGAGCCAGTTGAGCGTGGAGGAACGGGTCGGGCAACTGTTCCTGGTCAGCTTTGTAGGCCAGACCGCCTACCCCGAGGACGCCATCTCCCAACTGATCCTGGAGTACAAGATCGGCGGCGTGGTGTTGATGGAGATCAACAACAATGTCGACAATACGCTGGACGACACACCCGCCCAGGTCGCCAACCTGTCCAACCAACTCCAGATGCGCGCCTACGAGGCCACGCACCACGAGGGCGACGACGACTTTTTCCTGCCCATGTTTGTGTCCATCGACCACGAGGGCGACGGCTTTCCCCACGCCCGCTTGCGCCAGGGCTTTACGCCCATCCCCTCGACCATGGCGCTGGGCGCCACCTGGAATCCCGACGACGTGGAGGCAGTGGGCGCCGTGATCGGCCAGGAGCTGGCGGCAGTAGGCCTCAATATGCTGCTGGGACCGGTGGTCGACGTGCTAGAGAACCCCCGCCCCGAGGGCAGCGGTGACATTAACATCCGCGCCTTTGGCGGCTCGCCCTTTTGGGTAGGTCAGATGGGACGCGCCTATGTGCGCGGCGTGCACCAGGGCAGCGACGGCCGCGTGCTGACCGTGGCCAAGCATTTTCCCGGTCACGGCGCCAGCGACCGCTTGCCCGACGACGAGGTGGCCACCGTCAACAAGTCGCTGGCCGAACTCCAAGAGAGCGACCTGCGCCCCTTTTTCGCTGTCACGTCGCCCGACCCCGACGACCCGCTGGGCGTCACCGATGGCATGATGCCCTCCCACATCCGTTACCGGGGGTTCCAGGGCGACGTCAGCCAGCTCACCCGCCCCATTAGCCTCGACCCCGAGGGCATGGCCGCCTTTATGGCGCTGTCACCGCTGGCCGAGTGGCGCCAGACCGGCCTGATCGTGTGCGACTCGCTGGGCGTTCCCGCCGTCAAGGGCTATTATGACCCCAGCTTTGAGACCTTTCCCGCCAGGCAGATCGCCAAGGACGCGCTGATGGCGGGCAACGACCTGCTGCCGCTGGTCAATTTCAGCCCCATCGACGCGCCTGGCTGGTTCAACGGGCAGCGGCCCACCATCGAGGACACGGTCACCTTTTTCCAACAAGAGTATCGCGATAACGAGCTCTTTCGCCAACGGGTGGACGACGCCGTGCGCCACATCCTGCGCGCCAAGCTGCGCCTGTACCCCGAGCTGCAACTCGAGCGTGTGCTGGTTACCGGCGACGCGCCCACCGGACAGGGCGGCGCGGTCGTGGCCGAGGTCGCCCGCCAGTCCCTGACGCTGCTCCATCCCCGCCCAGAAGACCTGGCCCGTCGTCTGCCAGCTCCGCCGCGCTCTGACGAGCAGATCCTGATCATGGGCTGTTTCGAGGACTGCCTGCCCTTTGTGCGGCTGCCGAGCCAGACGGTACGCGACACGCTACTCGACCTGTATGGCCCGCAGGGCAGCGACCTGATCGCGCCCGAGCAGGTCCAACTGCTCGACTTTATGGCGCTCTATCAATTCATGAGCCAGCAGCTTGAGGACGAGCCCGACACCGCCCAAGCCATCGTCGAGGGGGTACGGGATGCTGACTGGATCGTGATCCTGCTGATCAACTATATGCCCGACACTCAACCCCAGAGCGGCGCAGCGCGGTTGTTCCTGCGCGACCCCAACTTTGACCTGCGCGACAAAAAAGTCGTCGCCCTGGCCCTGCACGCCCCTTATTACCTGGACGCCACCGAGATCGGCAAGCTGAGCGCCTATTATGCCGTGTACAGCAAGGTCGAGCCCGCGCTCCAGGTCGCCTGGCGCGCCCTGTTTCAAGAGATCACACCGCGCGGCGCGTCACCGGTCAGCGTCGAGGGCATCGGCTACGATCTCAAGGCCGCGCTCAGCCCTGACCCTGAACAGACCCTGGCGCTGTACCTGGAGGCCCACGACGGCGACGTGTGGCGCGTCGGTGACGCCGTGCACGTGCGCGCCGGCCCGCTGCTGGACCACAACGGCCACCCCGTCCCCGACGGCACGCGCGTGCTATTTCAGGGCAACTATGCCGATCTGGACATCAGCCTCTCGCCGCGCCAATTGACCGACACCGTGCAGGGCGTGGCCTGGGCGGTCTTTCAACCCAGCCTGGCCGGCCGCCTGGAAATCACCGCCC
>CAZSJU010000332.1:2602-4000 GCA_964607235.1 uncultured Anaerolineae bacterium | reverse complement strand
TGAGCGATGACGGATTGGAATCCTAAAGAGTTGTTGCGCCCGGCCTTTCCTGGATTGGAAGAGAGCGACCTGGCCGAGCTGGCCAGCGTGGCCGAGATACAGCGTTATCCAGGGGGCACTATTTTGTGTCACGAGGGCGCCCTGGGCGACACGTTTTATCTGATCGTCGAGGGCCACGCCGACGTGATCAAGTACCTGGATGAAGAGAATCCACGCCGCTTGTTGCACCGCCTCGGCCCCGGCGACTTTTTTGGCGAGATGGCGCTGGTGCAGGGCGGCCCCCGCACGGCTACCGTGGACACGGATGGCCCGATCACTGTGCTGGAAATCCATCGCGATGCCTTTATGCGCGTGCTCACGCGCAGCGCGCCGTTGTCCATCCGCATGGTGCTCAAGGTGACCTCTCGCTTGCGCGACGCCGACCAGACGGCGATCGCGGATTTGCGACACAAAAACCAAGAGTTGCGGCGCGCGTACCACAACCTGGAACGGTTGGACAAGGCCAAGGCGGATTTCATCGGCCTGGTGGGGCACGAGTTGCGCACCCCACTGACCGTCATGTCGGGCTATGCCAACATGCTCAAGGTGGATGAGCGGGTGCAGGAGGAAAAGCGCCTCAACACGCTATCGCAAGGCATCCTGGTGGGCATTGACCGCATGCAAAACATTGTCGATCACATTCTCGACGTGTCGCGCATCGATAGCGCCGTGTTGCAGATGCGCCGCGTGCCCACGGCGGTGGCGGTGCTGATCAAGGAGGTCGAATCCTCTTTCGAGTCCGCGCTGCGAGAGCGCCAGCTCACGTTCCACAGCGAGGGGTTGAGCGAGTTGCCCTTTATCATGGCCGATGGCGATTTGCTGTACAAGGCGTTCTATCACCTGGTGATGAACGCCGTCAAGTATACGCCCGATGGTGGGTCTATTACCATCAGTGGGCGCCTCGTGCAGGAAAAAGAGGGGGACGAGGTCATTCAAATTGTCGTGTCTGACACGGGCATCGGCATTGACGCGGAGCACCACGAACTGATCTTTGAGAAATTTTACCAGACCGGTGAGGTGATGCTGCATTCATCGGGCGCGACCAAGTTCAAGGGCGGCGGGCCGGGCCTGGGCCTGTCCATCGCCAAGGGCGCCATCGCGGCCCACGGCGGTGACGTGTGGGTCGAGAGCACCGGACACGATGAGCAGGTCTTGCCCGGCAGCCGTTTCTACGTGCGTCTGCCCCTGTACGAGTGGGAAGAAGGCAAGGCGTTCGAGGAAGAAGAGTAAAGATTTTGGACGCAGATTTTCGCAGATAAACGCAGATTTTTGTCCTTCATATGCGAAATATTATTCGTTGCACGTCCCCACAGCTTGTTTGCTGTGGGTTTTTCGTATAGCGAACAGCCATCTTGTCCT
>CAZSJU010000332.1:0-2502 GCA_964607235.1 uncultured Anaerolineae bacterium | reverse complement strand
CGCGCCATCACTGAAGAATTGCACGTCGCCGCGCGACAGGTCGAGGCGACCGTCGCCATGCTGGACGACAATAACACTATTCCCTTTATCGCCCGCTATCGCAAAGAGGCGACCGGCGGTCTGGACGAGGAGCAGCTACGGACCGTCGCCGAGCGGCTGACCTACCTGCGCCAACTGGCCGAGCGCAAAGAGACCGTGCTGCACAGCATCGACGAACAGGGCAAGCTGACGCCCGAGCTGCAGGCGGCCATCACGGACGCGAGCACCCTGCAGCAGGTCGAGGACCTATACCGCCCTTACAAGCCCAAGCGCCGCACCCGCGCCACCGTGGCGCGCGAGCGCGGGCTGCAACCCCTGGCGGACCTGATCTTGCAACAACCCGGCCAGGCGCCGGACCGCGCCGCATTGACGCAACCCTATCTCTCGGACGAGGTAGCGACGCCCGAGGAAGCCCTGGCCGGCGCGCGCGACATCGTCGCTGAGGTGGTGACCGATGACGCCCAGGTGCGCGAGGGCGCGCGCGCCGTCGCCCGGCGCGACAGTTACGTCGGCGTCGGCGTGGCGGACGCCGAGGCGGATGAGCGCGGCGTCTACCGGCACTATTACGAGTTTGTGGCCAAGCTGCGGGACCTCAAACCGCACCAGATCCTGGCCATCAACCGCGGCGAGCAAGAGGGCATTTTAAAGGTGTCGCTGGACGCCCCGGAGGACGAGACGCTGGCCATCATGGCCCACCAGTACCGCCCCGACCGCGGCAGCCCGTTGGCCGGCGAACTGTGGGCCGCCATCGAGGACGGCTATGGCCGCCTGCTAGCCCCGGCCATCGAGCGCGACATGCGGCGCGAGCTGAGCGAGGCCGCCGACGAACACGCCATCGGCGTGTTTGCCACCAATCTCAAGGCATTGCTGCTCCAGCCGCCCTTGCAAGAGATGACGGTGATGGGCATCGACCCCGGCTATCGCACCGGCTGCAAGGTGGCGCTAGTGGACGCCACGGGCAAGTACCTGGCCAGCACGACGATCTATCCGCACCCACCGCAAAAGCAATGGGACGCCACCAAGGAGACCTTGACCAAGATGATCCAGGGCGCGGGCGTGGATGTGATCGCCATCGGCAACGGCACCGCCAGCCGCGAGACGGAACAGTTGGTGGGCGAGGTGATCGGCGCGCTGCCCCAAGGGGCGCAAAAGCCGCGTTACGTCATGGTCAACGAGGCCGGCGCGTCGGTCTATTCGGCCAGCAAGCTGGCGCGGCAAGAGCTGCCGGGGATGGACGTGTCCATGCGCGGGGCGGTGAGCATCGCCCGGCGGTTGCAAGACCCCCTGGCCGAACTGGTCAAGATTGACCCCCAGAGCATCGGCGTGGGGCTGTACCAGCACGACGTGAACCAAAAAACGTTGGGTGAGACGCTGGACACGGTGGTCGAGTCGGTGGTGAACGCCGTGGGCGTGGACGCCAACACCGCCTCACCGGCGCTGCTGCGTTACGTCAGCGGCATCGGGCCCAAGACGGCCGAGGCGCTGGTCGAACAACGGGATCAGGCAGGGCCTTTTGAGGCGCGGCGCGCGTTGCTGGACGTCAGCGGCGTCGGTCCCAAAACCTTTCAGCAAGCAGCCGGGTTCTTGCGCATCCGCGGCGGCCAGGAGGGGCTGGACAACACGCCCATCCACCCCGAGAGCTACCCGGTGGTGCGCGCGCTGTTCGAGCTGATGGACGTGCGCGGCGACGAGCCTGATCTGCCCGCCCAGGTGGCGGAACTGCGGCGCCAGCACACCCTGGCCGAACTGGCCGAATTGCTAGATGTCGGCCAACCCACCCTGGCCGACATCCTGGACGCGCTGGTGCGGCCCGGCCGCGACCCACGCGACGACCTGCCCAAGCCGCTGCTGCGCTCCGACGTGCTCAAGATGGAAGACCTCCAGCCCGGCATGCAGCTCAAAGGCACGGTGCGCAACGTCGTCGATTTTGGCGCGTTCGTGGACATTGGCGTCAAACAAGACGGGCTGGTGCACATTAGCAAGATGGCCGAGCGTTACGTCAAAAACCCGCACAGCGTGGTGTCCGTGGGCGACGTGATCGACGTGACGGTGCTAGAGGTGAATTTGGAGCGCGGGCGCATCGCGTTGAGTATGCAGAGAACCGCGGATTAGGGGCGGCGCGGATGACCATCCCCATCGAAACCCACGACGTCAGTCGTGCGGAGCCTCACAGCTCACCCAGGCCCAGATAGATAAGGAGACGAGATAATGGACAAAGAATACCACTGCAACTGCAAGAGCGGCTGCGACACCTACCGCTGTAACTGCCTCAAGCACCAGGAGCCGTGTGACGAGACCTGCGGCTGCGTCGACTGCCGCAATCCGCTGAACGGCATGGACGTCGAAAACCTGAGCGTGTGTGCCATCGATAACATAAAGATCGTCCGGGCGCTGACTGCCGAGGATCTGGCAAAGCGTCACGAGCTGCCCTGCGGTCACGCCAGCGTCCCGCTCGAGCAACTG
>CAZSJU010000331.1:0-4057 GCA_964607235.1 uncultured Anaerolineae bacterium | reverse complement strand
CGCGTCACGAACGCCGTCGCCGCCGCCCACGCCGGCGTTTGGAACCAGATTTGGAACGCTTTTCTTGATCCGAGGATTTGACATCCGGCGGCTCGTCGGGTTTTGTGCGGCGTGAACGCTTTTCGGATTTCGCTCCAGACCGCTGCGATGCATCTGAACCCGTCTCGGCTGCCTCAGCCGCCGGCCTATTCTGGTCTCGAGACTGGGCGGCTTGCAAAGCGCGCCACTCGTCCGATTCGATGGGCAAGATGTCATTACAAGGGACCTCCACTCGTCGATCTCCCAGGTCAATCAGCGCCGCATCTCTGAGCGGCAGCAAAGAGACCACTCTGCCTTCCCCATAAGACGTCCCCACGCGCTTGCCCTTGCGTGGCAGATGCTTACGCGCTTCCCGATACTGCTCATACTCGTACATCAAGCAGCAACGCAACCGGCCGCACATACCCGTGATCTCGGAGGGATTGAGCGAGATGCCCTGCGCCTTGGCCATACGGATAGAAATGGGGCTAAAATCAGTGAGAAACCGGGAGCAACAACGCGGGGTGCCACAAGCGCCATAGCCACCAATGATCTTGGCCACGTCACGCGGGCCAATCTGGCGCAGGTCCACCTTGGCTCGAAAAGCACGCGACAACCGCTGACGCAATGGACGCGTCTCCTTGCGCTCTTCGGCGCTGTAAAGAAAGGTCAATTTTTTGCCGTCAAAGCTATAATCAGCCTTGACTAACTTGATGGGCAACCGCAACTCTGCGTTCAACTCGCGCGCGGTCTCTAACGCCGCTTGCTCTTTCTTTTCCCAGCGCTGACGGACCGCCAAATCACGACCGGTGGCCCGCCGCTCAATGGACTTGAGCGGCCCCTGAAACTCTTCATCGTTCAACAATCCCACCACCGCCACCTCACCGAGTTGCTGTCCCCGCGACGTGGTGACAATGACAAAATCCCCCTCGCGCAGGTCAGGGTAACGGCTGGCGTCGAAATGATAAACTTTACCGACCGACTGGAAACGCACACCGACGACAATCTCGGATTGTGCCCCCGTCGAATTTTCATTTGATTCAGACAATGATCATCCCTCTCTATAGGGTCTCTATGTCACAGCACATCTGACAAAACAGGCTGGCGCGGGACGCGTGCTCAATTTGATGGTGTTAAACATTGTACACCGGTTGCCAGAATCGAGCAACCAGAACCATCAAATTCAGTTTTTACGGACATTGTTATAGAGAAGGGGCATAGTCACTGTCAAACAACCATGCAAACGAGACATGGACAACCGCGCCGCTCCGATGTAAACTAGGCCACAAACGAGCCATCGACGTACATCGCCGAGCATAATATGTAATTGAATGTCCCTACCAGAGGTGACCCATGCCCATCCACAATCCCGTGCGTAACCTGCAACGCTGGCGCCAGGTGCAGTCGATCCTGTTGCGCTATGGATTCGACGTGCTAATCGATCAGGGCGAGATCAAAGAGGCGCGCCGCTTCTTACACGAAAAGCTACATCTCTCGCTGGGCGAGTTTAACGACCGGAGTATGCCAGAGCGGGTGCGGCTGATGCTGCAGGAACTAGGCCCAACCTATGTCAAGCTGGGCCAGATGCTCTCCAGCCGCAGCGACCTAATGCCCGAAGCGTGGGTCCAGGAACTGTCCAAACTCCAAGACGACGTGCCCCCCTTTTCCAAAGAACAGATGCGCCAGGTCATCCAGGAAGAACTCGGCGCTCCGCCAGAAGAGATGTTTGCCTGGTTCGATCCCGTGCCCGTCGCCGCCGCTTCCATCGGCCAGGTCCACCGCGCATTGTTGGCCGACGAACAGTCGGTAGTCATCAAGGTACAGCGGCCCGACATCGGCCCCCAGATCCGGGCCGACATGGAAATCCTGCGCGAGATCGCCCGCGTGATTGAGGCGCGTACCGCCCTGGGCCGCCACTATGGCGTGCAAGGCATCGTCGAAGAGTTTGCCCGCAGCCTGGACGAAGAACTGGATTACCGCAACGAGGGACGCAACGCCGAGCGGCTGCGTCGCAATATGGCGTCCATCAACGAGGTGCACGTGCCCTTTATCTATTGGCGTCTCACGACCGCGCGCGTCCTCACTATGGAGTGGGTACAAGGCAACAAAATCACCGACCTGAAAGCCCTGTCGCTGGCAGGCCTCGACCGCCAGGCGCTGGCAGATACCTTTATCCGCAGTATGCTCAAGCAGGTCTTGATCGACGGCTTTTTTCACGCTGATCCGCACCCCGCCAACATCTTTGTCGATCCGGACAGCGGCGCGCTGGTCTTTATCGACCTGGGCATGATGGGACAAATTGTAGAGGAACAACGCACCGAATTGGGCAACATGGTGCTGGCTATCAAGCGCCAGGATTCACAGGAAATTGTGCGCGTTGCGCTCACTATCGGCACAGCCTATGGCCCGGTGCAGGAGATCAAATTGCGCCGTGAGCTTGACCGTCTGCTCGACCGTTACCTGACCGTCACCCTCTCAGAGGTCTCATTCGCCCAACTGATCAACGAGGTGCTGACATTGCTGTTCGCACACCACATCCGCTTGCCCCACGAGTTGACGCTGGGCGCCAAGGCGCTGGTGCAAGCCGAGGAAATCGCTCGTACGCTGGACCCCGAGATTCAAATCATCGAGGTGGCCCGGGCGGTGGCACAACAGATCATCTGGCAGCGGCTCGACCCGCGCAACTTTGTTCTGCGCCTGCCCCAAAACGCGCGCGAGACGATGCGCTTGATGCACGCCTTGCCCGAGGCCGCGGAACAATTGCTGAAACAGATCCAACGTGGCAAACTGACGGTAGAACTGGAGGCGCCCGACCTGTCCGAGCGCGCGCATGATTTTTACGTGGTCGCCAACCAGCTTACCCTGGCGCTGGTATTGCTGGGGATGACCATCGGCTCGGCTATTGCCATGAGCGCATCGCCCGAGACACCCTGGGGTTTTATTCGCGTCCTGGGCGTGGTGGGTTTTATCCTGGCGATGGGCATCGGCACGGCCCTCGTCTGGCGCGTGTTGCGCGCGCTGTGGCGCGCGCGTTAACCCCCGGACGACGTGCTCCTCATCCTGACTTTTTCGTCTTGCTCCAGGTGCTCCTGCGTCCATACACCATATACTCCCCCAGCCAAGAGTGGGACGCGGAACCTTTTGCTCCTCGTTTACGTCCAAAGATAAAGTAACATAGCATAACGAACGCGCGCCCTGACGCGCAAAAGGAGCATAGAATCATGTTAACCAAACGATGGACAGTTGCAATCCTTGTCCTCAGCATACTGCTAACCGCCTGCAGCGGCGCGGGCGAACCGGCCACACCGTCCCCGACAGAGACCGGTAGGCCAAACGAGCCAACACCGGGGTTCATCATCGGCCAGGCGCCAGTGAGCCACATCGAAATCCGTCTCATGGAGTCCTTCCCGGTAAAAGTCAGCGTCATGGTCAGCGGTGACCTGCCCGACGGCTGCACCCAAATCGACCAGATTAACCAACGACGGGATTTGGACACGAACACCTTTTGGGTAGAAATCACCACCCGGCGCGAGGCCGGCGTCGCCTGCACCGAGGCGCTGGTGCCCTTGGGGGAAACCATCTCTCTCGACGTGTATGGGCTGCCGGCGGGCACCTATACCATAGATGTGAACGGCGTCACCGATACCTTTACGCTGGACGTGGACAATGTGCCGCCAAAAGAGACGCCACCGCTGTCGCCGGAAGGAGCCAAAAACACGTCCCGCACGGCGCCGGTGCAAGACATAGAAGCCTTGAGCGACGCCAAGATTCTGGTGCGCGGCAACCTGCCCGACGGCTGCACCAAGTTGGGCCGCGTGGAACAGACGGTCGAGGGCCAAGAGATCCACATCACGCTGTACACTCGACGCTCACCCGATGCCATGTGCACGATGGCGCTGGTGCCTTTTGAACAAATCATCCCCATCGACACGAGCGGTCTGGCAGCAGGGGAATACACCGTGGACGTCAATGGCGTAGACGTGACTTTGACCTTGACGATCGAGCCTGATTAACGCACCGGTCGCGCGACCCTTTCAGC
>CAZSJU010000330.1:0-4062 GCA_964607235.1 uncultured Anaerolineae bacterium | reverse complement strand
CAACGGTAACGGCGGGAGGCCATTTTTGTTTACGGTTGACGAACTGATCAGCGTCTGCATCTCGCGGCAAATTGAGGATGGCGAGATCGTCGTGCAGGGCATCGCAACGCCACTGGTGACGGCCGGGTACCTGTTGGCCAAGCTAACCCATGCGCCCAACTTGCTCTTTGCTTCAGCCATCGGTCAATCTTTGTGTCAGGACTGGGCGCCCGTCGGTTTGACGCGGGTCGAGGATATGTGGTTGGGCAAGGCTATGATCAGTCTGGGCTTTGCTCGCTCGGCCACCGAGTTGCTGCCTGTCTTTTGCCCCAAAGAGTTTTTCCGTCCGGCTCAGGTTGATCCCTGTGGTAACTTTAACAACGTCGTCATTGGCCGCGACTATGCCCGGCCGATGATGCGGTTGCCGGGCAGCGGCGGCATTCCCGACGTGACCACTTTTAGCGACAAGGTTTATCTCTATGTCCCACGCCACAGCCGGGTCGTGTTTGTGGAACAGCTGGATTTTGTCAGTGGGTTGGGCCATAGTCCGGCGCGCGAGGCTGGCGCCGGGCCGCATTATCTCATCAGCAACCTGGGTCAATTTGATTTTGCCGACGGACGGTTGCGACTGACCGCGCTTCATCCTGGCGTCAGCCTGGACAAAGTACAGAAAAAGACCGGCTTTCCACTAGAAATCGCCCCTGACCTAAAAGAGACCCTGCCGCCGACCGACAAGCAGCTACGATTATTGCGGGAGGTGATTGATCCGTTGGGCATACGCAAGCTTGAGACGCTTGGGGGCAGCGCCCGCAAGAGCCTTTTACGCGAAATTCTGGAAAAAGAAGAGAACCCCGCCTTGTAAGCGGGGTTTTTATATTCTGTTTCAAATCAGGAGGAACGGAATGGAGATTATTCAACTCAGGAGGAACGGAATGAATATCATGGAGCCTACGGTTCAGAAAGTGGAGAATATTGATTGGGAGACGCGGTTGGCCGAGCGGAGCCGATGGATGAAAAGCTCTGTCATCCGGGAATTGCTCAAGTTCACCGTCCAGCCCGACATCATCTCTTTTGCCGGGGGCCTGCCTGCCCCCGAGTTCTTTCCCGTGCGTGACTTTGAGGACGCTTGCCGGCACATCTTGCAACACGATGCCAAGGTCGCTCTGCAGTACAGTCCGACCGAGGGGTATCGTCCCCTGAAAGAATGGCTGGCCGAGTCGATGTCCAAATATGGCATTTGGGTAGAGCCTGAGAACATCTTGATGGTCAACGGTTCGCAGCAAGGACTGGACCTGATCGGCAAGCTGTTCATCGACCCCGGCGCGTGTGTCATCACCAGTGCCCCGACTTATCTAGGCGCCTTGCAGGCGTGGGACGCTTATCAGGCCACGTATCGTACGGTGCCGCTCGATGACCATGGTATGTGTGTAGACACGTTGGAAAAAGTCCTGGCGTGCGGCCAACGTCCCTGCTTTGTCTACGTGTTGCCCAACTTTCACAATCCGGCCGGCACCACGCTCCCTTTGGAGCGCCGCGAGCGCCTGGTCGAACTGGCCCGCGAGCACGATCTGGTGATTATTGAGGACGATCCCTATGGAGAGTTGCGCTATGAGGGTGAGGACATCACGCCCATCTTTCGGCTGGCCCCAGAGCGTACCTTGTATCTGAGCACGTTTTCCAAGACGGTGGCCCCGGGCATCCGGCTGGCGTGGGTCGTGGCGCCCAAGCCAATTATCACCCGGTTGGTCCAGGCCAAGCAAGGGGCAGACTTGCATACCAGCACTTTTGTGCAAATGCTGGCCAACGACATTTGCCAGCGTGGCATTTTGCGCCAGCACGTCAAGCGTCTGCGTGACGTCTATAGGAGCCGACGCGACACGATGCTAGATGCGATGGAGGAGCATTGGCCTCAAGGGACGAGTTGGACGCGTCCCGAGGGCGGTTTGTTCCTCTGGGCGCGGGTGCCAGAGTGCATCGACACGCAAGAGTTTCTTGCCAAGGCGATCGAGGCCAAGGTCGCTTACGTGCCCGGATATGCCTTTTATCCCACCCAAGGCGGCGGCAAACACACGATGCGCCTCAATTTTTCTAACGCCCGAGAAGAGTTGATTAACGAGGGCATCTATCGGATGGGGATAGCGCTCAAGCAAGAGTTGGCGCAGCGCTAAAAAGCGGATTCGATTAGAGAGTGCTAGACGTCGCAGACGTCTAGCACTTTTTTTGTTTGGCGTTAGATATACTTTGGCGCTTTTGTCTGGTTGTGTTATGATTATGACAGTAGCATCAAACGCACAGATTGGGACAAATAATGACGACGTTTTTACTGATCCGACACGCCACCAATGATTGGGTGCGCCAGGGCCGGTTAGCCGGTTGGACCCCGGGTGTGCACCTCAACGCAGAGGGCCAGGCTCAGGCTCAGGTGTTAGGTGAGCGGCTGGCTTTTGTCTCCCTGGCTGAGGTATATTCGAGCCCACTAGAGCGGGCGTTAGAGACGGCCCAAGCCGTGGCCGGACCGCACGGGCTGGAAGTGCAGATACAGGCGGGCATCGGGGAGGTACAGTATGGCGATTGGAATGGTCAATCCCTCAAAAGGTTGGTCAAAACCCCGCGCTGGACGGCGCTGCGGCTCTATCCTAGCGGCACCCGTTTCCCTGGCGGTGAGACCATTGGCGAGATGCAGGCGCGGGTGGTGGCGACCTTGAACGAGATCGGTACCCGCCACCCTCAGGATATCGTCGCTGTCGTTGCTCACGCTGACGTCATCAAGGCGGCTGTCGCTTACTATGCGGGTGTGCCGTTGGATTTGTTCCAGCGACTCGTCATCTCACCGGCTTCTTTGACGGTCCTCACTTTTGGGCGCTTTGGCCCGCAACTGGTGCGTATGAACGACACGGGAACGCTGGACCTGACGCGTGAAAGCCTTCCTAAATCACACCGATGCAAACGCCAGCGCAAGACACAGCGCTTACTGGGCCCCCTGACCGTCGGGCAGCGGATGAAATAAAGAGGATTGATGAATTATGGCACAGCAATTTTATGACCTCAAGCCTGTCACCCATATTACGGCTGATGCGATTGGCCCAACAGGTCAACGTATCTTTTACCTGCAAGCCAGCCGCGAGAATGTGCTAGTCACACTGCTTTTGGAAAAGGAGCAGGTGCAAGCGCTGGCATTGGGCGTTGAACAGATGTTGCAAGAATTGGAAAAGCGCCGCCCACAGCGCGCCGGCGAATTGCAATTGATCAGTCAATACGACATGATGTTGCGAGAGCCTCTTGAACCGGCCTTTCGCGTGGGGCAGTTGGGGCTGGGGTATGATGAAGAAGCAGATTTGATCATTATTGTCGCTCAAGAGTTGGCCGAGGCCAACGATGAGCGCTCGGTTGCCCGTTTCTGGGCGACGCGCGCACAGATGCAAGCGTTAAGCGAACACAGCCTCCAGGTGGTCGAGTCCGGTCGCCCCACTTGTCCGCTGTGTGGTCAGCCGATGGATCCTGAGGGACACTTTTGTCCGCGCCATAACGGACATCAATAAGTCTCTCTAACGCTGTCTCTTGAGGGTTGGACGTGTCAGATCTCACTCGGGATGCAAAAACAGGCAGCGCCGCTGTCAAAATCGAACGGATCCTGCGGCTCCTGGCAAAAGGCGAGTTGGCCGTCGAGGGGCGACTGCCCTGGAGTTCCAATGACTCCTTTGTGCTTAGCCTGCGCGACAAGGATTTGGCCTGTCTGGCAGTCTACAAGCCCCGGCGTGGTGAGCGTCCTCTATGGGATTTCCCTGATGGCACCCTCTATTTGCGCGAATACGCCGCTTTTGTGGTCAGCCAGGCGTTAGGCTGGCAGCTCGTCCCACCCACAGTGTTGCGTGAAGGACCATACGGCAAGGGGTCCGTTCAACTTTACGTGGATACGGATCCCGAATTGCACTTTTATAGTCTACGTGACAAATATCCGGCCGAGTTCCGACGCGTCGCCTTGTTTGACGCGTTGGTCAACAATGCCGACCGCAAGAGTGGTCATTGTCTGTGTGATCGGACCGATCACATCTGGTGCATCGACCATGGATTGACCTTTAATGC
>CAZSJU010000329.1:0-4064 GCA_964607235.1 uncultured Anaerolineae bacterium | reverse complement strand
ATGTGGCTTAAAAAGCGTGCATGGTTAATGGGATGTCTGCTAGCCGTGTGGTTGTGCCTGCCCGCCCGGCTGGCGTTGGCTGACGGCGGCCCGTACACAGGCGACCAGGAGGTATGGCGTCAGTTAGAGGAGGGCCAGCAGGTCGCTGTGGTGCAGCTTGACCAGGACAGCGCGCACACGGACTTGTTCGTCTCGATCCTGGATGGCAGCGGGCACTCCCACGCGTTCACCTTTTTCGTCCCGCTGGGCGCTGAGGCGCGCGATGTCGACGTGCAAGATATGACCGGCGAGACGTTTAACGCCGAATACACCGCCGCACTCGATAGGCGATTTCGCGAGGAATGGACGGCGCAGCAGGCCTATCCCCGCCGGGTGGCGGCCGCGCTGGTCCCCGGCGCGTTGTTGCTGAACGGCGGGTGGCCATGGGCGGTCTTGGCGGGCCTGAGTGCGTGCGGCGGAGTGGGTGACGAAATACCACCCGAGCAGGTATTCGAGACCCGCAGCGGCCGGGTGGCCATCTATGGCCTGGACGAGCAGACGGACGTCGAGACGTTGATCCAGGCGGAAGGCTTGCCCCCCGGCGTGCGCGACACGTTGGAAGCGGTGCGCGGGCAGCGACTGGCCATTGTGACCCTCGTGACCAACCCCCAGGCCGGCCCTGCGGACCAGGCCCCGGACCCTGAAAACAAGACCTTGCGGTTGTGGGACGTGCAGGGAGAGCAGGAAATCCTGACCGACCTGGATCCAGGCGGTTCCGTTACGGCACTGGCCTTTGGACCGTACGGTCGTCGCGTGGCGGTAGCGACGCGCCCCTATGTGCAGGGCATGGACGATTATCCCATCATCCTGTGGGATCTGACGACGGACACACCGATCATCCAATTAGAAAGGGACCAGAGCGCGGCCGGGGCGTTGATTTTTTCACCTGACGGTGATGAATTGATCGTGCGCGCCTATGGTCGCCTGGAGTTTTGGGACCTGGTCACGGGGACGCGCACGGACCAGATTTACGACGGGAGATGGGGATGGCCGGAGGCGATGACGCTCTCGTCCGATGGACGCTTCCTGGCCCTGGATCTGTATGGAACGCAGGTCGCGGTGGTCGATACGGTCACCCAAGAGCAGGTGACCATATTGGGCGAGAATTCGGACCGGCAATGTGACCAATTTGTGGATTTTGCTCCCGATGGTCAGTTGATGGCTCTGGCCGACGACTGTGAGCGGCAGGTTCAGCTTTGGGATACGACGACCTGGACCCTGCAGACGCGCTTGGCGACGTCGGACCGGCCTGCCGGGATCGCTTTTTCGCCGCACGGCGGACAGTTGGCGACAGTGGACCGTCAGGGGGACGTGCGAATTTGGGACCTGGCGCAGGAAAAGGTCGTACATGATCTGGCCATGCCGGTTTCCCAAGAGACCTATCCCCTCTCCATCGGCTTTTCGTCCGGTGGAAGGACGCTCTCGGTAGTCGGCGACAGCGGCGTCTATGTCGGCGAGCCGGCGTTTGATCAAACGCTACAGGCCTGGCCGATCGTCTCTCACTTGGGCTTGGGGACGGCGCACACGGCGGCCCACGCGCCCGATGGGCGCCGGGTGGCGCTGGGGTACCAAAGGCAGACAAGCCGTCAAGAGGCCGAGACCGGCCTGCGCCTGTCGTGGACCTCGACGCTGGTCCCGGACGCGGACGGTCAGCAGGTCCACCGTTACCCCTTGGGCACCGGCCAGGCATGGGCCAAGCCCATCCCGCTCACACGGGTGTATGTCGTCGCCGCACCGGAGCTAGGTTTCGAGGCGCAAGCGCCCCGGCTGGGCCAGGATTATTCCGGCTATGAGGGGCAAGGGTGGTTCGGTGGCTATCCCGTCCAGCGCATCTATGACGCGCAGGATCAAGCGGCCTATGCCATCGACGAGGTGGTCACGCCTGAGGGCCAATTGTGGCGCGCCATCTATACCCAGGCCAACCCCGCCGAGGATGTGGTGGTCACCTTGCGAGCGCCGCTGTCCTTGTCCCCCCATCACCGCTACCGCGCGGCGGTGGAGTGGGGCGGGATAGCAAGTCTGGGCGCCGGGTTGGCGCTGTGGCTGCTGGCCTGGCGCTACCTGGTAGGGCACCTGGCGGGCGTGCGCTATGTCTGGCTCGGCAAAGCATTGTGGCGCGACAGCCTGTACTGGTTGCTGGTTGGACCGGTCGTCAGCGTGGCGTTTTTGCCCTCTTTGATCGGTGCATTTTGGTCGTGGCTCGCGTTTGCGTTCAGGCTGTCGCTGTGCAGTGTGCTCGCCTTACCTCTGGGCCTGGCTGCTTATGCCCTGTTGGCGCTGCGCTTTTCCCGCCGCGGGCCTGGATCCTTGCCCCTGACGGACACCAAAAAAGCCGGCAGCAAGCCGCGCCGCCGCTTTCGCCCACGGGTATTCTGGGGCTTTTTAGGACTTTTGGTGGGGATCAGCGGGATCTATGGCGCTCTGGCTTATGTGACGGCTGTCTATCTGGGTGCAATCTGAATGCTTGTTTAGCTCAGATCCCAGGTTTTGAGCGCATCTAACAAATCGTGCGCGGTCAGGTCCAGTTGGAGCGGGGTGATAGACACATAGTTGTTTGCCAGCGCCCACAAGTCGGTGCCCTTGTCCAACACGCCGCCGGGCACCTGCCCCCCGATCCAATAATACGGGCGCCCCTTGGGATCCACACGCCGCACCAACTCGTCGTAATAGATGCGCAGGCCCATGCGCGTCACCATGACCCCCGCGATCTCGGCTTCGGGGATAGACGGCACGTTGAGGTTGAGCAACGTCTCAGACGGCAAGCCGTGCTGGTGCACCTGCTCTGCCAGGCGTGCGGCGACCTGGGCGGCAAAGCTAAAATCGGCTTCGCCATAGGTGTCGAGGGAGACGGCGATCGCTGGCACGCCGGCAATGGCGCCTTCCATCGCGGCCGTGACGGTGCCCGAGTAGGTCACGTCGTGGCCCAGGTTGGGGCCGCGATTAATGCCCGCGATGACCATATCGATGGGCTGCTCCACAACTCCCAGAAAAGCCATCGCGACGCAATCCGAGGGCGCGCCGCTGGTGTGATAGGCGTGGGTGCCGTCGGCCAGTTGGCTTTGGCCCACGCGCAGCGGTTTGTGCATGGTCTTGACGTGGCCCGACGCGGACCAGTTGTGCGAGGGCGCAAAGACCGTGGTGTCGGCCACTTGTTGCAGCGCCTGGTTCAGTGCCAACAGCCCCGGTGCATCGATCCCGTCGTCGTTGGTGACAAGTATGTGCATTATGAGTCATCCTTTTTTTAGAGGGACGCAGATGACGTAGATGAACGCTGACCTCTTTTTGTGTTCATCCGTGGAATCTGCGTCTTGATCGGATATGCGGGCACAAGATTAACACAAAAGCGCCAAAAGGCCAATCGCGTTCAAAGGTGCCCGGCACCTCAAAAAAGGTGCCGGGCACCTGGGGGGCGGTTTCTAACGTGTCCCAGCCTCGCTTCGTGTTTCACCGGTCCCGCAGTGTGAGGGGCAGATAGATGCGTTGTGCCGCATTGAGAGTAATAGTGTGGACGGCCTGTTTGGCAACGCTGCCGCAATGTTCTATTGTGGCGGTGAGGGTCTTGCTGCCAACGCTTCCCCAGGCATAGCTGGCCGTAGCGGTGCCCTGGCCGCCGGATGGCGCGGGCGACCAGGTGTAGATGATAGGCGGACTGGCGTTAGATGGCGTAATCACGGCGGTGAAAGCGTAGGGAGTATCAGTGAAACCCCTGGTGGGACCGTCGATGCGCACGCCGGTGACCGCGGTGCAAGGCGTTTCTCCCGGGTTCACGCGGCTCCAATCAGGATTCATGCTCTGACCATCGCTGGTCAAGGGCCACATCTCTACCGGGTTGCTCCGATTCACAATCCACAGGTCGTACTGGATGGGCGCGATGCCGGTGGTTCGCCGTTCAAAGACCACGTACTGGCCGTCAGGGGACACACTGGGATTATCGACAAACTCGTTATAAAAGGTGGCCAGGGTGATGGGCAATAGAGGGCCCTCCATCCCAAGATCGCTCACTGATTTCAAAAGGGGCTCGCCTT
>CAZSJU010000328.1:0-4065 GCA_964607235.1 uncultured Anaerolineae bacterium | reverse complement strand
CTGGGCATCACCACGCCGCTGGGCTTGATCATCCACTCGGGCGATTACAAGTTTGATCATACGCCGGTAGATGGCTGGCCCACCGACCTGGCTAAAATCGCCGAGTTTGCCAAGCGGGGCGTGCTGGCCTTGTTGGCCGACAGCACCAACGCCGAGGAGCCCGGTTGGACCCCTTCAGAACGCACCGTCGAGAGCGCCCTCGAACAGGTCTTTCAAAAGGCGCCGGGCCGGGTCATCGTGGCCACGTTCGCCTCGCTCATCTCCCGGATTCAGCTCGTGCTCAATCTGGCACAACGTCACGGGCGCAAGGTAGCCATCGCCGGATACAGCATGACAGAGAATGTGAAAACCGCCCAAGCGCTGGGCTATTTACAGGTCCCCAACGACTTGATCATCCCCTTGAACGACGTCGACCATTTCCCGCCCAGCCAAGTCGCGATGATGGCCACGGGCAGCCAGGGCGAGCCCTCGGCCGTTTTGGGGCGGCTGGCCAACGGACGCCACCGGCAAATCACCATCCAAGAGGGCGACACTGTCATCTTGTCGGCCCATCCCATCCCTGGCAACGAAGAATTGGTCCATCGCACCATCAACCGCCTGCTGCAACGCGGCGCCCACGTGATTTACGACGCCATCGCCCCGGTACACGTCTCGGGCCACGCCAGCCGAGAAGAACAAAAACTGCTGATCAACGTCATACAGCCCCAATATTTGATCCCAATCCACGGCGAGTTGCGCCAGATGCACCAACAGGCAGCCATGGCCCGTGAGTTGGGCATCCCGGCAGAACACATCGCCGTGGTCGAAAATGGCACCATCGTCGAATTTAGCGACAGTGGTATGCACATCGGCGAACGCGTGCCTGGCGGATACGTCTTTGTGGACGGCGCCATGGTGGGCGATATCGGGCCGGCTGTGCTGCGTGACCGCGAGCTCTTGGCCCGCGACGGCTTTATCGTGGTGTTGGTCAACCGCGCAGCCCGGTCCGGCGCCATCCTGGGCCGGCCGCACCTTATCTCACGCGGGTTCGTCCATACCTCTGACGCCGAAGCGCTGATCCAAGCAGCCCAAGACATGGTTTACGCATTGCTAAACGGCAAAAGAGGTCTGATCAGACAAAGGGACGCCGTCGATCTGGAACACTTGATTCAATCACAACTGGGCCAATTTATATATCAAGAGACCAAACGCCGGCCCATCATCATCCCTGCCATCAACGATCTCCCCATCGGCTAAACGCCGTTTACGGCAATCCCACTCGCGCCAAGCACGCTGTTACACAACAAGCGCAAATAATACCAATATCCCCCTTGCAACGAGGCTCAGCCTAGAGTAAACTGTTAGTATAACGTATCAGAGGTGACATATGCGGCTCAACATGGCATTAAACGTCCGACAAGCGATGAAAAGCCAACCCATCGTGGCATTGGAATCTACCGTCATCAGCCACGGCTTGCCCTACCCTGACAACCTCCAGGTCGCCCAGGCGATGGAAGCGGCGATTCACGACGAGGGCGCCACGCCCGCGACCATCGCCATACTGCAAGGCCAGGTTCACATTGGGCTGGACGCGGGACAGTTGGAGCGACTGGCCCAGAGCAAAGAGGTGCGCAAAGTCAGCCGGCGCGACCTGGCATTGACCGTCGGCCTGGGACTGGACGGCGCGACAACCGTCTCGGCGACGATGTATCTGGCGCATCAAGCCGGCATCGAACTGTTCGCCACCGGCGGCATCGGCGGCGTCCACCGGGGACATCCCTTGGACGTCTCGGCCGATCTCACCGAACTGGGCCGCACGCCGGTCACCGTCGTTTGCGCCGGGGCCAAAGCGATCCTGGATCTGCCACTGACGCGCGAAGTGCTGGAAACGCAGGGCGTCCCGGTCATCGGCTACGGTAACGACGAAATGGCCGCTTTTTACTCGCGGAGCAGCGGGCTGCCGGCCGACGTGCGCGTCGATACGCCGCAACAAGTAGCCCAGATCATCCGCGCGCGCCGGGAACTGGGGCTGCAGACGGGTCTACTGGTCACGGTGCCCGTCCCGGCCGAGGACGAAATCCCGCCGGCAGAGATCGCCCAAGCCATCGCCCAGGCGACGGAACAGGCGGAAAGAGAGGGCATCACCGGCGCAGCGCTGACCCCCTTTGTGCTGTCCCGCCTGGCCGAACTGACCCAGGGACGCAGCGTGCGCACCAATATCAGCCTGTTACACAACAACGCCCGCGTCGCCGCCCGCGTCGCCGTCGCCCTGCACCAGGATCGAGCCAGAACACTATGAAAATCGCGCTGGCACAAATAGACATCCAATGGGCCAACCCGGACGCCAACCTGGACACAGCGGAACGGATGGTGGCCCACGCCGCCACGGCCGGCGCCGACCTGGTCGTGCTGCCCGAACTATGGGGCAGCGGCTATGACCTGGCCCACGCGCAGGCTCACGCTTCCGCGCTAGACGCCGGCCTGTTTGACCACATGGCGGCGATGGCAAAACGTCATGAGCTATACGTCGCCGGCTCATTGCTGGAAGCGTGCGCGGGACGCGTCTATAACACGTGCGTCTTGTTTGGCCCGCAAGGGTTGGTCAGCCAATATCGCAAATTGCACCTCTTTCGCTTGATGCAAGAAGACCGTTATCTGACGCCCGGTGACCGCCCGGCACAGTGTCAAGACTTGCCCTGGGGCATCACCGCCCTGGCCATCTGCTACGACTTGCGTTTCCCCGAGCTGTTTCGCGGCTATGCTCTGGGCGGCGCGCGACTGATCGTGATACCGGCCCAATGGCCGGCGCCGCGCATCGACCATTGGCGCACGTTACTGCGCGCACGTGCGATCGAGAACCAATGTTTCGTCGCCGGCTGCAACCGCGTCGGTACCGACCCCAACAACACATTTGGCGGTGCATCCGCGGTGGTCGGGCCGTGGGGCGAGTTAGTGGTCGAGGGAGAGGACCACCCCGCATTGCTGATCGCGCGCCTAGCGCCCGAAAAGGTTGACGAGGCCCGGCGCCACATTCCCATCTTGAGCGACCGTCGCCCCGACTGCTATGAGACATCACGCACAACACAGCCCAGGTAAGGTGCATTTTGGAAGGCATCATCTCTATCGTCTATGAACACGTCACCGGTGACGAATGGTCGACCGTCGACGCCGGCGTCCCCCAAGAAATCCCGGTCAGCCTGTACATCAACGGCCTGGAATTTATGACATTCATGTGCACGCCGCTGCAACAGCAAGCACTGGCCGTGGGCTTTATGGCCAACGAAGGGCTGATCAACAGTTTGGAAGAAGTCAAAATCGCCCGTCTGTGCCAAAGCGGAAACTGTATAGACGTGTGGTTGAGCCACGCCGTCACGCGCCCGTCACGCACGATCATCACCTCCGGTTGTGGCAGCGGCGTGACCTTTGACGATCTCTCGCGCAAAATAGAGCCGCTGCCTGGTCAGATCCAGGTAACGCCCCAACAGATTTATGACTTGGTGCGGCAGCTCCACCAGGCTGAGCAACTGTACCAATCGGTGCGTGGCATTCACACCTCGGCCCTGAGCGACGGCCAACGCCTGCTGCTGGTAGCCGAAGACGTCGGCCAACATAACACGCTCGACAAGGTCAGAGGCATGGCGATGTATCAAGGGATAGAGACGCAGGCGCGTATACTGCTATGCAGCGGCCGCATCAGCAGCGAGATGTTGAGCAAAGCGGCCAGCATGGGCGCGCTGGTCGTCGTTTCGCGCACATCGCCCACCAGTCTGTCGCTCGACCTGGCTCGCGCGTGGGGCATCACGCTAATCGGCTATGCCCGAGAAGACCACATGAACGTGTACACCGGCGCAGAGCGCTTGCAGGCGGCGCCATGAGCCTCAGCAACGTACCCAGAGCGTACATGCAAAAGATACCCCTGCAAGTATAATGAACACGCTCACAGCGACATCTCGTGGGGCTATTCATTGCAGCCCTGCCAAGTCTAGGGAGTAAACATTGTGAACGGCTTGGGCAATACGGCAAAACAACCGATACCACATGACCTGATAACGTTGCGGGAAGCGCTGCAACTCTTGGGCAACGCCA
>CAZSJU010000327.1:1384-4079 GCA_964607235.1 uncultured Anaerolineae bacterium | reverse complement strand
AAGCCCTGATGAGCGAAAGCGAGACGCTGCAAGAACGCCTCCAACAAATATATCGTGCCCCCGGCGCGCCGCCGGAAGAAGATTGGTAAACCGCCCACAATGAACGCCATGATGACCGGAAAAAAGTTCGAAATTAGACGGACGCAGATGGACGTTGATGCTTGCAGAGATGCACGCAGATCAAGTTATCTGCGCAAATCTGCGTTAATCTGCGTCCTGTTCATATTCCTGATCCTCCTCTTGACGCTAGCCGTCCCGGCCCTGGCCCAAGATGCCGTCACCTTTAGCGCCGAGGTAGACCGCACGACGCTCTCCACCGAGCAACTGCTGACGCTGACGTTGACCGTGTCCGGGGACTATCAACAGGTCGGGGACCCACAACTGCCGCTGATGAGCGACTTGAACGTCGTCGGCAGCAGCCGCTCCAGCCAGTTCAGCATGGTCAACGGCGTGGTCAGCGCGCGCACCGCCTTTATCTACCGGCTGCAACCCACCGGCAGTGGCACTTTTATCATCGACTCTGCCACGATCTCGGTCGACGGCAGGACCTACCAGACCGACCCGATTGAGATCCAGGTCACCCAGGGCCAGGCGCCCACCTCGACGCCCCAAGAAGGCGACAGCGGCGCGGCGCCCACCCCACCACCGGGAGCGTCCAGCGGGCTGTCGGGGCAAGACTTGCACGCGGAAGCGGACGTGACCGATCCGACGCCGTTCGTGGGCCAGCAAACGGTCTATCGCTTCCGTTTTTACCAGGCAGTCAACCTGTTCGGCCAACCGCGCCTGGAATGGCCCAATTTTAACGGGTTCTGGAGCGAGGCGCTGACGCCCAACAACGTCTATGAGCAGACAGCCGGCGGACGACGCTACCGCGTCACCGAGGTGCGCCAGGCGCTATTCCCCACCACCGCCGGCCCGGTCACCATCCCAGCGGCCCAATTGATCATCCCCGGCGACTTTTTCAACGCCGACGTCACCTTGAGCACCGGCGCGGTCGAGGTCGACGTGCAGCCGCTGCCGGAAGACGCGCCGGACGATTTTGACGGTGCGGTGGGACAATTCGAGATTGAAGCCTGGGTCGAGCCGGCCGAGACGCGCGTCAACGAGCCGGTGACGCTGTTCCTGCGCGTCGCAGGCGCCGGCAACGTGGCTGCCCTGAACGACCCCAGCGCGAGCGCCAAGGAAACGTTGGCCGATTGGCGTGTCTATGACCCGCAGGTGAACACCGAGGTGGGACAGGACGGCGAGATCATCCGTGGTGAAAAACTGTTTGAACGGCTGCTGGTGCCCACACAAGCCGGGGAACTGACCTTGCCGTCCTTTGCCCTCTCTTACTTTGACCCAGCCGCGGGTCAATATCGCCGCGTCGAGACACCACCCCTGACGGTCCAGGTAGCGCCGGGCGAGGACCTGCCCGGCGCCACGCCCGTCGGAGAAGGCAAGCAAGCGATCGACGTGCTAGGCAGCGACATCCGCCACATCAAGGCCGCCCCACCCACGTTGACCATGGGGCGCGCGTCACTCACGGCGCAACCACTCTACTGGCTGGGCTGGATCCTGCCGCTCCTGGCGGTGGCCGGGGTCTGGATCTGGGAGAGACGGCAACGCCGCCTGTCGAGCGACGTGGCCTATGCCCGCGCTCAACGCGCACGGCGCCTGGCCCACAAGCGGTTGGCCCAGGCGCGGCAGGACGTCGGCACAGACCCCGACGCGGCCTATGCCGCCGTGGCGCGCGCCCTGACCGACTATGTCGGGGACAAGTTCAACCTGCCCGCTGCCGGCCTGACCCACGACGCCATCCAACGGGTGCTGGCGGAACAAGCGATCCCCGACGACTTGATCGACCGCACATTAAATTGCCTGACCTGGGCCGACTCGGGCCGCTTTGCGCCCGGGGCTGCCGGTCGCGGTGCGGGGGCACTGGTAGCCGAGGCGGAAACGATCTTGACAGGGTTAGAAGACGCCATCACGGGGGAACCGTCACAGCGATGAAACAAAGACTGACTATAGCCATTGCCATCACTCTGACCTTACTCTTGTTAACACTCACCGCCTGTGCCTCGCAGGCCGGTCCCTCGACGGCCAGCGGCGCCCAGATGGCGGCCGCCAATCAACGCTACGAATCCGGCGAGTTTGTCGCCGCGGCCGAGGGCTATCAGGCGCTGGTCGACGCCGGCGTGCGGGATGGGCAACTTTACTACAATCTGGGCAACGCCTATTTCAAGAGCGGCGACCTGGGGCGCGCGATCCTCAACTATCGCCGCGCACAGCGGCTATTGCCGCGCGACGGCGACGTGGACGCCAACCTCAAGCTGGCGCGCGCCCAGACCCGCGATCGCATCGAGACCGAGGACGAGGCTGCCCTGGTCGCGCTGGCGCGCCGCATCATTCACTGGTTGACGCTGGAAGAAGCGGCGGCCATCGCGCTGCTGCTATGGATCGCCCTGTGTGGTCTCGTGATCGGCGCACTGTTGTGGCGAAAGCGACGCCAGCTCGGACGATACGGGGCGGGCGTCGTCGCGGGGCTCTTGCTCTTGACGCTGCTCTCTATCGGGGTCCGGCGGTGGGACACGGGGCGCGAGCCGCCGGCGGTGGTCGTGGCCCCCGAGGTGACGGTGCGCAGCGGCCCCGGTGAAGACTATTTGACCGAGTTTGCGCTGCACGCCGGCGCCGAGGTGCGCCTGATCGAACAGCG
>CAZSJU010000327.1:0-1284 GCA_964607235.1 uncultured Anaerolineae bacterium | reverse complement strand
CGGCTCCAGGTCGGCGACCGGCTGTTGCTCAACGAAACCCATCCCTATATCATCCAACGCATCGCGCGCTACCCAGACTTTGAAACGCTGCTGGCGCACGAAACCCCCACATCCATCGCTCCCCATATTCCACCTCAGCAACTGTTGGAAGAGATGCGCGCCATCTACCCACCTGAAAAAGAAGCCCTGGGCGCGGTAGCGTTAAAAGTTGCACCACAGAGGCAAGAAAAACCTACAACCTAGATCAAGCAAGATAGAGGAAGACGCTGTGAAAGGCATTGCCCATTTTATCTCGGGTATCGCCGTGGCCTCTTTGCTCCCCGACGCTGTGCACCAAGCCGCCGACGGATCTCTCGTCATAGCCCTGGGTGGCTTGTTCGGGCTGCTGCCCGACACCCTCGATTTTCGCTTTGGTCGCTATCTGGAACGCTACGACGACGAGATAGACCCCGACCCCCACAACCTGCAGCCGCAAGCCATCGCCGAGCGCGTGGCGGCGGCTATGCGCGACGCTTTTCAGAGCGACCAACCCCGCACGGTGATGCTGCACACCGCCCGCATAGGTCCCGACCTGTGGCGCCGCTACGACCTGCGCTTTGCGCCCGGTGCGGGCGCGATCGTCGTGCGCGCCGGGCCGGCCGTCACCACGGCCGGGGCGCCCCTGCCCGGCAGTGCGCGCCCTGCTCAACCCCCAGGGCGCGCGTCCATCGGCGTGCCCATCGTCCACACCTACGACGACGTGATTACGATCGATGCCTTTAGCGGGCCGGCCTTTCGCTTTGAACGGCGCGGCGACACGCTGCACGTCACCTTTTTGCCCTGGCACCGCCGCTGGAGCCACAGCTTGCCCCTGGCTGCCGCCCTGGGCCTGCTCGTGGGCGTGCTGCTGGGCCCCACCGCCGGCTGGGTCAGCGGGCTGGCCTTTGCGACCCACGTCCTGGAAGATCAACTGGGCTACATGGGCAGCAATCTGCTGTGGCCCTTTACCCGGCGCCGCTGGCACGGCATGGGGCTGCTGCATTCCGGTGACGCCCTGCCCAATTTCGCCACCGTCTGGGCCGCGCTGGCCTTGACGCTGTTCAACCTGGACCGCTTTTCGTCCACCCCACGCCTGCCTGCAGTGCCCACCCTGCTGGCCGTCGTGATTTTGCCCACCTTACTCATGGGCGCGCTGTACTGGCGCCAGCGCCGTCGCGCCACGCCCGCACCGGCCGAGGCGCTGCGCCAGGCGGATATACTGGCTGAGGTACAAGACCCCGAACCCTAATTTCCCGAGGAGGCGAA
>CAZSJU010000326.1:1507-4091 GCA_964607235.1 uncultured Anaerolineae bacterium | reverse complement strand
CACAGCGCGTGCCGTCCGCCGTGTCGCGGCAGACGGAAACGCTGCCCGCGCTGTGGCTGTCGGTAAAGATGCCGGTCAGTAGATAGCCCTGGGGACCGATCAATTGTCCACTGATCGCCTCCTGGGCCTCGATATCGATCGTGACCGTGGGCGGGGTCGCGTCCAGCACCAACGTGCGCCAGGGGCTTGTCCACGCGCTGACGTGTCCATAGCCGTCGGTGGCGCGGGCTCGCAGGTCGAATTCGTCGCCGTCGTCGCCGCTGACGACCCAGTCGCAGGTCCAGCGCCCGTCGTCGGGGCTGGGGTCGGCGCAGGTGATGATGCTCGTGGTGCTGAGCGGGTCGCGCACCTGTAGTTCGATCGTCGGCACGCCCGAGGGGTCAGAGGCATAGCCGCGCACTGTGTTGCTCCCCGGCGCGACGACCGCCTGCGGGCTGTCGATCCCCACGTGCTGCGGCGGGTCATTGTCCACGCGATGGTCGGCCCACAGCCACTCCCAGGCCGGCTCTAGCGGGAGGTCGGCGGTGAGGGTGAGCGGGGTGCGCGCGTCAAACACCATGCCCGCCAACGTCGCCCAGTCGCGCAGCGGTTGGCAGATGTCGGCAGGGTGGGCCAACAGGCATTGGTCGTAGCGCCAGTTGGTCTCGACGTTTATCACGCCGCCAAAGGTGACCGTGACGGTCGCGTCCGAGGCCACGTCCCCGACGTCCACGACGTCGTACTCGCGGTAACCGCCCGCGTCCTGGGTCGCGCCGGGGAGGCTGAGAGCATAGTAGGCCGAGATGAGGGCCTTGACCCCCTCGGCGTCTGACGGACCGCGATTGGCGACGGTCAAGGTATAGGTGACCGTGTCGCCGTGACCCAGCGGCGGGTGGCTGTGGTCGAGGAAATCGAACTGGCGATCCTCCGGCCCCTCGTCCTGGTAAAAGGCGCGCCATTGATGATACAGGTCGTCGCCCATCAATGCGTAGGTGGTGCCGACGGGGTTTGCGCTCAAGCTCACCCGCAGGTCATTGTCGGGGAAGGTCTCGCCCGTCCACCCCATCAGCGGGTCGTTGGGGCAGATGCCCGAGCCGAGACTGATCCAACGGTAGGGGTGGGTCAGGACAAAGACGTGTTCCCCCTGGGTGGCCAGCGCGGCGGTGGGGTTGACCACCCGCTCGCTGCTGACCAGGTTGCGGTCGGGCATGGTGGCCCACAGGCGCAGTGTCTCCTTTTCAGACGCCACGGCCAGCAGGTTGAGCGCCGTGGTGGCCGGCTGGGTGATGCCCAGGGTGGCGCTGAAGGGCAGATAGAGGTCGGTCAGGCCGTCGTTCCAACGATAGTGCTCGCCTGTGGTGAGCAGGGTCGGGCTGACCCAGGCGCCCCCGTCCCAGTGCATCACGGTGGCGGTGACCTCGCTCTGCACCCACAGCAGGGTGTCGGCCTGCATAGCGAGGTTGAGCAGCGGACTGATGAGCTGCGTGCGACGGATCTGCTCAAACTCGGGCCAGGTAGAGGTATCCACCGTGGGAACGTTGCCCGGCAGGTAAATGGTGGTATCGGTGAGTGTGGCAGTGTAAGGATTATAGAGTGTCTCGGCGCCGCCGGGGACGCTGTCAAAGTAGACGAACAGGTCGCCCTCGTAATCCCAGTTGGCGCCCTCCCAGGCCATCCGGAACGCTTGCTCGTCCCAGGTGGCGTAAAAGCGCTGCGGTTCGTCCAGCGAGGCGCCGTCGAAAGCGTGGCTCTCGACGCGCCGGTCGACGCCCATCAGCGTGCAGCCGGAATCCATCCAGCCGTGATAGATGCTCCCACCCCCGGCCCCTTCCCCAGAGGGAGCGGGGAGAGCGATGATGTCCGGCGTGAGCGGCGAATCCACGTAAACCGGGCCTTCTGCCTGCTCCCGCCGGTTGCCGTGCTGGTCCACAGGGACGACGCGGGCATAGACGGCCTGCGCCTCGCTGATGATCTGGGTGACGGTATAGCTGGCAGCGCCAGAATGGGCGGTGTAGGACAGGCCGGCGCTGGCGGTGGGCGCGGTCGTCCAGCCGGCGTGGTAGCCGCGCACGCCGGCCCCGTCGCTGGAGGGCGGCCACGCGACGCGCAGGACGTGGCTGTCGGTGACGATCTGGCCAGGGATAACGGGATGGTACAGGAGCGGGTCCAACGGGTCCTGGTAACTCAACGCCGGGGTGACGAACGCGGGCGGGACCACGTCAAAGGTGATGGTCTCGGTGGCCTGTGCCGTGCGGCTGACCAGGTCCACGGCCCGTACAGAGACAGTGTAGGTGACGTGGTCCGACAAGCTGTCGTCGTGCGTCCAGCGGGCGCGCCAGGTCGTGCCGTCGTGGGCCGCGCGCACCCAGCCTTCCTCGTCCCGGTTCGTCTCTACCCGATCCACGCCGACAATGTCGGTGACGACGCCGGTGAGAAAGACGGGCCACGTCTCGGCCTGGTGAGCAGCCGTAAAGACGGTGGTGGTGAAGGTAGGCGTGGAGGGCGGGAGCGAATCTACGGTGACGGTGACGGGATGCAGCACAGTCTGTTCGCGGTTGCCGGCCGGGTTGTTGTACTCGCGGGCGACAGAGAGAAAGCGGTAGCG
>CAZSJU010000326.1:0-1407 GCA_964607235.1 uncultured Anaerolineae bacterium | reverse complement strand
GTAAAAGCCTTCCATGTCGGCCGGCAGCGTATAGGCCCAGGTGGAGGTGATGGCGCCGGGGCTCATGAGGAGCGCGGCGTGCCAGTCGACGACGGGGGGATCGTCCTCCGAGTTGACCAGGGCGACCTCAACCCCACCCACGCCATAGGTCACACTTTCGACGTCGGTGATGACGCCGGTGATGAAACGGGCCGTATCGGTGAGCGCGCCGGTATCGGTAAAGGGGAAGGTCAGCGCCGTCTCGGGCGGGGTGTTGTCCAGCGCGACCAGCGGCAGATAGTCCGCCTCCGGCGTCCAGTTGCCGGGCACGTCCACGGCGCGCAGGCTGAGGGTATAGACGCCGGTGGGGTCGAGGAGCGCGCGCTCGTCATTGTCCAATTCGGACAGGCGATAGTCGATGCTCCAGTTGCTGCCGGCGACTGTGGCCGTTTGCCAGCCCAAGCCGGCCGCCGCGTCGCTCTGGCCCTGGAGCAGCACTTCCACCACGTCCGGATTGACGTCGGTGAGCGTCCCACCAAGCGGCACGGTCCAGTTGCCATCCCCGTCTTGGCCCGCCTTTTGCGGCGGGGCGCCGGCGGCCAGTTGGGCGGGCGTGCGGTCAATGTTGACCGTCACGCTGGCAGGCGTCGTCTCAACGTTGCCGCCGGCGTCGGTGGCGCGGCTCTCGACGGTGTGGTCACCCTCGCCCAGGCCGGAGGTGTCCCAGGCGTAGGTCCAGGTCTCGGCGCCCTCGGCCGCCTGCCATGCGCCGCCGTCCACGCGCACATCGACCCCCGTCACAAAGGTGTTGTCGCGGGCCTCGCCGCCGATGACCAGCGTGCCGGTGACGTTGAGCCGTTGGCCATCTGCCAGCGAGGTGATGGTCGAGTCGGGCTCGGTGCGGTCGATGGTGAGGGTCTCGCGGGTCTCTTGCTCGGCCTTGCCCAAAAAGGTGGTCGCCTCGCGCAGCGCCAGCCGGTCGACGGTCAGCCGGCTCTCGCCCTGCATCGCGCGCGGCAGGGCGCACTCGGTCACGGAATCGTCCAGCGCCTTGACCTTATCGTACAGCGTTTCGATCTCTTGGGCGCTGAGGGCGTCGCGCCAGATCGCCAGCTCGTCCAGCCGGCCGTCATAGTTGTGATCGTAAAAGGCCTTGCCGATGCGCAACTCACCGCTGCCCTGATAAGCGGCCGGGGCGGTGTCCTGGGCGACCTGCCGGCCGTCCCGGTAGATGACGCGGCGGCCGCTGTCGGCGTCGTAGGTGACGGCCCAGTGACACCAGTCGGTGTCGGCGTAGGCGTTCGGCGTGAGCAGCTCGCTGCCGGAACCGCCGAACGTAAAGACAAATTTGTCGTTCGACCAGAAACCGATGCACAGGTCCTCGTTGGGTGCGCCCCTGCCTTGGCTGACAAAGCAGGTGCTCTCCCC
>CAZSJU010000325.1:1898-4130 GCA_964607235.1 uncultured Anaerolineae bacterium | reverse complement strand
GATATACATTGAAAATTTGAATGGAATGACACTTTGAAATCAATAACTCAAGGTCCTGATTAAATTCTCTGTGTTCTCTGTGTCTCTGTGGCAGACCAAGCTTTCAACCGATTCAACGTCTAAGGAGCTAATCATGAAACCAAACACCCGTGAAATCGCCATTGCCGGCGTGATGAGCGCCGTCTCGGTACTGCTGGCCGTGACCCAACTGGGCTTTATCCCCTTTGTGGCCGGGGTCTCGATCACCGTCATGCACGTGCCGGTCGTCATCGGCGCCATCGTGGCCGGCCCAGGCGCCGGCACCCTGATCGGCGCCATCTTTGGCGTCTCTAGCATGATCCTGGCCAGCGTCGCCCCCAAGGGGCCGGGCGACGTCTTTTTCACCGACCCCTGGGTCTCGGTCGTCCCACGGCTCTTTATCGGGCTGACCGCCTGGGGCGCCTACCGCCTGGCCCAATCCGCCGGCCGGGCCTGGTCCCTGACGGTGAGCGGGCTGGCCATGAGCGCCGTCGTGCTGGGCGTGGCCCACACCGTGGGCACGGCCGAGTTTACGTTGGCCCCGGCCCTGGGGGTAGCGACCGCCGTCCTGGGCCTGGCGCTGGTCGGCTTTATCTTGTACCACGCCGCCCGCGCCCACCCCGAGGGACTGGCGTTGAGCATGGCGGCTGTGAGTGGCACATTGATCAACACGCTGTTAGTGCTCAGCGCGTTGGTCGCGCGCGGCTACCTGCCGGCGGCTGTGGCCCAGACCGTCGGCGTGACCAACGGGCCGCCCGAGATGGTGGCGGCCGCCTTGATCACCGTCGCTGTGGTGGCCACCTGGCGTCAGGTGACATTGCGCCCCGGCGGCGCTAGCGTATGACAATAATAGGAGCCCAGACATGCTATTGACCATCGACATCGGCAATACCAACATCACCTTTGGGTTGTACGAGGGCGAGCGCCTGGGACCGAGTTGGCGCATCCGTACCATCCACGAAAAAATGCCCGACGAATATGGCATCTTGATGACCCAACTGTTCCAGCACCAGGGCTATCAGCCCCAATCGGTGACGGGTGTGGCCATCGCCAGCGTCGTGCCGCCCCTGACCCCCATCTTTCAACAGGTTTGCCAGGACTATGTGGGGCAGACGCCGCTGGTCGTGGACGCGGGGGTGCGCACCGGCGTCCAGGTGCGCTATGAAAACCCGCGCGAGGTGGGCGCCGACCGGGTGGTGGACGCCGCCGCCGTGCGCGTCCTGTACGGGGTGCCAGCCTGCGTGGTTGATCTGGGCACGGCCACCACCTTTGACGCAGTGTCGGCCGACGGCGACTATTTGGGCGGCGCCATCGCGCCCGGCGTGAGCATCGCGGCCCGCGCGCTGTTCGAACGCACGGCCAAGCTGCCCCGCGTCGAGCTCAAACGTCCGCCTTCGGCCATCGGGCGCAACACCCCGCACAGCATCCAATCAGGCCTGTTGTACGGTTACGTCGGCCTGGTGGAGGGCATGGTCGCCCGCTTCAAGGCCGAGCTGGGGCCCGAGACGCACGTCATCGCCACCGGCGGGCTGGCGCCGGTCATCGCCCAGGAGACCGACGTCATCGACGTGGTCGACCCCTGGCTGACGCTGCACGGCCTGCGCATCGTGTACGAACTGAACCACCCGCGTTAAAGAGATGCCACAGAGGCACAGAGGGCACAGAGAACTGAAATCCTAGATTTCTCTCTGCGCTCCTCTGTGAAATCCTCCGCGCAACTCTGTCAATCACGGCACAACAGCAACGCCTTGTCATGTTTTTTCTCTGTGTGCTCTGCCTCTGTGGCAAATCTTTTTCCAACCGGAGGTAACCTATGGAAAAAATTCCCCTATTAGACAATCGCCACATCGTGCTGGGCATATGCGGCGGTATCGCAGCCTATAAGATCTGCACGCTGGCCAGCCGTCTGACCCAGGCCGGCGCCCGGGTAGACGTCGTCATGACCGAGGGCGCGACCCGTTTCGTCACCCCCCTCACCTTCCAGGCGCTCACCGGCCGCCCGGTCTACACCGACCTGTGGCGCGCGCCCGAGCCGGTCGCCGACGGCGGGTTGCCCACTCACATCGCTCACGTGGGACTGGGCCATGCCGCCGAGCTGTTACTCATTGCCCCTGCCACGGCCAACACGCTGGCCAAGCTAGCCCACGGCCTGGCGGAGGACCTGCTGAGCACCCTGGCCCTGGCGGCGCGCTGCCCGACCTTGATCGCGCCCGC
>CAZSJU010000325.1:0-1798 GCA_964607235.1 uncultured Anaerolineae bacterium | reverse complement strand
GGCGGCGCGTTGGACGGGCGCCACGTCGTCGTGACCGCCGGCCCCACCCGCGAGCCGCTGGACCCGGTGCGCTTTCTCAGCAACCCCTCTTCCGGACGGCAGGGTTTTGCGCTGGCTCAGGCCGCACTGGACCGTGGCGCCCAGGTCACATTGATCAGCGGACCTACTCCCCTGCCGACGCCCGTCGGCGCGACGCGGGTGGATGTGCGCACAACCCAAGACATGCACGCTGCGACGCTGGCGGCCTGCGCCGCGGCCGACCTGTTGCTGATGGCCGCCGCCGTCGCCGACTATCGCCCGGCCGTCACCGCGCCCCACAAGCTCAAAAAGGGCGCCGCCGACCTGTCGCTGGCGTTGACCCGCACGCCCGACATCCTGTCGGCGGTGGCGGCCCGGCGCGCCGAGATCGGCCGGCCCCGCGTCGTGGTCGGCTTTGCCGCCGAGACCCAGGACTTGCGCGCCAACGCTCAGGCCAAACTGCGCGCCAAAAACCTGGACCTGATCGTCGCCAACGACGTCAGCGCATCCGACGCCGGCTTTGCCGCCGCGACCAACTGCGTGTTGTTGATCCAGCGCGACCGCGAGATCACCGAGCTGCCGTTGATGCCCAAGGCCGCCGTGGCCGACGCAGTGCTGGAGCGTGCCGTCGAACTACTGGCAGCAAAAGAGAAATAACCGATACTGATACAGTTATAGGGAACATTGAGTCACAGAGAACTGATAAGGTCAAGATTCAATCCTCTGTGCGCTCTGTGTCTCCGTGGCAAATTCGGAGGAACCGAAAATGAGCACTCAACCGCAAACCATCACCGCCGTGCCCGGCATCCGCGTCGGCCACGCCACCGACCTGCAAGGCTTGACCGGCTGCACCGTCTTGCTATGCGAAAACGGCGCCGTGGGCGGCGTCGACCAGCGCGGTGGCGCCCCCGGCACCCGCGAGACCGACCTGTTGCGCCCCATGCACCTGGTGCAGCAAGCCCACGCAGTGCTGCTGACCGGCGGTTCGGCCTTTGGCCTGGCTGCCGCCGACGGCGTGATGTGCTACCTGGAAGCGCGCGGCGTGGGCGTCGACGTAGGCGTGGCCCACGTGCCCATCGTCCCGGCAGCGGTCCTGTTCGACCTGGACCTGGGCGATCCGAGCGCAAGGCCCGACGCGGCTATGGGCTATGCAGCCTGCGAGGCTGCCACCGATGGGCCCGTAGCCCAGGGCAACGTGGGCGCCGGCACAGGCGCCAGCCTGGGCAAAGCGCTAGGCACCAAGCGCGCCATGAAATCGGGCCTGGGCAGCGTCGCCCTGGACTTGGGCGGCGGCCTAGTGCTCGGCGCGCTGATGGCCGTCAACCCCTTTGGCGACGTGGTGGACCCCGAGACAGGCGCAATCCTGGCCGGGACGCGCCGGCTGCGCGGCGACGCGCCGGCCGGCACGCTGGCCACGATGAAGAGCATGCTCGGCAAGCTGGCCCTGCGCTTTGCCTCCAACACTGTGATCGGCGTGGTGGCGACCAACGCCCAACTGACCAAAGAGGAAGCCAACAAAGTGGCCCAGATGGCCCAGGACGGGATCGCGCGGGCGGTGCGCCCAGCCCATACCATGTTTGACGGCGACACCCTGTTTGCCCTCTCTACCGGAGACAAGCGCGGCGACGTCAATCTGGTCGGCGCCTATGCCGCCGAGGCGGTGGCACAAGCGATCGTACAAGCCGTCAAGGCCGCCGAGGGCATCGCCGGCCTACCCGCGTGGCGAGATTTACAATAATTCACAAGGTCCCCGGCACCTTTTTTCAGGTGCCGGGGACCT
>CAZSJU010000324.1:0-4132 GCA_964607235.1 uncultured Anaerolineae bacterium | reverse complement strand
ATGTGGAAGCCGCGTTGCTCCTCTAGCGTAACGAAGGACCATCGTGCAAGTTGACAAGCCGGCTGCGGCGCGTATAATCATAGTCAAGGGGCCACCAATGACCAAGTGGACTGTACAGGACCGTTGAGGTCACGAGATCTATCTCACGGAAGAGCGTTGGCGACACATTCTCGAGTCACGCCCTGAAATGGCACCTTTTCTAGAAAGGTTTCTAGAGACGATTCGATTGGGGCGCCGGAGACAAGATCCCCTCTTGCCATACAAATATTTTTATAGCAAACGCTTTGATGCGCTTCTACCCGAGAATAATCATCTGATCGTTGTCGTGCTTTTTAAATTTGGCAACGCGACTGATGAGGGCCCACAACCTAATAACTTTGTGGTTAGTGGGTGGATGAAATACGTAGAGCCAAAAAGGTAAAACCCTATGGACGGAATTAACGTGGTGCAGGAACGTCGAGTCTTGCCGAATGGCACAGAAGCACGACTCGTATACGAAGCTGAGAGCGATGAACTCGACATTTACTTTGGGGAGAATCGCCCGGCAACCGGTGTACAGCTTGCCGATCACATCTTGCTACGGTTAGACCGAACGGAAGGCAAAGCGGTCAGCCTGAGTTTCGTTGATTTTTCATTACTCACCCGCCCGACGCGCTATGGTCCACCCAGTTTCCGGCTGGACGGTTTGGAAGATTTGCCTGGTGACCTGCGAGAAATGGCGCTGCAGATTGTCACGACGCCACCCGTCAGTTACTTTCTCAAGGCTGGGGCCTTTTATGCCTCGCTCCATCAGCCACCTATCCCCATTAGCTACATCGAGCGCCAGGCCATGCTGTCCATAGCCGCCTGAGCGTTTATCTCTCGTCCAAACCCAGAATTCAGCGATATGCCAGGGACGCCGCCGCCAGGAACCCCTCGACATACCGCTCAGTTACATCGAGTGGCCCGTGGCGCTGCCCCTGGCAGTTTGACCATCTTTGGGGAGCGCAGCCGAAGGATGGCGTCTTGATCATCACCGCCACATTGCCGGTTGTCCGGACGCCCGCCTCTGGCGCGCCAGAACTTGCCAACGCGATGGGTTGTGGTACACTAGCCGTTGCCTGATCGCGCGCGGTTGAACGATTGAGGAGCAGATGGGCTGGATTATCGAGGGAAAAATGGGTCAACGTATCATCAAGGGCGTGGCGCTGATTGTACTGTTGGTCAGCGCTTTTGTGCCGACCGTTCAGGGCATGGAGGCCGTGCCCACGGTGACCTTGTCTCCTGCCGCGACGCCGAGCGCGCCGCTGTCTATGTCAGAGCCGGTTTACGGGCCGCCCCGGGTCACCACCGCGCCGTTGGGCGCCGCCGAGTTGTGCGGCGAGACGCACGGCCAGGTGAGCGTGGATTATTTCTACAGCCCGAGCCTGCGGCGCCGGATGCGCTACCGTATTTATCTCCCCCCGTGCTACGGACAGGCCCAGCGCCTGTTTCCCGTACTGTACATGTTCCACGGCTTGAACTATGGCGATAGCCAGTGGGACGTATTGGGCCTGGACGAGGGGGTTGACGCCGGCATCGCGGCCGGGACGCTGCCGCCGATGATCATCGTGATGCCCAACATCTGGGGCATTGACCGTGATCCGGACGGTGGCCCGGGCTCGGTGGAGCAGGCGGTGATAGAGGACTTGTTGCCCTATGTCGAAAGGCGCTACTGCGCCTGGGCACAGCGGGAGGGGCGGGCTATCGGAGGGCTGTCCCGGGGCGCTTTTTGGGCGCTAGAGATCGCCTTCCGTCATCCGGATTTGTTTATCAGCGCCGGCGGTCACAGCCCAGCGGTTTTTTGGGATAACGCGCCGCCCCAGTATAACCCTTATTATCTGGTCGACAAAGCGCCGGACCTCGAGTCGCTGCGCCTTTACCTGGACGTGGGCGAGGAGGATTGGCTAAACAAGTGGGTCGCCCGCTTCCGGGAGCGCCTGGATGCGCGCGGGTTGGCGTACACTTTTGCGACGGCGCCCGGCGCCCACGACGAGGCCTATTGGCGCACCCAGGTGGCCGCTTACCTGGGCTTTTATGCTGCGATCTGGCCCACGGACTGGCGCGCGTTGCCCGTTCCCACCGATTGCACCCGCTACCCAGACGCGCCGGATTGTCGCGGGGGGCTGGGGTTGTGCCGGCCGTGTGATGTCGCGTTGCCATGAGCTATATTTATCGTTGTCGTTTTCGCGTGCGCGGCTATGAGATCGGGCCGACGGGTGTGGTGCACGATAGCGCCATTTTGAATTATATGCAACAGGCGGCTTTTGAGGCCTCGGCGCACGCAGGCTATGACACGCGACGCTACGACGCGTTGGGCACGATTTGGGTCATCCGTAAACAAGCGGTCGTCTACCTGGCGCCCTTGACCTTTGGCGACGCGGTTGAGGTCGAGACCTGGGTTTCCAACACGCGCCGGGTGCACTGTTACCGCGAGTACGCGTTGCGCCGCGCCTCCGATGCGCGCCTGGTGGCCCTGGCCCAGGCCGACTGGATCTATGTGGACGCTGCTTTGCTGTTTCCCTGCCGCATTCCTCAAATGGCGATCGACCTCTTTGATCCTAACGGCGTCGATGCTCTGGATAGCGCGCCACCTCTGGAATCCGCGCGTGAGTTGGAAGGGCGGCCCTTTATCTACCGCCATCGCCCCCGGCGGTACGAGTTGGACAACCTGTGCCACGTGAATAACGCCGTTTATCTCGACTGGCTGAACCAGGCCCGGCTGGACGCGCTGGACGTGATGGGTTTTCCGCTGGAGGATCAAGCGACTCGGCTGCATGTCCTCGACTTGATCCCGGCGCCGGTGCGCTACGCGGTCGAGTATTTTGCCCCGGCCGGCGTCAATGACGAGATTGACGTGCACAGTCGCGTCGTGGGGGCCGGCCCCACGCAATTGACCTGGGCGCACGAGGTGCGCCGGGGTGAGGAGCGCTTGCTGGCAGCGCGGGCGACGGTATGTCTCCAAGATGACGCGGGCCAGGTGGCGCCGCTGCCGCAGGCTCTGCTGGAAGCGTTGTAAGGCTAGATCAAGTCCTCGTCTTCCAACAACTGGATCACTTGCTCGCGGGTTTTGGACTGGGGCGGCTCTGAGGGGACGTCATACTCGTCCCAACCATAGCGCTGGGCCAGGGTCTGGTGGGTCTCTTCCATCCCCTCTTGGATGTAGGGATAGGCCAGCCAACCGATAGAGAGGCCAAACAGTCCCCCGGTGAGGGTGCGTAATTGCCATATGCTCTCTCGTTCAGGAAAGACGGGGATGAACATGCTGATAAACTGGCTGCCGCCATCCAGGCCAATGGGCACGATGCCCAGCAGGATGAACAGCAAAAAGGGCATGGGGCGTAACTCGCGTCGCCGCAGCCAGACGTAAAGCAGGCCGAACAGCAGCAGCGCGGCATAAGTGGCAATGTCACGTTGGCAAAAAGCGGTCTTGTAACCCAAGGTCTCGTTTCCGACGAACTCGCGCGCGTGGCTGAATATTTGCGTCATACCGACGTTTTCCAGCCCGAACATTTGGGTGTACTCGGCCAGAGGGTACACCGGCCGTTCACCAAACAAGAACCATGAACGGAAAGCCAGTTGATGGCACAAGTTGCCATAGATGGTGTAAATCACGCGCGCAGGGACGGTCCAGCCCGCTTTCATCAGCAGCGGCGCCGCAAAGGGCAGACCGACGTACAGAAATACGAAAAAATTGGCCACGGCCAACCAGTGTTTTGAGAGCCAATGGATGAAACGTTGCGTGCCCATTATGAACTTGCGTTGCCAGGGAGACAGTGTGGGTTGATTCATAAGATTCCTCTTGTTGGCGCCGGGACGTGATTGCGTGCTTTTGCCGGGCGCCGGTAAAATTCTACGCGATGCTTCTCACCTTGTTGTACCTCATTTGTGTGATCTTGACAACCCCTGGCGTGCAGGCCGGTTGTTTTCGAACTTTTTTTCAGGAGCGTGTCTCACTCGGGGTATTCTTGATCGATCAATCGTTCCAGAGTGCGCAATTCTTGCTCCAGTTGTGCCTGGCGGCGGGCGATGCTAAACATATATGCAAAAGTCAGGCCCCAAAACAGGGCAAAGGCGCCGGCCAGAAATTCGACGTTTTCCATTTTTCCCTCCT
>CAZSJU010000323.1:0-4137 GCA_964607235.1 uncultured Anaerolineae bacterium | reverse complement strand
TGATTGGCTAGGCCGGCGCTGGATGCTGTGTTACGAGATGGCGCTAAAGCGTGAGGCGTGGCGCGAGCGCAGGCAAGAAAGCCGGGCGCGCGCGTTGTGCGTTGACATAAAAAATCAAATGGATCATACAAAGGAGGGTTGAGCGATGGGAGAAGCTTCATTACCAAAAGGGCAAAATATTGAGGATGCGCCGGAACGCGCGTCTGACACCACACCCGCTGGGGAGCAGGAGCAGCCGGTGCGCTGGAAAGTAGTGGCGGTGACCCACGGGCCGGCCCAGGCGGCCATCGTGCGCGGACATCTCGAGTCTGAGGGGATCCCAACCCAGGCGCAGGGTGAGGCTGCCGGCGCAGTCATCGGCTTGACGGTGGGCAAGCTGGGGGAGGTCAAAGTGTTGGTCCCCGCATCCCGGGTCGAGCAGGCGGTCGAGATTCTAGAACGGCCGGCGCCGGACGATGACGAGACTGCGTGGCAAGAGACTTTGGACACTGACGCTCAGGTATAATCATAGATGAACGCGACAACGGACGAATTGATCCTGTCGATTGACTATGGCACGCAAAGTGTGCGGGCGTTGCTGTTTGATCTGCAAGGTCACCTGGTGGCCAAGCACCTGGTGACCGTCGAGGCTTATTTTTCCGAGCAACCGGGCTGGGCCGAGCAGCACCCCGCGTATTTCTGGGCGTCTTTGTGTCGCGCTTGCCAGGGGTTATGGGCCAAGACCGAGGTGAACAAGGAGCGGATCAAAGGGGTCGCGCTGACCACTCAACGCTCGACGGTGATCAATGTGGACCGGGAGGGCCAACCGTTGCGCCCGGCCATCGTCTGGCTGGACCAGCGCCGGACGGAGGGGCTGCCGCCCGTGCGGGGGTTGTGGGGCCTGTTGTTCCGGTTGGCGCGGATGAGCGAGACGGCCGCTTACCTGCAAGCCGAGGCCGAGGCCAACTGGATTCGCACCCAACAGCCCGAGGTGTGGGACAAGACCCACAAATATCTCTTTTTGTCCGGTTACCTCACCTTCCGGCTGACGGGCCGTTTGGTGGATTCGGTGGGCTGCCAGGTGGGATACGTGCCCTTTGATTACAAACGGCTTCGTTGGGCGCGCTCGATCGATTGGAAGTGGCAGGCAATCCCCATGGATCGTGCCTTATTGCCCGACCTGGTGCCGCCGGCCAGCCCGTTGGGTCAGATCACGCCGGCCGCCGCTGCAGACACGGGGATCCCGGCCGGGTTGCCTCTGGTGGCCGCGGCCGCTGACAAGGCGTGTGAAGTCATCGGCGCCGGGTGCCTGGAGCCCCACGTGGGCTGTCTCAGCTATGGCACCACGGCGACCATCAACACCACCCATCAAAAATACGTCGAGGTCATCCCCCTCATCCCACCCTTTCCGGCCGCTGTGCCGGGGGCGTACAGCCTGGAGATTCAAGTCTATCGCGGCTACTGGATGGTCAATTGGTTCAAAGAAGAGTTTGGCGACCGGGAACGGCTCATCGCTGAGGAAAAGGGGCTGGAACCGGAAGACCTGTTTGACGATCTGGTGGATCAGGTGCCGCCCGGCTCGATGGGTCTGATCTTGCAACCCTATTGGTCGCCGGGGGTCAAGGTGCCCGGCCCCGAGGCCAAGGGCGCCATCATTGGCTTTGGGGACGTGCACACCCGCGCGCACATCTATCGCGCCATCCTGGAAGGGTTGGCCTATGCCCTGCGAGAGGGCAAGGAGCGCACCGACCGCCGCAGCAAAATTGCCATCACCGAGTTGCGGGTGGCCGGGGGGGGCAGCCAGAGCGACGCCGCGATGCAGCTCACCGCCGACATTTTTGATTTGCCCACCGCCCGGCCGCACGTCTATGAGGCGTCGGGGCTGGGCGCGGCCATCGACGCGGCCGTGGGCTTGGGGCTGCACCCGGATTTCAAGACGGCGGTGGACGAGATGACGCACACCGGTGATCTGTTCGAGCCCAACCCCGCGACGCGTGAGGTTTACGATGGCCTCTACCACGAGGTCTATAAAAAGATGTACGCACAGCTCAAACCGCTGTACGAAAAGATACGCGAGATCACCGGCTATCCGCCGTCGCCGGATTAACGTCCGACGTCTGTGAAAAATTCAGCCCGAGAACGATGACCTTTTAGAACTGGCAAGTTGTGCCGAAAATATGACAAACCAGACATCCTAGATTTTGAGAGGAGAACCTATGCGATGAGTCACAAAGATCCTAGAATCGCCGAGCTGCACGCTATGCGTGAGCGGGCGCGTCAAGGTGGCGGCCCCGAGCGGGTCGCCAAGCAACACGCCAAAGGCAAAATGACGGCGCGCGAGCGGCTCAAGATTTTGCTCGACCCGGGCACCTTTAACGAACTAGAGCCGTATATCACGCATCGCGGCGCCGATGGCAGCGACACCGGAGAGGTATACCTGGGTGAGGGCGTGGTGACCGGCTATGGCCAAATTGACGGCCGCACGGTATACGTGTACGCTCAGGATTTCACCGTTTACGGTGGTTCTTTGAGCGAGATGCAGAGCCGCAAGATCTGCCGGGTGATGGACCTGGCCGTGCGCAACGGCGTGCCGATGATTGGGCTGATCGACTCGGGTGGCGCGCGCATCCAAGAGGGCGTGCGCAGCCTGGGTGGGTATGCCGAGATCTTTCGGCGTAACGCCCGCTTTTCGGGCGTCATCCCGCAGGTCAGCGTGATGCTTGGCCCTTGCGCGGGCGGCGCCGCTTATTCGCCCGCGTTGACTGACTTTGTCATCATGACTGAGCAACAGTCGTTCATGTTTATCACCGGTCCACAGGTGATCAAGGCCGTCACCGGCGAGGATGTGGACTTTGACAGCCTGGGTGGCGCCAATGTACACATGGAGGTGAGCGGCAGTGCCCACCTGGCGGCGCCGTCGGAGCGTGGCGCGCTCGAGTTGTGCCGGCGTGTGCTGGGTTACCTGCCGTCCAATAACGTGGAGAATCCGCCCTATGTGCCGCCGTCCGATGACCCTCTGCGCATGGATGAAGCGCTGAACCACATGGTGCCGCTGGACTCGGCCGAACCCTATAGCATGCACGAGGTCATCGCGCACATTATGGACCAGGGCACCTTTTTAGAACTGCAGCCGCGTTGGGCGCGCAACGTCATTGTCGGGCTGGCGCGCATCGGCGGGCACAGCGTGGGCATTGTGTCCCAGGAGCCCAGCGTGATGGCCGGCGTGATTGACATCAATGCTTCAGACAAGATCACGCGCTTTGTGCGCATGTGCGACTGCTTTAACATCCCATTGTTGACCTTTGTGGACTCGCCCGGCTTTTTGCCCGGAGTGGACCAGGAGCATCAAGGCATTATCCGCCACGGCGCCAAGGTGATTTACGCCTATTCCGAGGCGACGGTGCCCAAGATCACCGTGGTCACCCGCAAGGCCTACGGCGGCGCTTACGTGGTCATGAGCAGCAAGTACCTGGGCACCGACGTCACGTATGCCTGGCCCAGCGCCGAGATCGCGGTGATGGGCGCCGAGGCGGCGGTCAATATCCTGTACCGCAAACAAATCGCGGCGGCCGAGGACCCCGATGCTGAACGCGCGCGCCTGGCGCAAGAGTATCGCGAACGGTTCAACAACCCCTACTTTGCAGCCAGCGCGGGGTATGTGGACGACGTCATTGAACCGCGCGAGACGCGGGCCAAGATCATCACTTCGCTGGCCGCGCTACGCGACAAGTTTTCAACGGCCCCGCCGCGCAAGCACGGCAATATCCCGGTATAGGGGGAAAGGCAGACAATGTCGGAAAACCTGGTAACCGCGCTAGAGATTACGGTCATTGGTATGACCCTGGTGTTTGGCTCTATCGTCTTGTTATGGGGCGTGATGGCCGCACTGGTGCGTTTGACGGCCGAGCGTCGCCCCGCCGAGGCCGCCGCGCCCGGCGCAGAAGCGGCGGCGCGCGACTTGAAACGACGCGCCGCCATCGCCGCCACTGCGGTAGCGTTGGCGATGGCGCAAGAAGACGAATGGACGCCGCGCCTTTTCCCCTTGCCGCCCACGGCCCACGTGAGCGCGTGGCAGGCCGTGAGACGTGCTAACCAACTGGAACAGAGAGGTCCTGCAAGATGAAATACCACGTCAAGATAGACGATCAATGGTTTAAA
>CAZSJU010000322.1:0-4146 GCA_964607235.1 uncultured Anaerolineae bacterium | reverse complement strand
TGACGCTCCCAGACCCCACTTTCGCCCTAAGCACAAGCTGTGGTATAATGCCTTTCAGGAGGCAGAGATGGAAATTCAAGAAAATCAACAAGGCAGCATTCTGATTTTGCACGTCGACGGCCAAGTCGATTCGACCACCAGCCCCGTGTTGAGTGACAAGCTCGACGCATTGATAGAACAAAGGCACGTACACCTGGTGATTGACTTGAAAAACGTGCCCTATATGAGCAGCGCCGGGCTACGGGCGCTTTCTATCGCCCTCAAAGCGGTTCGCGCCCCGGGCGTGGGCGGCGATATGTGCCTGGCCGGGCTATCCAAGACGGTCGCACACGCCTTTAGGATCAGTGGCTTTAACCAGGTGTTCAACATCTATGACACCGTGCCCGAAGCCATCGACGTCCTGGCAGCGTCCCAAGAGACCGATCAGATTTGACGGGCGCCGGCTGGTCGTTGTTACCGACCGCCGTTATCTTGATCATCGTCGCCAGCTTTGCGCCAGTGCGCTCACCCCATCGACGCCAGCACACTGAGCCAATAGAAAAGACCGTAACGTTCAGTAAACTACCCGGCGCGGTAACAAGTTCTTGATCCGCTGGCGCTGAATCTCACCCCGCCCGATGAAGCGGCCATAGGGGTCTTGCATCAGAAGCATCGCGCCCAGAGGATGGGGAGCAGTGTTTAAACCGCGCAGGTCGCGCCCGTCCAGCCACACCGCGGCCTGTTCCTCCGTCAGCGGCATGCGCTGTGCGGTGAATGCCGCCGCAAAACGTGACACCAGTTCGTGTGAGGGAACAAAGCCCTTGGGTTCGCGCCGACCCACCATCATGCCGAGCGCCACACAAGGCCAATCGGGCCATTCTGACAAGAACCGTTCGGGGACCGCATACACCGACGCCTCCCGCGCGCACAGGACCAACGCCTGGGCATCTAGCACCACGCCCAGGTCAAACTCGAACGCTTGACGCAACGACGCCAAGATTTCCTGTACCGCTTGACGATCAAGCCGCTCAAAGCCGGCCTCGGCCAGAGCGCGCCGGGGCGGGTCCTCCCGCTCTACCGGCACGGATCCTCGCTTGCGGAGCAAGGCCACGCAAAAACCCACCGTGTCGTACAGGTGCGGCCACAGGCGGGCAAGCCGCCGCACCGGGGGCCGAAACGTCTGCCCATCATAGGCCAGCAAAGCCGGGGCGGGAACGGCCAGCACATGATCCAGCGTCTCGACCGTCACCTGATCCGGGTAATGCGCCAACAGGGCATCCACTACAGCCTCGTTCTCCAGCGGATCCAGGCTACATGTCGCATACACCACCTGCCCGCCGGGTTTGAGCGCCTGGAAGGCGCTGTCCAACAGACGCACCTGCAGCCGATGCAGCGCCTGACGCCGTCGCTCAGATAACGGCCGGCTCTGGCGTCGGTCGGCCACGCGCAGACCTGCGCCGCTGCACGGGGCGTCCAGCAGGACACAGTCAAAGCGCTCGGGGAACCACCCCCCAAAACGTTCCCCAGGATATTGGGTGACGACGACATTCATCGCCCCCCACCTTTGCAAATTGGCGCGCAAGGCCGCGATGCGCGCTCCGCTGCTGTCATTGGCAATGACCAGCCCCTGCTCTATGCCCATTCCCTCGCCTGCACTGCAAAGACCGGCGAGACGGCACACCAAATGTGTCGTCTTGCCGCCGGGCGCCGCCGCCATGTCCAGCACCAGCGGCGCATCAACACCTTCCAGGTCGAACAGTTCCACCGGCAACATCGAGGCTGCATCCTGAATATAATAAAAGCCCATGCGGTGCTCGACCGTCTGCGCCAGCGGTGTGCCGCCCGCGACCTGCCATCCCGCAGCACAATAGGGCACCGGCGCGACCTCCCAATCATACCACGCCGGCCAGCGGCGCTTGGCCTCTGCCAGTGTGATCTTGAGCGTGTTGACGCGCAGCGCCGGCGGCAGCGGGCGCTCGATCGCCTGGGCCAGGCGTCCCAGCTCAGCCGGACTCAAATATGCCCGGTAGCGTTCCAGCTCGCCTTCTATTCCCTCCTGCGTCCCTGCCTTAACCACGCGCCCTCCCCCGCAGCATCTTGCCGCACCCTAGAACCATCCAACCAACATCCCCAACGTGATCTCGGAAGGAAAGAGCAACGCTTCCCCCTGTTCCTCGGCGCGCGCCAGCGCCGCTTCAATGCGCTGTATGCCGGCGGCATAGGCCTCGTCGCTCAGTAAAGCAAGCTGAGAAGCCGCGTTCTTTTCCAAAAAAGGATCCTCCAACACGGCCCGACCGACCTTGATGTCCTGGACGCGCTCCACAACCTGACAGCGGACGCGGTCGGCGCCGGCACTCACCATCCAGTCCAAAATCGTGCCCCACGAGGGAAAACGGCCCAAGTCGGTCGCGCGGGTGCCGGGAAAATAGCGATAGACATACCAACGATCCCGGCCATTATGCGGGTCCATGCCTACGACCGCCAGCGCGCCGCCCGGGCGCAGCACCCGCGCCGCCTCGCCCACAAAAGCGCATGGCTGATCAAAATGGTGCACGGCATTGACGCAAAACACCAGGTCAAAGACGTCGTCGGGGAATGGCAATTGGCCGGCGCGTCCGCGCGTCAGGTACAATGGCGCACCCCGCGTCTGGGCCTGTTGCAACATCCCCTGGGACAGGTCCAGGCCACACAATTGCTCGACCACCCCTTTCAGCCCTGACAGCCAATAGCCCGTGCCACAACCCACCTCCAGCACGCTCTCAGCGTCCAGCGCCTGGGCCAGTTCCCGCAGCGCGGTGGTGACCCCGCGTTGCCCGTTGGCGTCAAAGCGCCGGTTGTAGGTCGGCGCAACCCGGTCATAGTCCACTCGCCCCTCGGGCATGTCGAACCTCCTGACGCGGGTCTGTCTCCCGCGTCCATCATCCGCTACGGTCAGGTCTCTTGTCCGTGCCACGCGGCCACAACGCTCGCGTTTCAACAACCTTGGCCAGTATATCACAACCCCACACTCGGGACAAAACTCTGCCCATATAGCCTATCCTCCAACCTATCTTTCGATAGGCTCACGCTACACTACCTTCCAGGAAGGTAGAAAAGTGGTGATGTTCATCCGCGCCGCAAAGCGTTAACAGAACGTTAACAATTCGCTAACCAATCGTTAGCAGTACCTTGATACCCTTGGCAAGGGGATTGTTGCCGTTCATGATCGGCCTGGTAACCCCGTCACCCAGGCAAAAGTGAGCAAGCGCAGTGCCTGTTCGTTCTGACTTTTTTGACCAGGGGAAAATTTCACATGAAAGAACTCAAACCCAAATCGTGGTCATCCGTATTGCTGCTGATTTCTCTTATCTTCTCGCTGCTCCTGGGGGCATTATCTCTACTCCCCCTATTAAGCAAGAGTTTAGAGGGTTCCTCGGCAAGCCCGTTAGAAATCATCCTGTCGTTACCTTTCTTTTCTATCGGCCTCACCTTGTTCTTGCTCTACAAGCTGGTACAACAACCCTCACGGCCTCGATTGTTCATCAGCTCGGAAGAGCTGCGCATGGGGGAGACAGAAAAATTCAAATGGGAGTTCCCCAGAGGCGCCAAAAGTGTCAAACTACCCACAAGGAGAGAACATGAACACCAACCGAAAAACATCCCGAATATTGGGCCTTGCCTTCCTTCTTCAATTTATAACTTCCTTCAGCAGCGGCGTATTTCTGAAATCAGCCTGGTTTGTGCCCGAAGACATGAGCGCGACTATGCTCAATATCGCGGCCAACCCCGGTCTGCTGCGGGCCAACATTTTTCTGGACATGCTAACAGCCCTCGGCGTCACCTTTCTGGGAGCCGTTCTCTTTGTCACCCTCAGAAAGCAGAATGAAAAGATCGCCCTGACGGCACTGGGATTTTACATTCTGGAGGTCGCACTGCTCGCGGTCAGCCGGATGGACGCCTTTGCGCTCCTGCGCTTCAGCCAGACATACGCCGTCGGACAGCCTGCCGACCTGCTGCTTTTGGGACAGGTGGCTTACGAGGCGATGGAGTTTGCCGGCGGCACGCTGCACATGCTGGCGTTTTGCCTGGGCGCCATCCTGTTCTACTTTCTGCTCGACAAAGCCCGGATTGTCCCGCGCTGGATGTCGCTCTGGGGACTGATCACGGTGTTCCCTATGCTGGTCGGAA
>CAZSJU010000321.1:0-4201 GCA_964607235.1 uncultured Anaerolineae bacterium | reverse complement strand
GGCGTCTCGTTGTCCAACGACAAAAAGCCAATCACCTCGTCGCGCACGACGATGGGCGCACCGGCCCAAGAGCGGACGCGCTCGGCCTGTTCCAAGTGGACCCAGCCCGGGTCCGAACGCGTATCGGGGATAATGCAGGGCCGGCGACAGGTCAACATCTGACGAAAGTGAGACGTCTCATACAAAGGCAAACTCGCACCCAATATTTCTTGGGCGGTGCCCGACCGTTCATAGCCACGGATATGCGTCACGCGCACCCGGTCCCCCTCAATCAACATGACGTTGGCGCTGTCATAGGGGATCACACGCCCGATTTGATCCAACAACACTTCCATCACTTGCTCGGCGTCCAACGTGGCACTGAGCGCCAGGCTGATCTCACGCAGCGCCTCTGCCTCTTGACGCCGTTGCCGTTCCGCCTCAAACAGCCCCGCGCGCTGCAAGGCCACCGACGCCAACCGGCCTGCGGCCTGGGCCGTGGTCAACGCCTGCTCACCAAAAGGCTGCACCTCGTCCAAGCTAAACAGCAACAACGCGCCCATAAAATCGTCGCCGATCTGCAGCGGCACGCTCAGCACGGAACGGACGCCCGCCTCAACCCACGGCTGCAACGCAGCAGGATGCTCGCCATAGTCCGCCAGCAACACCGGTTCGCCGCGGGCGATGGTCTCCCCTGATATCCCGCTGCCGGCCGGCACCTCCACATCCTTCAGGTGCTGAGGCAGGTTGTAATAAAAAGGATACACAATCATCTGTCGCACCACATCAAACATCGCCACGGTACTAGCATCGGCGCCTGTCAACTGCACCACCGGGGGCAGCAAGCGCGGGATCAGCATGTCCAGATTCATCTCGCCGCCCAACGTATGCGCCAGCTCGTTCAACTGCTCCTCGCGGGCCAGCCGGTGGCGCGTCTCTTCCAACAGCCGTGCGTTCTCTAGCACCGGCGCCACCTGTGCAGCGACCTGGGTCAACAAACGTTGCTTATGCGCCCCGAAAGCAGCGGGTTGATACGCTTGCACGCTCAGGCAGCCGGTCACCCGGTCCGCCACGCGCAACGGCACGCCCAGCCAGGCACAAGGCATATCGCCGTCCCGAACGCCAGGAACGGGCAAATGCGCCGTTTCCAAGTCAGTCAACGACAAAACCTCCCCCGTCCGCACGACAAAAGCGGAAAAGCTTGGCCCATCCAACGCAAACGCGTGGTAAAAGGGAGCGGTATCGTGCTGCCTCCCAAAAGCTCTCAACTCGCTGGTAGCAGGAACCTGTCCTGAGCTTGCCTGCGGTGAGCTTGTCGAACCCGCCTGCGGTGAGCTTGTCGAACCCGCCTGCGGTGAGCTTGTCGAACCCGCCGAAGGGACAACTACCCCCAACGTCACCACATCCACATCCAAAAGCGTGCCCAATTGATCTAACACACAATCGACGATGGCCATCGGGTCCCGCTCGGTGACCAGCGTCACGCCCAAGTGGTGCAGCGCGAGCATCTCGGCCGCGCGTTGCTGCTCGGCTTTAAACAAGCATGCCCGTTGCACAGCCAGCCCTGCCGCACTGGCAAACGAATTCAAGGCATACCACTGGGGCTCTACCATCTCTTGCCGGGTAGACCTGGCCAGGACCACAATACCTACCGTTTCACCCGCTGCTAACAGCGGCACGAATGCCAAGGACTCGGGCTGCAGCGCTGTCAGCATGGAACGCACGCCAGGGATGTGCGCAACTTGAGAGAAATCTGTGACGAGGTGAGGCATTTTGGTCAACCTCTCCTCCGCCGAGACCGGTCCGCCCAAATGCTCCAGCTCCACATCCTTATCCAGTACGTCCGCCCAGGCAGCCACCGACAACTGGGGTTCCCAAGACTGCCCCTCGGGGCTCACCAGAAAGATCAATGCCCCCATCACCTCCGGCATCCGTGTCGCACCTCGGTCGACCTCACACAACACTTGCTCTAGATCCAGCGAAGCCCCTAACGCAGCCGTGACCTCTTGCAAGGCCAGCAACTGTTGATTGGCCGCTTGCAACTGCGCGCTGTGCTCCTGGCTTGATGTATGTAAACGGGCGCTCTCAATGGCAGCAGCCAGCTCGTCGGCCAGCGTTTCCATGAACATCACGTCTTCCGGGCCAAAGGCGTTCACCTCTGTATCGTCAACGTTCAACACACCCAACACTTTACCCCCGCGTCGGATGGGCACGCACAACTCGGCGCGCGTCTCTGGAAACACTCGCCAGTAGCGCGGGTCCTGGCCGACATCGTTGGCTAACACCGTCTCACCATGGATGGCGACCCAGTCCAAAATGCCCAGATCCGGCGTGATAAGCTTGCGAATGCGAGGCGCGGCTTGATCGTCATACATACCGGCGCGCCCCAAACGCACCAACTCGTCCGTCTCGTAATCCACCAGGGCCACCAGCACATCGTGATAGCCGAAACGCGCCTGAATGGTCTCAGCGGCCTCTTGAAGTAACGTCTCCAACTCTTGGCTGACGACGCCCACCTGTCGACCGATTTCGTGGACCAGGTCCAGGCGCTGGGCGCCCTTGCGCTCGCGTTCTTTAGCGGCGGTATGTTCAATGGCAAATCCCATCCAGGCGGTCAGCCGCTCAAAACATCGCCGATCGACCTCACTCAATCGCTTTCGGCTGCCCAGGTCCATCACACCTACCACGCGCTCACCGGCCAGCAACGGTGCGATCAACACCGAACAATAGTCCAACAACCGCACGATGGCAGGGACCAGATTTTGTACAGGGGGGTATCTGATCGCCAATCCGGCGATCAGTTGTTCAATCTCTAACGGATCATCGAGCAACAAGGCGGTTCTGGATTCAACAACCTGCCAATAATGCAGGTCTTGGGCCAAGGGAAAAGCGACCTCACGCAGGCTCAACCCTGTCAACTGTTCGAACCGCCGTGTCAGCGACGCAGGCAATGTCCAGTTTCGCATCAACAGATAGTGTCGTTCCTCGTCCAACAAATAGACGGTAGCACTCGCACCGTGAAATATAGACTGGGCGCCCTCGGCCACCAACTGCAGCACCTGTTCAAGCGAAGCGTCCCGGCTGAGGGCCTGTTGCACCTGTCCCATCAGCGCTATCTCTGTCCGGCGCCGCTCCGCTGCGCGTTCTGCCTTGTGACGCAAGTAGGTCTCGGTGATGAGACTGGCAACAACCTGCAACTGCGCTTGGGCCACATTAACAGAGAACTGGGAAGAACGCACCGCCGCGCGGCGCAACGTATCAGGGTCAACCTGGTATCGTGCGGCAACGTCGCGCAGGGTCGCCCCATCGGTCGGCGGCGCGCCGCAAGCAAAGCTCAAGGCCCCAATGGGCTGTGCGTCAACCAGGATCGGCAACGCCCGCACGTGGATGCCGCCATGACAAGACAAGTCAACCGGCCCCCCGGAGTCTAGGGCAAGACGTGCGGCGTCGCGCCAATGCGATTCGTGACACAGCCACTGGCCCGAGGCCAACGCCTCGCGTTCGGACCCCACATCACATCGCGCGCGCGAGGCACGATACAACATGCGACAATAGTCAGACCCCAGCCACAACGCGGCATAGTCGCCGTTCACTTTATACACAGCGCCAGAGAGACCCAGGGGCGCCAGACAATCCCGCAGAATCTGCTCCAGCCTATCCTCACCGACCATTTCCAACAAATCACAAGTATTGAGCGCCAACAAACGCCCAGTGCCCGATTGGCTCATGGCTTGCCATCCCTTTACCCAAATTTCGTCTGCCATCTCGAGTGTCAGTATAACAAAGAGCGGGTGCGTAAGCAACTCCCAACGCGCCCGCCCCACATCCACAGGTAGACGCATCGCACTTGCCAACATCGACTGGCGCAAAGCGCCCAGTTGGAGTAAAATGAGTCTCTGCTCTAGCGTTGAAAAAATAAACAACAGGTGACTCCTATAATACCCCTATGCGCTTTTATTTGAATTTTTCTCTCGTCTTTGGTTACGTATTGATGGCCTTGACCGCCTGTCTGGGTATGCTACAGTTCGCTGCCGCCCGAGGCGAGTATGCAGGCCTGTGCCTTTTCACCCCGGCACGGAAACGTGGCATGGTCATCGGCGCCGGGCTGACCGTCGGCGCGCTGCTGGCCTACGTGCTGTTTGCGCCCGAGATCTTGACCCCCGGCCCCGCCGGCACAGAGCTGGCCGAGATATTTGTCCTGTGCGCATTGACGGCATTGGGC
>CAZSJU010000320.1:1882-4249 GCA_964607235.1 uncultured Anaerolineae bacterium | reverse complement strand
CGGAGCTGCTGACGGACAAAAAGATATTGATCGTCGATGACGTATGGCGTGGCGGTCGCACTATCACCACCGTCAAGGCCCGCGTCGAGGCCGCAGGTGGGCGACCGGAACTGGCCACCCTGCACTATAAACCTAGCAAGTCACTTTTTGCCAAGATCAAGCCCGATTATTACGCCGCCATCACCGACGAGCATATCATCTATCCCTGGGAGATCGACCGCGACATCAAGGGCTTCCGCTTACGCGCATAACGCGCGCGCACAAGCCCATTCGGGCTAGACCGCCATCTGAGCCGCCAGTTTGATCACCTCAACCATACTCTCTTGGTTCGCCTGCCCCTGCCAGGCGATGTCAAAAGCGGTACCATGATCGACCGAGGTGCGCATGATATGATAGGCAACCCCAGCGTCACCGTCACGCTACGATCAAAGCCATAGGTCTTGATGGGGATGATCGGTTTTGTTGGCGTATCGTCGTGCCTCATCTCTATAGCAAGTACCCAGCACTTGTTGAAAAACCTTGATCCCCTCAACTTGATGCAGGCGCTTCACAAGGAAAGGATCTCGACTTTGGCCCGGTCGGGTGTCAGCGTCAACCGTGCCACCGAGGGGAGTGTGCATTGGGTCGGGCAGACCGCGCCCGGATTGACAAACAGCGCGCCAGCCTGACGCCTGACCATGGCCAGATGCGTGTGGCCGAACACGTAAACGTCAGCGCCCGGCGCAACGCGGGCAAAGCGCGCCATGATGCGGGCGCTGACCCGCAAACGGTGGTCAGAACGCCACATACCTACTTTTTCCCACAAGCTGTTCCAAAATGAGAAATGTCCGTGGGTGACGAGCACGCGCTGCCCGGCCAGCATCAGGTCCAGAAAAAGGGGCAAGCGCCGGTCGTTAGGCCACGGGGACTGGAGATGAAAATTGCCGCGCACCGCCTGCACCGGTGCAACACGCCCCAACTCGTCGAGGATCGCCGGGTCGTCCAGGTCGCCGGCGTGCAAGATGAGGTCCACACCGTCCAACCGCTCAAATAGAGACGGGGGCAACGCCGCCATACGGTGCGGCACGTGCGTGTCCGATAGCAAACCGAGTATCATCAGTGGCGCGTCAAGGGAGCGTCCGGGGCAACCGTGGTCAGATACGCCACGTGGCAAGCAAGCGCTGGGGGTGCAGCAGCAGGTCAAGGGCCGCCAAAATGTCGGGGGCTAAAATGTCGGCCGCCTCTAGCGCCTCACGCGCCAACCCTTCAGGGCCAAGCAGCGCGATACCCAAAGCAGCCATTGAGAGCATGCCGGCGTCATTGGCGCCGTTTCCCACGGCGACGGTTGCGGCCGGCCCCACCCGTTCCACAAAGGCGGTCTTGTCAGCGGCGGAATGGACCAGCGTGGCCGAAAGGCCCACAGCCTGCTCGACCTGGGCCATCTTGCCCAGGGTGTCCGCAGTCAATATGTGCACCTGAAAATTTTCACGCAACGCCCGCACCCTGTCCGCCACCCCTTTGATGAGGCAGCCATCCAACGCCAATGTGCCGTTCAAATCAAGGGCCAGATGCGCTAGACGATACTCGCCCCGTCCCGGAATCATCAATGCCAGCATATCATGCGCTCCCTGTCACTCGCCCACAGCTACAACTATACGCTTATGGCGCACAACCCACAATCTCAATCCGCTGCGCCGCACCGATCTCCGTCTCGAGACCGTCCTCCAGATCAAAGCTAAATAAGCGCCGCGTCCCCGCCTGTCCATCCCAGGAGACATATAGCGCTAGAGAAGCATCGCACCAGGCCAGTTCCAGCAAATCGCCCGACGCGGACAAATCCAATCCGATCCGATTCAAGGCGCCATACTCACGGACGTCACCCGAGCGTCCAGTGCTCTTGAGCGTCAACGCGGCCCACGTCTCCCCCTCATAGCGCCCCTGAGCGAACAATAACCGCTCGCCGTCGGGCGACCACGCCAGGGCACGCCCCAAAGCGCTCCCGTCATCCAAGGCGATCCAGGCTGTACGCGTCCCATTCCCTACCCCGCCGTCGGCAACGGACAGCGCAGCGACCTCCAAGCGATTGACAGCCAGGTCGTAAAACTCGGGCGTATAACCCTGCGGTTTATAAGACAAATCGCGCCCTAGAAACGCCACGCTCTGCCCATCGGGCGCCAGCTTGGGTTCTGCAAAATACACTGGCGCGCCAGGCACCCACTCGCGCAGCGGCAAGCTATCGAGCGAGGCCGAAGCGCCGTCAGAAGGCAACGTCACGCCCCACACGCCCATATATCCCCCCTCAGTGAACGGCGCAAAGGTATCAAAGAGCAACTCGTCTTTTTCAGGGTCGACCTGAGACCAGCCCAACGGATAGCCTGGCAACGGACG
>CAZSJU010000320.1:0-1782 GCA_964607235.1 uncultured Anaerolineae bacterium | reverse complement strand
TGCACAAGCCACCGCCAACAACAGACACAGCGCCAGGGCACCCACACGCAACAGGCTAATCTGTGCTTTCATCGCCCTTACCTCCTCTGCTACTCAATCCAGCAACTCGTACACCTGGACCGGCGCCCGGCGGCCCTTGAGTTGCAAGGCGCCCAAAGCACGGGCGTGCACCTTGTGGCACACCGCTTTAAAAGTCTCGGCGCTGAGCAGAATCTGGTCGCGTTCGGCGTTTTCTTCCAACCGCTTGGCGACGTTTACCGCGTCGCCGATCGCCGTATAGTTCATCAGGTCAGGCATACCGGCATTGCCGACAACAACCTCTCCCGTGCTAATGCCCACCTTGTAATGCAGACGCCGGTCAACGCTGGCGTCGCACTCATAGGCCGCCAGGCGCTGTCGGATCGCCAACGCGGCCCGGACCGCCCTTAGCGGGTGGTTTGTTTGTGACAGCGGCGCGTTAAATATCGCCATCACCGCGTCACCGGTGAACTTGTCCAGGGTGCCCTCTTGTTCCAACACGGCCCGCCCGGCCAGCGTCAAAAAGTTGTTGAGGATGCGCATGGCGTGCTCGGGCTCTAAGCGCTCCGAGATGCGAGTGAACCCGCTAATGTCAGCAAAGAGGACGGTGATGTTGCGGCGCGTGCCCCCCAACGAAACGGCACTGGGGTCACTGAGCAGTTTGTTGACGACAGCCGGGGCGACATAGCGTTGAAAGGTGGCCCGCACGTACCTTTCAGCCAGGCGCAACGCGTCCACTTCGCGCTTGGTCCGCAGGCGTGCCTCGACCCGCGCCGCCAATTCGGCCGGGCGAAACGGCTTGACGATATAGTCCTCCGCTCCCAACGACAACCCCTGCACCCGATGATCGACGCTCTCCATCCCCGAGAGCATCAAGACCGGGATGTGGGCAGTTGCGGGGTTGTCCTTGAGCCGCCGGCAAACTTCATAGCCGTCCATGCGCGGCATCTGGATATCCAAGATAAGCAAATCAGGCTGTGCGTGCTGAACTTTTTCCAGAGCTTCCAAACCATCGCGCGCCCCAACAACCTGATAGCCATACAGCTTGAGCACTTCGCGCACCAGTTCCAATGTCGTCCGTGTATCATCGGCTACCAAAATCGTCGCCGGTTTTGTCATCATCTACCCCCCCTGCCACCCTCATGTCAACACAACCTCTTCCCGCCCTTGCAATCTCTCCAATACCTTGTGCGTAATCAACTCCAGGTGATGATCGTGCGCCACAAAATCCAATTCGTCGGCGGGGACTGTCAAGACCGGACACAGGGTAAAATTTTCGACCCACTCTTCATATAATCGGTTGAGACGCTGCAGGTAACTGGGCGAAATATCCCGTTCGTAGGCCCGGCCCCGCCGGGCGATCCGCTCCACCAAGGTCGGCAACGACGCCCGCAAATAGACGACCAAATCAGGTGGCGGCAAAAAGCTGGTCAACACCTCGTACAATTCGCGGTAACTGCGATAATCGCGCTCGACCATATCTCCCTGCACATAGAGGTTACGCGCGAAAATCTCGGCATCCTCATAGACGCTGCGGTCCTGCACCACCGAATTGGGATCGTCCAGCAACTGACGATGGTGACGCAAGCGACGTGACAAAAAAAAGATTTGCGAATGAAAGCTCCACGCCCGCATATCCGCATAAAAATCCGCCAGGTAGGGATTTTCGTCCACGGCCTCGAAAAAAGACTTCCACCCCAAACGCTCGGCCAACATCCCGGTCAAAGTAGACTTGCCCACCCCCACATTTCCCGCAACAGCAAC
>CAZSJU010000319.1:0-4284 GCA_964607235.1 uncultured Anaerolineae bacterium | reverse complement strand
CCCACCGCGGGCGGCCAAGAGAGGAGGAATCTCAAAAGCGTCCCTTTTATAGGACGCAGATCAACACAGATTTTCGCAGATAGTCATCAACGATTCAGTAAATCTGCGTTTATCAGCGTTAATCTGCGTCCTAGCCTCTTATACATGATTACGCAGCATCAACTCGTGCGGATAGGGGTTGAGATAGACCTGTTGGTGCACCCAATCCGGCACCGGGTTGCGGTTCAGGTGGTGCTTGAGCAGCGTGAGCGGCACGATTAGGGGCAGCAGCTCCTGGCGGTAATCCTCGATCAAGCCTAGCATTTCAGCCTTGTCCTCCCCCGAGAGATGCGGCTTGAGATAGCCCATCAGGTGCTGCAGCACGTTGGTGTGTTTGCCAGGGGTGACCAGCACGCCCAGCCCTTCCATGAACTGGCGGCCATAGTCGGCTGCCAGTGCTTCCCAGGGCCGGCTGCCGGCCTCCGCTACCAACCGCCCCAGCGCCTGATAGTGGGACGGGCTGTGGGACATTAGCGTCAGCTTGTGCGCGGTGTGAAAGCGCACCAGTCCGCCCGGCGTGGGGTCCTCGTCCAGCAGGCGCGTCCAGCGACAATAGGCAAAGATCCGCTCGATGAAATTTTCGCGCAGCCGCATGTCGTGCAGGCGGCCTTCTTCTTCCAGCGGCAGCAGCGGAAAGCGCTGCATCACCTCGCGCGGGAACATGCCCGTGCCCACGCGCTGCGCCATGCCTTTGTCGTTATAGACCCGCACGCGGAACAGGCCCGAGCTGGGCGAGTCCTTTTTAAAGATAAAGCCGTGTAGTTTGGCCTCGGCCAGCCGCTCTAGCCGCTCCCGCGCCCAGCTTTGCATCTGTGCGGTGTGGTCGGTGCCTGACTTGGGCGCGATCAGGCGCGGGTTTTCAGGGTCGCCCATCAGCCGCATGCTCTCGCGCGGGATGGGCAGGCCCATCTCGACCTCGGGGCACACGGGCACCCACTCGACGAAACGGCCCAGCGTGTTGACCAGGTAGCGGTCGCGTTTGTGCCCGCCATCGTAACGCACCTTTTCGCCCAGCAGGCAGGTGCTCACGCCCAGGCGCAGCGTCGGTCCGTGACAAAAGGTTTCAGACTCGGTCATACGTCACCTCTCATTTATCGATTTTCTATACCGGCGCCAGCGTGCCGGCGAAAATCTGCCAGGCCAACAAGGTCTTGGCGACCAGGCTCAGCACGATAAACATGCGCTCACCGAACAAATAGTCTTTCCAGGGACCAACCTTTTTGTACTGCAGGAACATGTTGACGGCAAAGATGTTAAAGAACACAAAGATCGAGGCAATGATGGCGTACACGAACCCCGGCGGTTTTGTGTCGGCCGATGCCAGCGAACCGAAAAAGTACATCATGAGCGCGACCCAGGGCACGATGCCGGCGATACAGCCATAGATAAAGGCCGTCCAATCGGTGCGCTCGGTGGTCTGGTTGTGTAGCTCCATCATGTGGCCAAACAGGTTCATCATGGCGTTCAGCGTAAAGATCAGCACCAGGCTGGGTAGGTCGTACATGCCGACCAGCATGGCGATCAGCACGATCATCCACGAAGAGCTGAGGGCATATTCGAAAAAGCGGGCCGGGTTCATGCCCTTTTTCAGGTTCTTGACGTACCACTTGTAGCCAAAGGTAGACAGGCTAAAGTGGGCGATGGCCGAGAGCAGCAAGAAAATCGCCACGGCCGGGCCGAACCGCAGTTCACCCGCTTGCCTGAAATTCGAATTCAAGGTGCGCGTGTCGGGGTCGAACTTTAAATAGGCGGTGGTGATGCGGTAGGTAAAGTCGTTGCTGAGCAGGATCATCAGCACGCCCTGTATCAGGTGCAGCACGCCCATGACGGCGTTAAAACGGCGCAGTCCTGCAAACGTCTTTTCTGGGGCTGTGACTTTCATTTCGGTTCCTCCTTGTTCAGCGCTTCTAATAGGGACAACATTTCTGCGTTAGGGGGGATGTCCTGCATATCGTGCCCATAGTGCACATAGCGGGCGATCCCATTTTTATCCACCAGCAACTGGGCTGGCATACGACCAAATTTAAAGATCTTGATTTCCTGCCCGTACAGCTTGAGCACGCTGTGCTCGGGGTCGGGCAGCCCCACAAAGGGCAGGTTTTCCTCGTGCCAATAATTCGCGAACGCCTCGGCGTCCTCTGGCCCGATGACGACGATTTCGGCTTCCTGCGCGACGAAACGGTCATAGTCCTGGCGCAACTGCGCCATGTGCCGGCGGCAGAAGGGTCAATTAAAGCCGCGATTAAAGACCAAAAAGACGTGCTTGTGGCCGTAATAGTCGGACAGGCGTATCTCCTGGCCTTGAAAGTCTGTTAGCGTGAAATCCGGGGCGGGGGTGTCCAGTTGTACTTGGCTCATTTTGTCTCCTTTTATCGGTGATGTTGCGTGCTATTTATGACACCCGCCGGTTTGTAACCGGCGGGGAGCTTGAAATCAGTGTGTCAGATCTAGCGTGCCCTTGTGTCCTTGTTCGTAGGCGTCCAGGATATGTTGGGCCAGCGCTTTGGGAGTAAGGGCTTTTTTGGGCAACTGCATGGGCACCTTGTCCCACAGCGGCGTGGCTATGGCGGCCGGGCGCACCACGGTGACGCGGCGTTTGCGTTGTTCTTTGCGCAGGGTATCGGCAAAGGCTTCCAGACCGGCCTTGGAAGCGGCATAGGCCGCCAGCCCCGGTAGGCGCAGCCGCTCGCTGATGGCGCCCAGAAAGACCAGGTGGGCATCGTTGGCCAGCAGCGGCAGGCTATAGTGGACCGTCAGGTAGGCGCCATTCAGGTTGGCGTCCAGGATGCGCGCCCAATCCTCAGGGGAAAGCGCGTCCACTTTTTGGGCGGTGATGTCGCCTGCGGCATAGATCCACAGATCGATTGCGTCGGTCTGTTGGCGCATCTTTTCGACCGCCGCTTCGACTGAGGCCGGGTCGCTCACGTCGGCCGCGATGGTGTGCGGCGTCAACGCTTGCAGGTCCTGGGGATGACGGCTGAGAGCCAGCACGGTCCAGCCTTCGTCCACCAGCTTGGCGGTCAGTGCGCGGCCGATGCCGCCACTGGCGCCCCAGATCATGGCTGTTTTTTTCATACTACCTCCTTGTAAACCCACGACGTGAGTCGTGCGGTACTTGGCAGCTCACCCAAGGTGTCTGACGTGGTGGGTCTCGTATTGGTTTGTTAATGGCTACACTATACCATACTGTCTATATTTTGTCAAGGTTTTGTATAGGCGGTGCGACGCTTTTATACCGGGCGCGCCTGGATGCAGGCGAAACCGACCGTCTTGGGGCCGATGTTGGCGCCCAGGACGGGCGTGACGTCTACAGAGGGCACATCGCCCTGGGGCAGCAGGTGCTGGGCTTTTTTGCGCAGCGCTTCGGCCTGTTGGGGGGCGTTGGTGTGTACCAGCGCCGCCTTTTCCAGGGGGGCCAGCTCTTCCAGGATGCTGATCAGGCGTCGGGTGGCGCCGTTCTGCGTGCGCACCCGTTCGGCGGTGGGGTCGCCCTCGTACATGTGCAGCAAGGGCTTGATCTGCAAAAAGTTGCCCAATGCCGCCACGATCCGGTTCATGCGGCCGCTGCGCCGCAGGTATTCTAGTGTGTCCAGTGCGGCAAAGACGTGGGTGCGCGAGATTTGTTCGTCCAGGATCGCCAGGATCTCTTCCATGGACCGGCCCGCGGCGGCGGCCTGGGCGGCCGTCACGGCCTGGTAGCCCGTGCCCAGGCTCAGTTGTCGCGCGTCCAGCACGGTCACCGGCACGGCGTCCATCTCGCGCGCGGCCACGCGTGCCACGTCCACTGTGGCGCTGAGGCTTTTCGAGATGTGAAGGGATAGGATCTGGGTCGCGCCCTCGGCGGCCAACTGTTCGTAGGCCTGGCGGAATATTTCGGCGCCGGGGGTCGCGGTGGTGGGTGGGGGATCGTAAGCTGGCATCCGTTCGTAAAATTCTTGCCGCGATATATCGACGCCGTCCAGGTATCCTTGGGCGCCAAAGTTGATATACAGGGGAATGACTGTGATGCCGTGCTCGGCGACCACCGGCGCGGGCAGGTCGCAGGTGCTATCGGTCACAATTCTGATGGACATGTAAAGCCTCCTCTTGATCTCACAAAAATCTCGTCGTTGTACCTATCTTGTCTCTCTCGTCTGTGCTTTTTCTTTGGCAGCCCGGTAGGCCGCCAGGGTCCGCTTGCGCGCTCGGGAGTGGTCGACGATGGGGGCAGGATAGTCTTTTCCTATGATACAGCCACAGTCGCGT
>CAZSJU010000318.1:0-4310 GCA_964607235.1 uncultured Anaerolineae bacterium | reverse complement strand
TGCCGCCGGCGGCGACAATGACTGCGGATCAGCGTCGCAATCAAATTCATGGACAACACAAACCCCAACAACACCAATGCCGTACCATACTGAATGCGAATGGGCATCCCCGGCACTTGCGTGCTAATGACGAACAAGTGATAAGGCAACGCCATCGTCTGGTCAAAGACGGACTTGGGCAAGCGAGGTAAAAAGAAAGCCGCGACTGTAAACAGAATCGGCGCTGTCTCACCGGCGGCGCGTTCCAGTCCCAAAATGATGCCGGTTAGAATGCCCGGTAAGGCCTGGGGCACGACGACCTGCCGTATCGTTTGCCACCGGGTGGCCCCCAAACTGGTGCTCACGACGCGGAAGGACTGTGGGACCGCGCGCAATGCCTCCTCGGCCGTACTGATGATGACAGGCAGCGTCATAATGCCCAACGTCAAAGAACCGGCCAGGATGGAAGTGCCAAAATTGAGAAACAAGACAAATAGCCCCAACCCAAACAACCCATAGACAACCGAAGGGATACCGGCTAGATTAATGATGGCGATACGGATCGCCCGAGTGAGCGTGCTATCCTTGGCATACTCGGACAAATAAATCGCCGCACCGACACCCAGCGGCACCGCGGTAATCGCGGTGCCCAGGGTCAGCAACAGCGTGCCCAAGACCGCCGGCCAGATGCCGCCGGCTTTCATGCCGCCGCGCGGCAAGTCGCTCACAAACTCCCAACTGATCGCGCTCGCTCCCCTTGTGACAATGATGACCACAATTATCAAAATGGGCGCCACCACCGCCATCGCAGCTAAAGTAATCAAGATATGAGCAATGCGCTGAGTCGTTTGTCTGGTCAAGATAGCACCCGCTCGCTACGCTTAACCTGGCGGAAAACGACTGCCGCCGCCGCCAGGTTGATGCCAAAGCTAATCACAAACAGGATAATACCAATCCCAAAGAGCACGTGGTAATGCGTGCTGCCTTGAGCCACCTCACCCATCTCGGCGGCGATGGTCGCCGTCATCGTGCGGATCGGCCTCAGCAGGTCCAGCGGTCCTTTTGGCACGCGCGCTGCGTTGCCCGTGACCATCATCACCGTCATCGTCTCACCGATGGCCCGACCAATGCCCAACATCACGCCGGTCAAGATGCCAGAACGCGCCGCCGGCACCACGACACGCCAGGTCGTCTGCCAGCGCGTCGCGCCCAGGGCCAAAGCCGCGTCGCGATACCGTTTAGGTACAGCGTCCAGCGCGTCTTCAGCCACACTGACGATGGTGGGCAATGCCATCAAGGCCAACAACACTGCGCCAGTTAGCGCCGTCAATCCCGTGGGCGCGCCTGTAAACTCGCGTACGACGGGCGCCAACACCAACATACCGAGAAAACCCAACACGACCGAAGGAATACCGGCCAGCACCTCCACAAAAGGCTTGAGCACTTCTCGCGCCCAACGCGGCGCGATTTCGGCGATAAATATCGCTGTGGCCAATCCCAAAGGGATGGCGATCAACGCGGCGCCCAATGTCACCAACAATGAGCCCAGGATCAGTGACACCAGGCCAAAATAGTCTTCAATAGGATACCAGCGCGTAGCTATCAAATCACCCGGCGCAACTTTTACAAAAGTGGGCGTCCCTTCGCGGATGAGAAACAAAAAGATCAGAACCACAAACACGATCGCCGACATACCGGCGACGCGGACAATGCGCTCTATCACAAACTCTGCGAACTTGGACTGGGACATTTTCAAAATGTTCCTTTGCGGATGAACAGAATAAAAACGAATGGTCAGATCAAGCCGAGCAGCAAACCCACACTGCGCGTCCTCGGCCCATCACCTTAACGGCACAAAGCCCAACTCGCGCACGATCGCTTGAGCCTGGTCGTCCAAGACCCATTCAAGATAATCGGCTACCCTCCCGGCGGGTTCACCGGCCGTATACATGTACAAGTCACGCGCGATGGGATACATGCCATTGTTCACCGTCTCGACCGCTGGCAACACGTAAGGACCGGTCGGGTCGCGCGCCACCGCGATCATTTTTTGGTCGGGGGTGACGTAACCTAGCCCATCATAGCCAATGGCGTTGGGATTCTGGCGCACCTCGCTGCTGATCCCCTCTGAAGAAGGCAACAGCAGCGTATCTGGGGAAAACAATGTCTTGTCCCCTTTATCTCCCTGACGCACGACCTGTTCTAAAAAATAAACGTGCGTGCCCGAGTTAGACTCACGGGAAAGCAGCACAATGGGACGGTCTTCCCCGCCGACCTCGCGCCAGTTTGTCACGTCCCCCCGGTAGATGCCAGAGATTTGCCCGATCGTCAGTTGGTCGACCGGGTTACTGGGATGAACGACGATAGCGATGGCATCACGCGCCACCACGTGCTCTATAGGCAAAACGTCATTCGCCTGGGCGGTTTCTTGTTCTTCGATTTTGATACGGCGTGAAGCATTGGCAATATCAACCGTGCCGTTGACCAGGGCGGCGATCCCGGTCCCCGATCCGCCCCCCGTGACCGATAAACGCACCTCAGGGGACTCGACAGCGTACGCCTCGGCCCAGGCCAAAGCCAGATTGACCATCGTATCAGAACCAACATTCGCTATCGCAACGCCTGTTGCCGACTCGGTCGTGGAGCGGCCACAGCCTGTCATTGAGGGGAAAACCAAGAAGAAAATAAACACAAGGCCAATAATGTATTGTCTCAAGTCCATCCCTATCGCATACGTATTTGTGTGATGCCTGAACGCTCAAACCCCTTTCAAGCCAGCGAAATTATAACATCGGCAGACAAGTCCGTCAAACGGAGACCGTGGGGTTGTGCCCACGGCCTCCTTGAGGTAAAATAGGCAACATGAACAAAATTGAGGTCAGCCATCTCAACTTTTACTATGGTGCCACACGCGCGTTGAGCGACATCTCGATCCAGGTCCAATCCCACAAGATCACGGCGCTGATTGGTCCTTCGGGTTGTGGCAAGAGTACGTTTCTACGCTGTCTCAACCGCATGAACGATACCATCGAAGGCACTCGGATTGAGGGCCAGATCTTGTTGGATGGGGAGGACATTTATGCGCCGGCGGTGGACGTCGTCGAGCTGAGACAGCGTGTCGGGTTGGTGTTTCAAAAGCCCAATCCTTTTCCACAGTCGATCTTTGACAATGTTGCCTTTGGCCCCCGCGTGCTAGGGCTGCACCATCACCGCAACCTGGACGAGATTATCGCCGAATCGCTACAGCGCGCCGGGTTGTGGGATGAAGTGCAGGACCACCTGCAAGAGGCGGCGCTCAGCCTTTCCCTGGGACAACAACAACGGCTCTGCATCGCGCGCACCCTGGCGGTAGAGCCAGAAGTCATATTGATGGACGAGCCATGCAGCGCGCTAGATCCTATCGCCACCCTCAAAATCGAAGCGCTGATGCAACACCTCAAGACCGATTACACCATTATTATCGTCACGCACAATATGCAACAAGCGGCTCGTGCTTCCGACCTGACCGGCTTTTTCTGGTTGGGTGAGCTGGTCGAGTTTGACGAAACGGAAAAGATTTTCACGCTACCCGCGCAAAGCCTCACCGAAGAATACGTGAGAGGACGCGTAGGTTAAAGGTACAAAAAATGTTAAAGACACGCGGACGGTTAGACCGAGAACTGGCACAAATCCAAGAGGAGATTCTACGCCTGGGCGATATGGTGGAACAAGCGATACAGCAATCTGTCCAGGCCTTGAAAAAGCGCGACGTGGCATTGGCGCGACAAATCATCCATCAAGATCAGGACATCAACGCCCTACGCTATACCATCGAGGAACAATGTCTGACCGTCATCGCCACCCAACAGCCAGTTGCCATCGACTTGCGCACCATCGTCGCGGCCATCCACATCGCCGTCGAGATGGAGCGCATGGCCGATCACGCGGCCGGCATTGCGCAATTGACGATACGTATGGCGGGCGAACCGTTGCTCAAGCCCTTGATCGATGTCCCCCGTATGGCCGACATCGCTTGTGCAATGCTGCACGCCAGCCTGGATGCCTTTTTAAACCGCGACCCAGAAGCCGCACGGGCTGTTGCCGCCCGCGACGACGAAATGGACAAACTGGACGACCAGGTCTTTCGCGAGTTATTGACCTATATGCTCCAAGACCCGCGCAACATCAACCGTGCCACTTTTTTGCTATGGGTCGCCCACAACCTTGAGCGCATCGGTGACCGCGTGACCAACGTCAGCGAACGAGTGATATTTATGATCACAGGCAAGCTAGAAGAACTGGACGACAGTGGCTCCGATTACGAGAACGGCGCCTTGTTCTAACGAAACGCT
>CAZSJU010000317.1:2630-4330 GCA_964607235.1 uncultured Anaerolineae bacterium | reverse complement strand
CGACACGCCCACGTCCTGGGGGATGAATAATTCGACATCGCCCACGAATCCCCACACGTGGATGTGCGTCTCGCCCGGCGGAATCTCGGCGTTCATCATATCCAGTTCGACTTCCCCGATTCCGACCCATAGTTCCTCGTCTTTCACCTTCCAGACGCCGTTGCGCCGGATGTCGCCCAAGATACGATAGCGAGCTTTCCCTCCGCTCCACCCCCAGCGCGGACGTAGGAACAACAGGACGCCCAACAAGATCAACAAGCTGGGCCAGAAAACGCCCCAGGTGTCCACGTCTAGCAGATTGCCTATCAGAAACAACACCCCGACCAAGATAACCGTAATCCCTAATATCAATTGCCCTCGATTGCGCATTCTGTCTCCCCCTTTTTTAATTTCTATGTGCTTTATTCAAGCCACTCGTCTAGCCGCGCTGCCACGTCCGCCAACGAGGGCAAAACTATGTCCGCCGCGCTCAGGTCCAAATCGGCGCTCAATGCATTGGGCACGGCGATGCACCGCATCCCCGCCGCTTTGGCTGCGTGCAGTCCATGCGGTGAATCCTCCAGGGCTAGGCAGGCCATTGGGGGCAAGTCCAGCGCCGCTGCCGCCGCTAGATAAATGTCAGGCGCTGGCTTGCCCTGGGCGACTGTGTCACCGGTGATGATGGCTACAAAGCCCTCCGCTGCCCCTACCTCGCGCAACGCTACCGGTGCATAAAAGGCTGGGCTGGACGTGGCTACGGCCCGGGGCAGCCCGCGCGCGTCGATGACGTCCAACAACTGGTGCAGACCGGGCATCGGTTGCAGGTTGCCTACCAGTGCAGCCAGAAACAACTCGCTGCGCTGGGTTGCGACCTGTTCCACCGTCAACGGTAAGTCAAAGTGCTGCTTGATCACCCGTGCGCTGTCCATCAATCGCAAACCCAAAATCGCGTCAAAAGCAGCTTGGTCCATTGTATACCCGTATTTGGCCAAAAAGTCCAGCCACGCCTGGCGGGCGAGCGGTTCGCTGTCTACCATCAGGCCGTCCATATCAAAAATGATTCCCTCGATTGCCATGTGTATTTTATTGTATCTCCTGTGCTGTAAATTTAGCGGCGTTATAATGACTATACGAAATGACTATGCGAAGAACGAGTCGTCCGCCGTCCACGCCGGCGCACACACGGCGATAAAAGCCAGTTCCTCGTCACCATCGTTAAAGATTTGATGCCGCTCACCCGGCTCGATCAGGCACGCCTGACCCGAATGCAATGGGAAAACTTGCCCATCGATCACCATGCGCGCCGTCCCGTGCAGCATATAATAGGTCTCTTCCGCCACCTGATGATAATGCAGATTGGATGATTTATGCGGCGGCAAGACCACGACCGCCACACTGTGCCCCTTGACACCACCCGTCTCTGGCGCCGCGCCAACCAGTTCGTAAATCACCTCGCCCGTCGGGGTCCTCAGCGGCGTTTGTACATCCGCCACGCTTGCTACACGCATCGCTTTACTGCTCCTCTCAGAAATCACGACAAAAGATGACACACATCAACGCCGGCGCTGTCCAGCGCCTCGACCTGCGGATAAGGCGTCTCGTCGTACATGGTGAGACCAAAACCTCTCACGATCTCCAAAATCCTGTCTCGCTGGGCCGTGCTCAACGCCCCCGCCCAGCGATCAAGCTGATCGCAGCGCTCATCCGCACCGCCACACTGC
>CAZSJU010000317.1:0-2530 GCA_964607235.1 uncultured Anaerolineae bacterium | reverse complement strand
CACGATGGACGGCTGAAAGCGCTCCGCCAGCCAGCCCAACATCAAATTGGCGCGGATCATCTTGATCACATAGCGCCACGCGAACCAATGCTGGCGCTCCTGGTCGGTCCACCAGTTGCGCACCTGCCCTGCCAGCACCTGCCAGAAGAACCGTTCCCAGTGCGCATCCACCTGATCCGGGCGCAGGTAGGGCGACTCGAGCACCGCCCGGCGGCGCGCCCGCGACCCCAATCCCCCCGGCGCCGGCACACGGTTAGGGTGTAACGGCTCAAAGACGACCTGCATACCCGGCGCGCCCGCGATCAATCGCGCCAACCAGCTTGTGCCACTACGGCCCGACCCCGCCACGAGTACTGCCGCGTCGGGCGCTGGGGAGCCCTTGACCTTTAACGCGAGCCGCTCCCGCCAACGCGCTAACCGGCAAGCCAGCGCCACACGCCAGGTGCCCTGCATGTCACGCCGGTAACGCGCCGGGCGGCAAGACTCACTCACGTCCCAATTTGTCATACAACTTTTCCAACTGGCGCGAACGTCCCTTACTCCCGGCGCTAATCTGACGATTGGTCTCTCGCAGACGCTGGCTGAGTACCTGGATGAGCGCCAACGATAGGTCTGGGTTTTCACGGGCCAGGGCCAACAATGGCGCGCGGCGCAAACTGAGCAACAAGGTCGGTTCCAACGCGACGGCCGACGCCGAGCGAGGCGCCCCGTCAAAGATTGACATCTCGCCGAAATATTGGCGGCTGGACAGGGTCGCCAGGCGTACCACCGCGCCCGCCCGCACGCCGGCCCGCTCAATGCCCACACGCCCGCGCACCACGACATACAACGCGTCGCCAGGGTCGCCTTCAGCAAACACCTGCGCATCCTCGTCATAGGCCCGTTCTTCGCTCGCGCCGGCCAGACCACGCAATTGCTCGATGGTCATGCTCTCGAAAAAAGGCACCTCTTTTAAAAAGATCACCCGCTCAATCGCGGATAGCATGACACCCTCCTCTTGTTCTCTCCCGGATCGACGGCGCTCACCACCAGCGTCTATCCGCGCCCAGGCGATGCGACTGGCTTCTTGCACCAGCGCTGGCGCCGCATAGTCGCAGCCAGCACGGAAAATCTGCTCCAGTTCCTGCCGCTCGAACAGCGTCGGCCCCACCTCTCCCAGGGCATAGACGGCCACAGCCCGCAGCCAGGGATCGTCATTCTTGCTGTAGGTTCTCAAAGCCTGATCTGGGGCCATGGGGGACAGGCCCCACATGTCTTGTCCCAAAGCCAAGGCCGCCGCCCGATCCTCCGGCGTCCCCGGCGACTGGGACAAGGGCAGGATAAGCCGCGCGGTCTGCGGCACAGTCAGAGATTCCAGCGCTTCCACGGCGTTAGCACGAGCGCGGGATGAGGGGCTACACAAGTGCTCCGCCACCACCTCCACCGACTCGGGCGGTTGCAGCGCGGCGATCAGGTCAAAGATCCGCCTCAAGCGACGGTCGTTACGCGCCTGCAACGTCGCCCCAAGCATCGCGACACCCGCACCAGGCGGTAGCCGCTCCAGGGCCGTCAGTGCGCCTAGCGTCTCGTGGCCGGCGCGCAAATTGTCCGCAATGAGTCCCTCAACCAGAGGGGCGAACCGCGCCCGGTTGACCCGCGCCAGGATGATACTGAGCGCTTCTTGCCGGCGCACGTCCCCATCATCCGCCCTTGCCAGGGCCGCTTCCAGATCGGGCAACGCTTCTGCCCCCAGAGATTGCAATCTCACCGCTACCGCTTCCCGCACGTGACGGCTGTCGTCGGCCAGCGCGGACAATAACCCCATCCGCGCCAGTGGACCGCCCACATTTCCCAGAGTGGCCACCCCCGCCAGACGGACACGCTCCGTAGGGTCGCGCAACATCTTTTCCGCGGCCTCGATCGCCCGAGCGGGCAACCACTCGGGCATGGGCAACGCACTCTGATGTGCGATCGCCCAGGCCGCCTGGTAGCGAACCTCGCCCTCCGAATCTGTGAGGTGTTCAACCAGCGTGCGGATCACCCGCGCGTCGTCTAGCCCCCCCAAGGCGCGAACCCCCACCGCCCGCCGTTCCCCCTCGGAGCTCTTTAACAGTTCGCTCAATGCCTGAATGGCCGCCGTCTGGTAAAAGAAATCGCCCGACCGGATCAGAGGTGGGATTGCCTGGACGCGGACCTCTAAATCCATATCCTCCAGACACGCCATCGCGCCGCCGAGAAAATCCTGGTCCTCGGGGCCACACAGTCGCCCCAACGCAACGAGAGCCGCCCGGCGCACCTCGCTATCCGCATCGGACAGGCAAGCAAGACACAGCGCCCGCACCTCCGGTCCCGCAACATCCCCCTCACTCAACAGAAGCAATACCTCACTCCGCACCCTCACCCCGGCCGAACGGGTCAGCCCCGCCAACACCGGCAAGGCCCGCCGCCCCTTGACCTGCATGATCAGCTCGGCCAAAAAGAGGGTAAATTCGTCATTCTGACTGGCTTCCAGACGCGCCACCAGCCGGTCGAATGCCATCCCGTCGGGGAT
>CAZSJU010000316.1:0-4332 GCA_964607235.1 uncultured Anaerolineae bacterium | reverse complement strand
CCGGCCAGGGAGGACAAGCGCGGGTCTGCCGGTGACGCGCTGACTATAGGGGTATATACGCCGGCGGCTCACGAATATGTGGACCTTTACCTTTGGCAGGACGATTGTAGCCCTGTGGGGTACTGGCGGCTGCCGCAGATGGATCCCTTTCACCCCGTTACCTTGACGCTTCCCGCGGAATCGTTGGACATTGGCCAAGGGGCCGTTGAGCGGCTGAGCCTCGTCGCACTTTCCGCCGACGGTACTTTTCTGGCCGGCGTCAACCCCAGGGATTGTTTGGCGCCGACGGCCAGGGTCGATGCGTTGCCGTTTTACGTGACGACGCTTACCTTTACCGTCGCCTGGCGCGGACAGGATGTGTGGAGCGGCGTGGATACCTTTGACGTGCAGGTGCGTGAGGGTTATGCAGGGCGATGGACGGACTGGTTAACAAGTACCCGCTCTCTCTCAGCCACCTTTACGGGGCGGGGCGGTGAGACGTATTTTTTCCGGGCTCGCGCGCAAGATTTGTGGGGAAATGCCGGCGTCTATGGGGACGACGAGTGGGGCCAGGCCTTTACTTCTGTGTTGCTCCAACCGGCGCCGGTCTTGCTCACCTCGCGCAAATGGGTCGACCCGGTGAGTCCTATGCCGGGCCAGCCCCTCCACTATACGGTTCTGCTCAGCAATACCGGCAATCTTGTGGCGAATTTGACTCTGACCGACGATCTGCCGGCGACCTTTGCAATGATCAGTGGGACGTTAAATCCGCCAGGAACGTATTACGGGACTTTTTACGGTCGTCAGTGGGTGTGGCGTGGTGAGTTGCTCTCAGGTGAGACGTTGTCGTGGCGCTTTACCCTGACACCTACCGCGGCGACGCCACTGGGTGTTCCTTTGACCAACACGATCCGGCTGGTGGCTGATGGCTGTGTCCCTTTGACGCGGCAGGTCAGCGTGATATACCGTCATTTGCTCTATCTGCCCTTTTTGTCAAAAAAATGGGAGGCGCCTTGACGGTTTTTGGCTTGAAACGGTGGGGAAACTTTTGCTTGCTACCTCGCGCTTTTTTTAGTACAATTCATACCAGGCAATGAGCATAGGAGTCGAGGGGAAATGGCACAGGAAAGAGCGAACATCCTGGTTATAGACGACGACAAGTTGCTCGCGCGTATGGTCGAGGACAAGTTGACCGCAGCGGGTTATGCGATAAACATTTCACACGATGGGCAGGCTGGGTTGCGACAGATGTACGCCCAGCGCCCAGATTTAATCATTCTCGATCTCATGATGCCCAAAATGGATGGTTGGACCACTTGTCAGCGCATTCGTGAGGTATCCAACGTGCCAATCATCATGCTTACTGCTCAGGATCGCCCGCAGGACATCATACGTGGCCTGGATGAGGGCGCCGATGAGTATGTGACCAAGCCCTTCGAGATGGACGTGCTTTTGGCGCGGGTGCGAGCGGTCTTGCGGCGCGTGGAATTATCATCGACTGAACCGCAAAGGGAAGACGTCGCTTACGATGACGGTTATCTCTCCTTTAATCCCGTCGATCGCCGGGTGGCGCTGGATGGCGAACTGGTCAAGCTAACGCCTACCGAATACAGTCTTTTGGCTTTGTTGATCAAAAATGCTGGGCGTGTGTTACTCTACCGAGAGTTGTTGCAACAAGTATGGGGTTGGGAGTATATCGACGACGTGGATTATTTGCGCGTTTACATCTGGCATTTGCGACGCAAGCTAGAACCCGACGCAAAAAATCCGCGCTATGTGTTGACAGAACATGGCGTAGGCTATCGTTTTGAAAGTGTGGCCTAGGCCTGTTGCTGTGTTGAGGGCGTATCAAACCAACGACACCCCCAGTTTTGTCGTGCCACTGGGGGTGTGCTATGTGATGGGGAAGGCGGGACTCGAACCCGCATGGGTTGCCCCACATGATCCTAAGTCATGCACGTCTGCCAATTCCGTCACTTCCCCACGCCCGCTATTATACGCCCAAGGGGGCGAACTGGCAAGTCTTTTGCTTTGCCAGACTGTCACCAAGCCGGTATAATGTATAATATGGGGCGTCCGTTGGGAGGAACAGTATCAAGATTACAGCGATAGGGGGATAAATGCCCAGACCTTTGTACCGTCAGCGTTGGTCCTGGGTGGAGGGAAAACGTCTGACACGACAGCAAAAGATCCCTGGCATTGAAAGCGCCGATTTGGCGTTTTCGAGACTGGCTGACTTGGGCCTCATGACGACGCGCCAGTTGGCTGATTTTCAGGATGCAACGGGGTTGGCCGACTTGTCTTGGCGCGCCTTTTGGAACAAGTCAACTTTGCACGAGGCCGATGGCAACTATCGCGCGATGATGCGGCGTATGCATGGCTTTGTGATCTTTATGCACGGTTGGAACGGCACGCGGGATATCTGGGAACACTTGCCCGCGCTGGTCTGTGCGGCCAATCCGCGCCTGGTTTCTTTGGTCCCTGACTTGAACGGATTTGGTGGGTCCCCCTTTTTGGCGGATGTGCCGGCGTTGGAGCAGTGTAGCCCTAGTGCAGTGATGCAGTCGGTAGTGCGTTGGGTCGACATGTTGGGATTGCGCAGCAGTCCCCGCGCGCAGCGGCGGCGGCGCGTGATTACCTTTGTCGGCCATTCAACGGGTGGCGCGGCGTTGTTTTACTTTGGCCCAAAGTGGCGCAGCAACGAGTTTTCCCGCTGCGCCGTCGCGCCGACGCTGTTGGTGGAGCAAGAGATTCGTCAACAGTTCTACCGGGCGTTGGGCCTTGCGGCTGGGGAGGAAAAGCCGCGACTCACTCCCCGCGTGCTAGAGCGCATGATCGGCGACGTGTGTGATGTAACCCGTGAGGAGCAACTGGACGTTTTCAAGACGACACCAATGGGCACATTGACGCAGTCCTTGTACGCGCTGACGACGCTCTCTGACAATTTGAGGCAAGGGCCCTGGCGTAACTTTCGCGTGATCCTCGCCCACGACGATCACTTGTTAAAGGTCTCTCCCATGCTCAATCTGTTGGATGATTTAGAGTTTGCCTCCAACCAGGTCCAGGTGGTGTGGGGGGACCATTATCTATTCTCGGCCGGGAGCGTTAATCGGCGGGTACATTTACGCAACCACGAGGTTGTATTGGGTGAAATTTTGCATCTACATGAGCTTTGTCGAGAGCGGCAGGCGTCGGTAGGGATTGGTTAATCGATCAGTTTATGACACCGCGTCGTCCTCTGAAAGGTATTGTTGACTTTACCGAACGTTTTAGCCGCTGGCCGCTGTGCTTTGTTTTAGGTGGGCTGGTCGCGATGGCAGGCTTGGTCGCTTCGGTCTGGGGCAGTGTGTGGATCGGGCTTGCTTTGATTTTGTTTGTCTTGGGGGATGGGGTGATGCTGGCGGCATTGCCGCGCTTTGCTCGTTCCTATGGACCCCCTCAGCTTCCTCTCCTCGCTTTGACATTGTTGCGGTTGCTTTTGGCTATAGGCGGCAGCACTTGGGTGGCGCGGCCATGGGCGTCCCCTGTTTTGTGGGGTAGTCAGGCTGTGCTGTCGTTGTTGGCGACCTATGCTTGTTGGATTGAGCCAGCACGTTTGGACGTGACACGGGTCACCTTGTATGCACCGCGTTTCAAAAGTGCTTCACCGCTGCGCCTGTTACATATTTCGGACCTGCACGTGGAGCGTGTCACGGCTCGCGAGCGGCGTTTGTTGCATCTGGTGGAAGGGTTGGCGCCGGACATCATTGTGCTCACCGGTGATTATCTGAATATCTCTTATACATACGACGCCACGGCGCAGCTTCAGACCCGTGAACTGCTCGGCCAATTGCGCGCACCTGGGGGCGTCTATGCCATCAAAGGCAGCCCGCCTGTAGACCCGCCGCAAATCATGGCGCAGTTGTTAGAGGGATTAGAGATTACATGGCTGCGGGACGAGATCGTGTCGTTAGAGTGGCACGGCGCGCCTCTGCAAATTGCTGGCGTGGAGTGTAGCTTTGACGTTCAGGCTGACGCGCGCAAACTGCAACGTTTGCTAGATGGGCGTGGCGGTGATGCCTGGACGTTGTTGCTTTATCACACGCCGGATATCATGCCCGTGGCTGCCCAAACTGGCGTGGATTTGTATCTCGCCGGTCACACGCATGGTGGGCAATTGCGCTTGCCCTTTATAGGGGCCTTGGTGACCGCGTCAATCTATTGGAAGCGCTACGAGATGGGGGCGTATCGTGACAGAGATACGTTGCTTTATGTCAGCCGCGGTGTGGGGATGGAAGGTTACGGCGCGCCTCGGGCGCGATTTCTTTGTCCGCCCGAGATAACCTTGTTTACCATTTGTCCGTCGCCTGACCC
>CAZSJU010000315.1:0-4332 GCA_964607235.1 uncultured Anaerolineae bacterium | reverse complement strand
CTTTCTTTTTCACGCTAAACTCCTCCTTGACTTGATACTCTCGTTCACTCTCCACGCCCTTTGAACGGATCCAAACCCAAATCTGCCGCCATACGCTCCCGGATAGCAGGGTCGTCTATGCTCACGGCTTGACCATGAAACTCGGCCGCCATCGGCGTGGCCAACCAGCAAATAAGCGCCGCCGGTTCCTCCGGGGGACGCAGCCATCCCTGCTCATGATAGCCACGAAATTTCTCGACCAAGGGAAACTGCTCTTCCGAGGTTTGGCGGATCCTGGCCTGCATCGACGTCGCGACGATGCCCGGGTAAAGAACATGCGCGCGGATAGGCAGATCCCGTCGCTCCAATTCTGCGGCCAGGTTGCGCACAAGGTGATCCAGACCCGCCTTGGCAGCGCAATACGCACTCCACCCCGGCACAGGATGAGTAGCAGCCCCGCTGGAGACAAAGATCAAAGTGCCACTGCGGCGCTCGACCATCTGGGGCAAAAAAGCACGGGCAGTATAAAAAGCGCCGGCCAGGTTGACGTTGAGATTGTGCACCCAATCAGCCGGGTCTATCTCCCACGTGTCACCCACCGGTTGGAGAATGCCCGCATTGGCCACGACGACGTCCACCGGACCCAGCGAGCGCTGGGTCTCGCCCACCAACCGTTGAACCGCGCTCCATTCAGAGATATCTGCGCTCACCGCCAGCGCACTCCCGCCCGCGTCACAAATCTCGTCTGCTACCTCTTGCACGTCCGCCGCCGTGCGTGCGACCACCGCCACCTTGACCCCAGCGCGGGCTAACAACTTGGCCGTCGCGCGGCCAATCCCGCGACTGCCGCCGGTCACGACGGCTACCTTACCCGCCAGACCTGTCACTTGACGTATCTGATCGATTTTCACTGGGCCTCCTTTACTCTTTAGCATGAAACCAGCCCTCCCCAAACGACGGGCAGGGCTGGTCTGATCATCCGCTGACACCAGCCAATAAACCAACTTGGCATTCAGCGCTTCAAGGGTCAGTTACGAGATCTCACCGCGCAGCGCCTCAATCTGCTCCGCGCGCAACAGCGTTAATGGCTGCTCCACCAGTGGCCCTGCCTGCAGAGCCGGCACTTGCTCCTCATAAGAGGGGACAGTGCTATCACGGTAAAAGATGCCAATGGGAATGCGCTCTCCCCACTCCTGACCCCGCTGCCAGGCAGCCGCTCGGTCCGTAGGATCATACCCCTCTTTATCTTCCAACTTGTAAACACGCTCCCGATAGAAATCATAGGCGTATCCCCGGTTCCAGGTGACACACGGTTGCAAAATGTCCACCAGGGCATAACCGGGATGCTGCAGCGCCTCGCTAATCAACCAAATCAGATGGTCCATCTCGGCCGGGTAACCTCGACTGATAAAAGTAGCCCCCATCGTGACGGCCAGTGACAATGGTTGCACCGGCCGGTCGATAGAGCCTTTGGGCGACGAAGGGGTACGCTTGCCCTGCTCACTGGTAGGCGAATACTGCCCCTTGGTCAATCCATAGATCCGGTTGTCCTGCACAACGTCGACCAGATTGACATTGCGTCGCATCGCGTGCACGGTGTGGTTCAGGCCCTCATTGTAACCGTCGCCGTCGCCATGCACGACCATCACCGGAAAACCGTGATTTGCCAGTCGCGCTCCCGTTGCTACCGCCGTCGCCCGGCCGTGCAAGGTATGAAAACCGTTGACCTTCATATAATGGGGCAATTTACTACCACAACCAATGCCCGTAACGATCAAGAGTTCGTGGGGCGCCATATTGCGCTCAGCCAGCGCCCCCTTGATGGCGTTGAGAATGCCAAAATTGCCGCACCCCCGGCACCAAGTGGGTGGTGTGTCCACGTTAAAATCTGCCCGCGTTACCATTTCATACCTCCTCCGGCACGTGCGTCATGATATATTCCGGCGTAAAAGCCCGCCCATCATATTTGTGGATCGCGCCGTCGACCGACCGCCCGGTGCGGGCGCGGATGAGCGTCTCCAACTGTCCCGTAGCATTCTGCTCGACCACAATCGTGCGCCCTGCCTTATCCAGCGCCGACTCGGCCGCAGGTGGGAAAGGATGCAGCGCGTTAAAGTGCAACATGTTGGCCTGGGCTGCGTCCCCGGCATTCAGACGGTCCACCGCTTCACGCAGGGGCCCATAGGTGGAGCCCCAACTGATAAACGTCAATTCCGCATCTTGCGCACCGTACCAGAATGGCCCTTCAACCTCCTGAACCATCCCCTCCAACTTACGCCCACGCTTGTCCACCTGGGTCACCCGGTTCTGTGCGTCTTCGCTGATGGCGCCAAACTCGTCGTGTTCGTTCGCAGTAGAGACCCACACCGCATTCGGATGCCCCGGAACAGCGCGCGGGGAAATGCCGGACTCGGTGACGCGATAACGCCGGTAGGGTTCCTGCAGCGCGTCCAGTTCCGCTTTGGTCAACAGTTCACCGCGGTCAATCTCGATCTCGTCAAAATCTAACGCGTCCCCCTCGATGGTGCGATAGGCGCCCGCAAGATAGTGATCGCTCGTCACGAGAACCGGCGTCTGGTAACGCTCGGCCAGATTAAAGACCTGCCACCCGGTGCGGAACGACTCTTCTATCGTGCCGGGCGCAAAAAGAAAGCGCGGGAACTCGCCCTGAGAAGCGTGCAACATGAACAAAAGATCCCCCTGCTCAGTGCGCGTGGGCATTCCCGTGGCGGGGCCCGGCCGTTGTGCGCTATACACGACGACCGGCGTCTCGGTGATGCCGGCCAGCCCCAACGCTTCTACCATCAAAGAGAACCCACCCCCAGAAGTTGGGACCATTGCGCGCGCGCCCATATAGCCCGCGCCAATGGCCATGTTGATGGCTGCAATTTCATCCTCAGCGTGCTTGACCACCGCGCCATACTCGGCAGCGTGAGCGGCAAACCAGTGCAACACGGGAGATCCTGGCGTCATCGGGTAAGCGGATACAAAACGACATCCTCCCGCCAACGCGCCCATCGCAAAAGCCTGGTTGCCGTTGAGGATCATGCGAGAAGGCGCATCCGGCACCGCCGCCATGCGAAAGTCAAAATCCGCTTGCAAGGGGCGCGACGCTTCAAGCCCGGCCTCAATCACCCTCAAGTTTGCGTCCACAACCGCTTGTCCTTTGGCGGCAAAGTTGTCTCGGATGACACTTTGCAGATAGGCGAGATCAAATCCCATCAAACCCGCTGCCACACCCAACGTCAGTGTGTTGCGCATCACCGCCCGGCCCCCCTTTTCCTCGGCCAACGTGGTCAAAGGGATCGGAAAAAAGTTGACGTCCGAACGGCTCAGTTCTTTGGGAAGCTCCTCTTGTTGATCATAGACGATAGCGCCGCCCGCAACAAGGCTGTCCACGTGCCTCCGGACGGTCTCTATATCCAGCGCCAGCAAAATGTGCACCGGTTCGGCATGGGAATACAACGGCTGGCGCGACGTACGGATGGAGAAAAAATTGTGTCCTCCCCGAATGCGTGAATAATAATTGGGCAAGCCCAAGACATACAGGCCCCCCCGCGTCAACGCCTGGGAGAATCCAGCACCGCTAGACTCTAGACCCATCCCGGCCTCTCCGCCGATACGGATGCAAAGATCGTTCTGTGCCACTTTTGACCTCCTTTCAAATGATGTTTTATCCAAGAGACGCCTGGCGGCTTGCCATGCGCCCCACCCAACAAAAACCAGTCCCCTATCTCTATGCCTCTATTCCTCGATATTTCGATGCGGTAGCAAGGACTTGTACCGCGTTGCAGGCGCATCCAGCGATGGCGGCGTCATCGCCTCCAGCCGCGCCACCTCCCGCTGCAACTCTTGAATCTGGCGGCGCATGTTCAAGATGATTTCAACGCCGCATAGGTTCACGCCCAACTCTCTCAGGCGACGGATGCGGCGTAACCTGAGCAGTTCAGATTCAGTCAACTGCTCGCTCACCAACCCACGCCGGACATAACGCCGCACAGAGCGAGGCGACAATCCGGTGCGGCGAGCGGCAATGGTAATCGTGATACGCACCTGTTGTTCTTGTCTAGCCACCGTCTCTCACTCCCCTCCTTCCGCAACACGACGCAGCTCCTCAAACAACTCTTGCTGGCGCGGGGTCAATTCGGTCGGCAACTGTACCTCTATCCTGGCGTACAAGTCACCCTGCTCCTCATTCGCCCGCAAAGGCGGCATGCCCTTTCCCCGCAGGCGAAAGACACAGCCGTTCTGCGTACCCGCCGGAATGGTCAATTTGACCGGAGAAGAAAGCGTCGGTACCTGGACCTTGCCGCCCAGGACTGCCGTATAGAGATTTGTGGGTACTGTGACGTA
>CAZSJU010000314.1:2740-4379 GCA_964607235.1 uncultured Anaerolineae bacterium | reverse complement strand
GTTGGCAACTCATCAACACTGCCGACGGCCTACCCGAGGACAGCGTGACCGCCCTCCATGTCGACCCAGAAACCGGGCAAATCTGGCTGAGCACGGCCAGCCGAGGGTTGACCTTTAGCTATGACAACGGCGCCACCTGGCACGTGTATGACGTGCCCCAGCACGTCAACGCCATAAACCGCGATACCAAGGGTGGCCTGTGGGTATCCACCACCGGCGGTCTATTGCACTATGCTCCCCGCACCGAGGTCCGTCCTTGGGTACGCTTGTTGCGGGTCGCCGACGGCCAGGAAACCTTTGACCTGCCCCAGGAAAAAATCTATTTGCGCTCCGATCAGCGACTAGACGCCCAGTTTGTGGGCGGGAGTCTCATCGCGCCTCCAGAAACGGTACGTTATGTGGTGACGCTCACCAGCCAGGACAACCTCGCGCCCGACTTTTCCCAGTCCGTGGGGCCGGCCGGCACGGACAGCGTCGCGCAAATCTCTTTCGCCGAGGCAAAAGGCGAAAGCATCCAGGGCGACTATGACCTCTCTATCATCGCCATAGACCGGGACGGTCGCACGTCAACACCCACCAGGCTGAGCATCATGGCGCCGGCCACGACGCTCCAAAGGGGCCTCAAATGGCTCAAACGGGTGGCGCTCTCTTTGCTGGTGGTCGCCGGCATTGTAGCCCTGATCGGCGGCGGTGTATTGTGGTCGCTCTCTCACAGCACCGGCCTCCCCTCCCGAATCCTGTTGCGCCAGGGGCCGTGGATCCCGCTGATCACGCTAGGCTACCGCAACTATCGGCTGCGCTGGAAAGCCAGCACACCCTTGGAGCGCTTGCTGTTGCTCCTGGCGCCGTCGGACCACGCCTTCACCCAGGCAGAGGCCATCACATGGTTCCAGAAACACCATATCCCCCACGATGAGAAAACGCTCGAGCGAGCGCTAGAGGCGGCCGTGCGCCACGAATTACTGCAGCGCGAGGGCAACCGCTACAGCCCAAGCGACAAAGCGCTCAACCGGGCGCTGCAGGCCCATCAGGGGGCAGACGGCCTGAAAGCGCAAATACGTCAGGTCCGCGACACCCATCCCCTGGTGGCCGAAGCCCATCGCCTCTTTACCGCTGCCGGCTTTGCCTTGACCGAGACGGAACAGCCGCTCTCTTTTCTGTGTGAACCCGCCATCTCTTTCTGGACGCGACGTTTCGAGCACAGTCTTTATACACGCGTGTTGCCGGGGAAACCCCTGGACGGGGATGCCGTCCAGGCGCTATATCGAGACGCCAGCGCCCTCCCCGAGACCGAGACGGTGGCGCTGCTTGTGCTGGACACCTCCCCTGCCGACAGCGGTTGGGAAGCCATCGGCACACTCCGAGCCGCCGGGTTCGCGGTCATTCCCATCGACGACCGCTTGATTCAAGACTGGCATGCCGAAAGGCGGGAACAGCACAACCTGGCCGAACACCTGGACCGTTTCCTGGACCCCGAGTATGACCCTTATATCGCTTCGCCCGCAACATCGGGCATCCTGGGCTACTTTGGCCACGTCGAGTTAGCTCAAAAGCTCCTCAAACGCCTTGACCAGGGCCAGGCGACCGCGCTGATTAGCCTGCGCAAGATGGGCACCAGTTCCACACTGCGCTACCTGCA
>CAZSJU010000314.1:0-2640 GCA_964607235.1 uncultured Anaerolineae bacterium | reverse complement strand
CAAGATTTGCGGGCCAAAGCGGGTGACCCCTCAGCGCGATTGATCCTGTTATTGGACGAAATCGAGCTCATCGTTCCCAAGACCGAAACCGCAGGCCCCAAGCTGACACGCTATCTGGCCCTGGCCCGGCTGCTCAAGAGCCTGGTCCAGGACGGCCTGCTCTCGTTAATGGTCGCCGCCAACGAGCCCCGGTTTAACCGCACCAGCTTGTGGGGCAACGACACCAACCCTTTGTACCAACTTTTCCAGGAACAGTTCTTGCCGCCGTTGAACCCCAAAGAATGCATGGCGATGGTGCGCAACATCGGCCGCCAAATCGGGCTTACCTATGACCAGGAAACGCTGCACTTTATCGCCAAGGCCAGCGGCGGCCATCCCTACCTGGCTCGCCAATTGTGCAGCCTGGCCTATCAACTCTTGGAACGTGCAGGACCGCTCCCCTTGGACGTCGTGCGCCAGGCTGCGGAGCGCTTTGTGCGCAACCCCCGCACAGCCGCCTTTCTAGACGACAATGGGCTGTGGGGCTACCTGAACCAACCCGATTTGTGGGGGTTGATAGGCGGTCGCGCCAACCAGGCTGTATTGATTGACCTGGCGACCGCGCCCCAACCGCTCACCGCCCACGAACTCAAAGAAGGAGCCAATCCCGAGGCGCGCGCCAGTGCCATCTTGGCGCTGCGAGAACTGTGGGTCATCCGGCCAGCGGACGCCGAGACAGCCCTGCCCCAAGGTCAAGACGCCCCGCCAGCCTACCAGGTCAGCTTTGGCCTGTTCCGCGACTGGATCGCCCTCAACCAACACAAACACTCCCCCAAGCTGCAGTTGCAACAGGATGCCCAGGATTTCCTCACCAATGCCGGCTTTCAAGTCAGGCCATTGGAGGACAAGGGATACACCCCTTGGGACTTTATGAGCCAGCCCCAGGGGACAGGCTGGCGCGCCAGGTTTACCCATCCCATCTACACCGCCATACTCGGCCGCCAGACCTTCGACGACCAGGCCGTCCTATCCATCCGCCAGGCTGCGCTCACGCACAGCCCCGCTTCCGGCGTGGCTTTCGCCATCATCGACGAGCGTCCCGACGACACCGCCTGGTTACAGATCGCCACCCTGCGCGCCCGGGGTTTTAGCCTGGTCCTCATCCCGCAGACCGTACTGCAAGATGGGCGCGCCACTCAAAAAGAGCGCCGCCTGCTGAATAGCCATCTGGACCGGTCTTTGGGCCGGGGGCATAACCCCTATGACATGCGCAGCCCTGTATACGACGTGCTCAACTTTTTCGGTCGACAGGCCCTGGCCAACCAGATGATGGCCCGCCTCACTGCGGCGCAACCGTTGGCGCTTTTTGGGCTACGCAAGATGGGCAAGAGTTCCATGCTCTACTATCTGCGCAGCGTGGCGCCTTTTCCCGTCGCCCTGGTGGACTTGCAAAGCGAAACCGAGCCCCGCGCCATCTATCACGAGATCCTGCGCGGCTGGTCTCGTTCGCTCTATGTCAAGTTTAACTTTGAGTGGCCTATGCCCATCCTGCCCGAGTCAGAGACCAACCTGCCGGCCATCTTTCGTGACATCACTGCCAATTTGCTAGAAACGCTGGAACAAATTACCCCCTCCCCCAAGTTGGGCGTCTTTTTGGATGAGATCGAGCAAATCATCCCCCGTCCTGATCAATTCGGACTGGGGCTATACCAATACCTGGCCTTTATGCGTGGCTTGCGCGGCATCATCCAGGAGAGCAAGCACCTGGCGCTGCTGGTGGCCGGGGTAGACCCCGCTCTCAACCGCGTCAGCCGCTACGCTGACGAACAAAACCCCGCTTACCAGCTCTTTCAGGAGATCTTTTTGTCGCCGCTGACGGCCGAGGATTGTGGTCAGATGGTGCGCAACATCGGGCGCCAGGTTGGGCTGCGCTTTCCCCAGACCGCCATCGACATCGTTAGCAAAGCCAGTGGGGGACATCCCTTCCTGGCCCGCCAACTGTGCAGCCGGGCCTACAATGAATTGGAGCGCGCCGGTCAAATCAACGCGCCTCTGATGCACGAGACGGTGGACGCCTTTATCCGCAATCCCCAGACGGCGGCCAACCTGGACGAAAAAGGGATGTGGGGCGAGGTAACCAACTTGACGCTGTGGGAAGCGCCTATCGCAAAAGCCAACGTCCAAATACTGAAAACGCTGGCCGCGGCTGCGGCCCCTTTGCAACACGACGAAATCATCAGAGCAGAGACCGGCGCGCCCCCCCTCCTCGCCAACGAGACGCTAGAAAGCGCCTTTTTTGCCCTGCAAAACCGTTGGGTCATCCAAAAAATCACGCACGGGCGCGACCCAAGCCGCTATCAAATCGCCTTTGGACTTTTCTATCAATGGATCCGTACTCACTTTGGATTGTTAGACTGACATCACCGGCATCATTGGCATCATTGGTGCTGGATGAGCGGCGCTAGCTCGACGCCAGGGCTTTATCTCGATACACAGGAGAAAAACACGATGCGTAACCCCTTTCATTATAATCGCCCGGTTGAACCGCAAGACTTTGTCGGACGCTGGCCGCTGGTTCACCAGATCGCCGATGATCTGGCCCGAGTCAACGGTGAGTCTTATGCCATCGTCGGTGGACGACGCTTTGGCAAGAGCAGCCTG
>CAZSJU010000313.1:0-4399 GCA_964607235.1 uncultured Anaerolineae bacterium | reverse complement strand
GTGTACCATCACATCTATGACAGCTATGCTGGGGCGGGGCAGAGTATTTATGCGACGGCATAGAGGGGCATAGGTGACCGGCGCCCGCAGGTACCGGTCACCATCTCATTCATCCTCATATTTGGCACCGAAAAAGCCGGCAACACCCAGGAGGCGGTCAAATTCGCTTTTTCTAAATTCGTTGTAGTGTTTGTATTGTAGCACAGGGAGGAACGAGTATGAAAATCGAAGCGATCCTACAAGAGCTAGAACACCTCACCGACCGCTTTCCCCGCCAAGCGGTGGAGGCGGCCATCGCCAACCGGGAGGCCATCACGCCGCACCTGCTCCAGGTGTTGGAGGATGCGACGCATGACATTGACGGGCTGATCCCCAGCGAAGACTATATGCTGGACCTGTACGCCTTTTTCCTGCTGGCACAGTTCCGCGAGACGCGGGCCTATCCGCTGCTGGTCCAAATGTTTTCCACGCCCGGCGAGGCGGTCATGAACGTGGCCGAGGACTTTATCATCGAAGACCTGGGGAGGGTGTTGGCCTCGGTCTCGGACGGCGACATGGGGCCCATGAAGCGGCTGATCGAGGATCCCCAGGTCAACGAATACGTGCGCGACGCCGCTATGAGCAGCATGCTCACGTTGGTCGTCGAGGGCGTCGTGCCGCGCGAGACGGTCATCGCCTACTTTGGCGAGCTCTTTCGCGGCAAGCTGGAACGGTCCTACTCTTTTGCCTGGGATGGCCTGGTCAGCCACAGCACCGATTTGTATCCGGAAGAGCTATGGCCCGGCATCCGGCAAGCCTTTGCCGACGACCTGGTGGACGCGTTACACATCGACCTGCCCTTTGTGGAGCGTACCCTATCTGAAGGCAAAGCGGCCACGCTGGCCAGGCTGGAAAAAAACCGGCACTATCACTTTTTGAACGACACCATACGCGAGATGGAATCGTGGGTTTGCTTCCAGCCGCCCCCTCCACCCCCACCAAAGCCCAAGCCGCCGCCGCAGCGGCGGCCGGTGACCCAGGGGAAAAAGATCGGGCGCAACGATCCCTGCCCGTGCGGCAGCGGTGAAAAGTACAAGTACTGCTGCGGCAAACGCCGGTGATTGATTGGGACGCAGATGACGCAGATGAACGTTGATCAAGTCCGTCATTTCGAGCGGAGCGCCAGCGGAGTCGAGAAATCTCTTGGGTTGCAGACAGAGATTCCTCGACTCCCTTTGGTCGCTCGGAATGACGGGTTACAGAGCGGAGCGCCAGCATAGTCGAGAAATCTCTTGGGTTGCAGACAGAGATTCCTCGACTCCCTTTGGTCGCTCGGAATGACGGGCTGGGGGCGGCTGTTGTCGCCCCTCTCATTGTCTGCGCAAAGAACGTCGCCTTGTGAACGAAATCGCGACTTGGATTGCCTTTGCACGTCCTTTGGTTTATAATGGGGGTGCGGCGGGGCGAAATGCCCGTAAAACGAATTGTCTCAAGGACGTTCGACGCCGATGGGGGGCCTTGTTAGCGCGTGCATCACGTGTGATGTACTGTAAACCGGAGGTTGAAAATGCCCAAGTGTCCATCTTGTGGTCACCAATACCGTCCCGGCACCATTTTTTGCGAAGCGTGTGGCGTTTGCTTGTTGACCGGAAGCCCCTTGCGCACGGAGAATTTGCCCGAGGAAGAAGAACCTGCCCCCCGTGCCAATCCCTGGGCCGTCGACGCCTCGAATCGCGCGGCGAACGCACCACCCCAGACGCTGCGTTTTATCTTGCTAGAGACAGGACGCGAGGTGTCGTTGCCGGTCGCTCCAGAGATTTGTCTGGGCCGGCTGGACGCGGCCCACGGCGTTTTCCCCGACCTGGACCTGACGCCCGATGGTGGGCTTGCGGCGGGCGTGTCGCGCCGTCACGCCAAGATTTGTTACCAGGACGGCTGCTTTTTCCTAGAGGACGTCGGTAGCGCCAATGGGACCTTTGTGAACGGGCAGCGACTGACGCCCTATTTGCCTTATCCCCTGCAAGCGGGAGACGATTTGCGGGTGGGCGAGGTCAGGCTCGTCGTAGCGTTTGACCGCTGATCACTGCGCATCGCTCTTTTCATCGGCGTGTCTCTGCGAAAATTAGTCCCGTTCCTCGATTTGACTGGCGCGGGCGCCATGTTACAATTCGTGGGTGTGTTCTTTTTTTCCAGATACGCTTGAAAGGAGCAAGGCAGCATGACGCAAGAGCTATCACCCATACGATCTCAGAAGCGGATCGCCCTGGTGGCGCATGACCACAAGAAACCGGACTTGCTCGAGTGGGTCAAGTATAACAAGGTGTTGTTGATCCAGCACGAGCTTTATGCGACGGGCACGACGGGCCGTCTGGTGGAGCAAGAGCTGGGTATTGAGATCATCAAGTTGCAGAGCGGTCCCCTGGGCGGCGACCAACAACTGGGCGCCAAGATCTCGGAGGGCGGGATTGACCTCTTGATCTTTTTCTGGGATCCCCTGGCCCAGTTGCCCCACGACCCGGACGTCAAGGCGCTGTTGCGCATCGCTGTGGTGTGGAACATTCCGGTGGCGTGCAACCGTACCTCGGCCGACTTTATCATTTCGTCCCCCTTGATGGTCGAGGCGTACCGGCGCCGGGTGCCGGACTATCACGCCTACCGCGACCGCGAGGTGCCCGGTCAAAGCTAGGGCTATTTGGGCTGGCCTATCTTTTAGCGCAGAGGCGGGGAGGAAAAGACCAAAACCTCCTTGTCTCTGCGCCTTTGCGACCCTGCTTTAAATCCTCTCCATTTGCAGAGTAAGGCACGCCCAGGTGCCGGTCTCTATCTGTAAACACGCCCCCCACCTGCAAGTGCCAACTCCCCATCCGAAACGTTTCCATCCTGTTGTCCAAACCTTGACTCGCCAAAAAAGACTTGACAAACGGCGCATCGTGCGGTATTATAAGGTTAACCTAAAAATTATAAACTTTTATCTTTAGGTGAGCATAAATATGACTGACGAAATCCAGACGCTTCTAACTGAAAGCATGCAGATGTACCTGGTCACCATCGTCCGGCTGCGTGACGATGGAAAGCCGGTGCCTCTTTCCCAACTGGCAGACGCGTTGTCCATCTCGCCGGTCTCGGTGAACGAGATGTGCCGCAAGCTGCAGGATCAAGGGCTGGTGAACTATCGCCCGTACAAAGGGGCGACGCTCACACCGGAGGGGGAGCGGCGCGCCTGCTATATCCTGCGCCGCCATCGCCTGTGGGAGGTCTTTTTGGTGAACAAGCTGGGCTTTGACTATGAGCAGGCGCACCAGATTGCCTGCCAACTGGAACATGCCACGCCCAACCTGTTGGCTGACCGCCTCGATATTTTTTTACAATACCCCTCGGCCAACCCAGAGGGTGAACCGATTCCCAGAGCCGACGGCGCGCTTCCGGCGCGACCGCTGTCCACGTTGGCGGCGCTCTCACCGGGTCAACAGGGGCACGTGGTGCGCTGCGACGCGGGCGATGCCGCGTGCGCTTTTCTGGACCAGCAAGGGGTGCGCCCAGGAGCACTGTTGACGGTGGTGGCCACGGGGGCGGACAGTGTGTTGGTGCAGATTGGGGACGCGCACGTCTCGCTGGCACAGGGTCTATCAGAGGCCATACGGCTAGAGATGAAGGAACGGGATAAAGCGGTGGAAAGCACTTTGCCTCGACCGCCATCAATTATAACAGATAAGGAGGATTCAGAGATGCAAGATAAAATTGAGACAGCGGTTCGCCAGATCCCGTTGCACAAGCTCAAGGCGGGCCAGCGCGGCGTCGTCGTGCGGGTGGGCGGCAAGGGGCCGGTCAAGCGCCGGATGATGGACATGGGGTTGGTGCCTGGCACCGACGTCCAGGTCGTCCGCGTGGCGCCGTTGGGCGACCCGATCGAGTTCACCGTCAAGGGTTACAGCCTTTCGCTGCGCAAGTCAGAGGCCGAGGCCATTCAAGTCGAGGTGATGGATTGAAAGGAGGCCCGATGATGCCGCTGACTATGGTTTCGCCTGACCAACAGGTGCGATTGGTCGCCATCCGTGGCGGGCGGCACTTGCGCAAGCGGTTGGCCGACCTCGGTCTCAACCCTGGGCTGGTGTTCCGTGTGGTACAGCGCAATGGGCACGGGCCGTTGATCCTGGCCGTCAAGGACTCGCGCCTGGCCTTGGGGCGTGGGATGGCACATAAAATTATGGTGGAATGGGGGTCTGGAAGCATGACGGCGTTGAGTTTGAGGTCGTGGATTTGATGGGCGGACTCTTGGGATTTGGTTAGGGCGGTATCGGTGGATCGTATAGAGCAAAACCGAGGGATGAAATGCTAGAGAGACCACTGCGCTACGTACACCTCTTCCGCCTGGCGGGCTATCCTGTTGGCCTGGGGCTGATCAGCGTGCTGGTCGGCGGCA
>CAZSJU010000312.1:0-4401 GCA_964607235.1 uncultured Anaerolineae bacterium | reverse complement strand
CGCCCCCGATACACATCCACCGGATACCTGGCCGCATTGTGCGCCAGTTTGGCCATCACGGCACTGGTCAAATCGACGTCCAGGGCGTTGACCAGCGTCAGGCAATAAATCACCACGTCGGCCAGCTCTTCTAGCACCTCAGCCTTGCGCGCGGAGGGCAGGTCCTCGGTCCACTGAAAGTGTTCCAACAGCTCCGCCGCTTCGATGGCGATGGAGGCCACGACGTTTTTGGGGGTGTGGAACTGGCGCCAGTCGCGCGCGTCGTTAAAGCGGTGGACGGCCATCCGCAGTTCGTTTACGGTCATTTTGGTGTCGTCGCTCATGCGTCTCGTCGTGCCTCCAGCATTGTCGTCAATAGTTGGCGCGCCAGTTGGGGGTCGGCCTGGCCCCGCGTCGCCCGCATCACCTGGCCCATCAGCCAGCCGGCGATGGCCGCCTTGCCGTCCACGTATTGTGCGACCTGGCCGGGATGTTCTTCAAGCACCTGGGTCACGATGGCGTGCAACGCGTCTTTGTCGCTGACCTGGGCCAGACCCCGCTGCTCTATGATCTTTTGAGGCGCCTGTCCGCCGGCCAGCATCGCGGCCAATACGTCTTTGGCCGTGCTGTGGTTGATGACGCCATCCTCGATCAAGCCCAGCAATTCGACCAGCCGCTCGGGTGGGACTTGATGCCGCACGCCGGGGATGTCCAGGCCGGTCTCGTTCATCAGCCGGAACAACTCGCCCGTGACCCAGTTGGCCGCCTGTTTGGGATCGCCGCCGGCCGCGACGGCGGCCTCGAAATATTCGGCCACAGCCCGGTCGGCCACCAGCACGCCGGCGTCGTGGTCCGGCAGGCCCAGGTCAGCGATAAAGCGCGCCCGCCGGGCGTCGGGCAACTCGGGCATGCGCGCGCGGATCTCTTGCACCCACGCGCGGCTGACTTCCAGCGGCGGCAGGTCCGGCTCGGGAAAATAGCGGTAATCGCTGGCGCCCTCTTTGACCCGTTGGACGACGGTGCGCTGTCCCGCTTCATCCCAGCCCAGCGTCACTTGCTGCACCGTGCCGCCCGACGTGAGGATTTCGGTCTGGCGCGCGATCTCGTAGGCCAGCGCCTGACACACCGCCCGGAACGAGTTGAGGTTCTTGATCTCGGTCTTGGTGCCCAGCGCCTCTTGCCCCACCGGACGCAGCGAGATGTTGGCTTCACAGCGCATCGCGCCCTTTTCCATGTCGCCGCTGCTGACCCCCAGGTAGCGCATCAGGGTGCGCAGCTTGACCAGATAGGCGTGCGCCTCGTCAGGCGTCCGAAAGTCCGGCTCGGTGACGATTTCCAGCAGCGGCACACCGGCGCGGTTAAAATCCAACAAGCTGGCATCGCCCACGTGATAAGACTTGCCGGCGTCCTCTTCCAGGTGGGCGCGGGTGATGCGCACCCGCTTTTTGAGCGGCTGCTTTTTAAGCGGCGCGTCCTGGGACGCGATCTCGATCCAGCCGTCATAGGCCAGGGGGAACTGGTACTGGCTGATTTGGTAATTCTTGGGCATGTCGGGGTACCAATAGCTCTTGCGCTCCCAAAAGGTGTGTTGGGCAATCTTGCAGTTCAGGGCCAGTCCGGCCATGATGGTATACTCGACGGCGCGCCGGTTGGCGACCGGCAGCGCGCCGGGCATGCCCGTGCACACCGGGCAGACATAGGTGTTGGGCGGGACGTCCCCCGTATCCTCAACGACCGCACAACTGCAGAACATCTTGGAGCGCGTGTGCAGTTGCACGTGGACCTCCATGCCGATCACGGCTTGGTAAGCGGTCATTGTCATTCCCTCATCTTAATGGCCAAAGAGCTGCAATTCATGATTCCCGACCCCCAGGCCGAGCGCTTCCATACCGGCCCACATTTCGACTTCGATTCGAAAACTGTATTCTTGGCCGGTCAGGGCATTTTCCCCTTGCTCGTATGTCCATCCCAACCCGATCACGCGCCCATCCGGATCGTACAATGTGACCACAATTGCCAGGTACGCGTTCAAGTCTGGGCCGGGATTCCCCAAGACCCCCTCGACATAAAAAGAGCTGGGCCACGCCGAGTCATCAAGACTATGCTCCAACACTTCCAAGTCTTGACGGGCGGCCTCGGCCGGCTCTGATTCGACGGTGAGTTTGTAATCATTTTCATTGACGACGACGCCCTCGGGCAGGTAGACGAGAAAACTAAAAGCGAGCCGGCTGTTTGGGGCCAGACTGATCCCCTCTCGCAACTCTTTATACCCTTGTCCGATGGCGTCCACGTCGTCCTTGGTATTGACCGGGTTGCCCTCCTGATCATATACTACCGGCCACAGCGTCGTGATGCGTTGGTCGCTGTCTGCCTGGTTGACCGATTCTCCCGAAATATAGAACTCTTGAAACATATCATCGTAATACGTGTGGACGTTTTCAAAGCCCCAGCTCGCACCCGCGCTCTCAAGGGTGGCGGTGGGGGTGTCTGTTAGAACCACGTCTTCCGGGGCCAACGAGGGGGTAGCGCTTTCCGTTTCCGTAGAAGCGTCCTCAGACCTGGCGGTCGACGTGGGCGTCTCTATGGCAGGGGACGGCGTGGGCAAAGGCGAGTCAGGCGGCGGCGCGGTGGCCGGTGGGGTATCCGTCGCGCCGGCGTCGATGACGCGCGGCGTCGCAGTTGGCGACGGGACGTCGTCCGGGGTGGGCGTCGCGGTGTCTGTGGCCAGAGTGTCGGTAAAGGGGGTGCCGCTCTGCACGGTTCCCTCTGCGGTAGACAGTAGCAGGCGCGTGGCGCTGGGCACGATGGTGATGCGCGACACGCGCGTCGGCGGAGGGGTGGGCGTAAAGCGATTAACGGGCGTCGTGCCGGTCGGTGAGGGCCAAGGCGTTGGCGTCGGCTGGTTGCGAGAGCAGGCGACCAAAGCCAGGGGGATGATCAAGGACCAGATAAACCGCTTCATGTTTTTTCCTCTTGGGTCCATCGCCCACTAGCCGCCCAGGTGCTCGGATAGGCTCTCTGTCACCCGTTCCAGGATGTCCGCGAGCCCCTGTCGAGAGAGGGTCTTGCGATTGATGCCGCGCAGCGCGGTCACCAGCTCCCGCGTGATCAGCTCGACATAGGAGCGCGTCATCTCGGCCGTGACCTTTTCTCCGCGCGCAAACCAGGCGATGGCCGAATAACCGATGCCCAACGTCGTGGCGCAGGCGATGGCCGTGCCCAACACCCAGCCGGCGCCGGGCACCTTGGTCACCAGTTGCTGAAACAGCGTGCGCGCGCCCAGGCCGGCGGCAAAGGTCGTCAGAAGCTCTTTGGCCCGGCCGGGCGTGATGCGATAGCCATAGATGCGGGCGACCGAAAGCACCAGGCCGGCCTGGATACCGGTCAGGGGCAGAAAAGAGGTAAAGGGGATGGGAATGGGCGACGTCGCCAGGTTGACCATGCCGGCCGCCGTGGCGGCTTGAATCGCCCGCCGTTGCGCCAGTTTAAAACGGTAGCGGGGCATCACCTGCGCGACCGTCAACAACAGGTCGGGGTCAGCCCTGAGGATGGCGAAAATTAACGCCTCTAACCCGGTCTCTTTGAGCGCCGAAGTCGGGATGACGGCCTCGGGGTCGACGCGCAGGTTTTTGGCCGCCAGCTCGATGACCTTGTCCTTGTGTTGCTGCACCAGGTCTATTTTGTTGAGCACGATGACATAAGGTTTGCCCAAACGCGCCAGGTCGTGGTACACGAGCAGCGCGCCCCGCCCAATACCCGCCGAGGCATCGAGCACAATCACCAAAAAGTCCGCGGCTCGGGCGGCGGCCAGGGCCGCCTCGCGCCGGCGCTGGCCCTCCAACTGTCCCTCGTCACCGATCTCCACGTCGTCGGCGCCGGGCGTATCGACGACTTGCAAAAAGCCGCTCTCACCGGTCTGTGGCTGCTGGGTGGTGCCCGGAATGGGACTGACCGCTGCTTGCGGCTGTCCCTTGCCGACCAGCGCGTTATAGAGCGACGACTTGCCAGTGTTGACAGGTCCGACGATGCAAATCGTGGCCGAGGCGTCTTGCCAGCCAGGGTATTGATCTTTGACCAGGGTCAGCACGTCTTTCAGGTCGCCGGCGCTCATGTGCTGCCCCAAGTCCTTGAACAGATGGTTGACAGTGCTGCGCTGCTGGACGTCCAGCGTCTGATAAAGCGTGTACAAGGACTGGCGCACGGGTGTAGGAAAAACCTGTAACCAATCCTCGATGGAAAGGGGGGCGCCTTGGGATTTATCGCTCATATCAAAACCATTTTCTCAGTCAAATTAAAAGTTGCCAGAGCTGCCACAGAGAGCTGCCACAGAGGCACAGAGAGCACAGAGAATTAAAGTGTTATCCTTTGGTATTTTCAACGCGCCCTTGTTTTTTTCTCCGAGTCCTCTGTGTCTCTGTGGCA
>CAZSJU010000311.1:0-4423 GCA_964607235.1 uncultured Anaerolineae bacterium | reverse complement strand
GCGGCATACTCGGCACCGGCCTGGGCATCCACCTGCTTGCTGTCGGTCGCGCCCCCGGTGCCAAAGACCGGCAACCCGTAATGGCGGGCCAACTCGGCCATCACCAGACCGGCCAGTGCTTCAGCCACTGCCAACGCCAGCGACCCAAACAACGTGATCGGGCCGCTGGCGCCACACATAATCGTGGGAATATAGATCAAGGGTACCTTCTGTTTTAACCATTTACCAACCTGATTTCTACTACCTTTTAACCTTTCCCATGTAACATAAGCACAGTGACAAATGGGAGCCATCATTATGGAGATCGACACCACACCCAATTTATTTTATCCCAAGATATGCCCGCATTGCGGCAGCATCCTGGACCAAGGTGCCAGTCCCCCCAGGCAATCCAAGCGCCGGGGGCTGTTAGCCTGGCTGACCCGTTCCGAACCAGACGTGTGCGAACACTGTGGGCAAGAGTTGTCGCCTGGCTTGGAAAAAAAAGAGGCGCCCCCAACCAAGGCGCCGGATCCCACACCCATCGAACCGCCCGAGCGCGTGACCATACCCACGTTGACCGTGCTGAGCAGCGGGCGCAAAATTGACCTATCTGACATAGCACTGATCTTTCTGGGGCGCTGCGACACAAAGCACCATATCTATCCGCACCTGGACCTGACCCGCGATGAAGGCATGAGTTACGGGGTCTCGCGCCAACACGCCTGCATCCACCAAAACGACGCCGGCCTGCACGTCGAAGATATGGACAGCACCAACGGCACTTTTCTAAACGGCCAGCGGCTGAGCCCTTTCAAAGTCTATCCGTTGCACAACGGCGATGTGCTCCAACTGGGAAAATTGGAAGTCAAGGTCCAAGTTGCACGCTGCGAAAAACCTGCGCCCCAACCCAGCAGCGTCGAGACCTTTGACGACATGCCCACTTGCCCAGGTCTCCCCTCTTCCAACCAGCGGCTGCTGCCCAACCCCCAATAGCTTTTAAACGCCAAATGTGATATTTATAATGGAGCGAAGGTGCTTTTTGGCACTAACATCCTGCCTGCTTTATACGATACTGTAATAGAGTTTATCTCATAAAAGCTGGAGGATCGCCTCATGGCAACGAGCAAGGAGGTCGAAAAGAAAAAAGCGCGGCACAAGACATGGGGGGAGGTACGCGTCTTTGGGAGTTGGTGCAAAGGTTGCGGACTGTGCATCGCCTTTTGCCCGATGGAAGTCTTTGAGGCCGGCGACGACGGACACCCCCGCGTGCGCTTTCCCGAGCGCTGCACCGGCTGCAAATGGTGCGAGATGCATTGCCCCGATATGGCGATTCAGGTCATCCGCCACACTTCCAAGCCGGAGGAGAGTTAGACGATGGCTACAGAACTCATCCAAGGTAACAAATCTTGCGCGCGCGGTGCGCTGGCCGGCGGTTGCCGCTTTTTTGGCGGGTATCCCATCACACCTTCCACTGAAATCGCCGAGGTGCTCGCTCGCGACTTGCCGCGCGTCGGCGGCAAGTTTATCCAGATGGAAGACGAAATCGCCAGCATCGCGGCCATTATTGGCGCTTCCGTGGGCGGATTGAAAAGCATGACTGCCACCTCGGGGCCGGGCTTCTCGCTGATGCAAGAGAACATTGGCTATGCCGCGATGGCCGAAATCCCCTGCGTCATTGTGAACGTGCAACGCCTGGGTCCCAGCACCGGCCGGCCCACCAGCCCTTCCCAGGGTGACGTGATGCAAGCCCGCTTTGGCACCCATGGCGACCACCCCATCATCGCCCTGTCCCCCACCTCGGTGCGCGAATGCTTTGATCTGACGGTCAAGGCATTCGACTTTTCTGAACGCTACCGCACGCCTGTCATATTGCTGATGGACGAAGTAATCGGGCACATGCGCGAAAAAGTAGACCTGCCCACAGGGGCATTGCTACCCGCCGAGCGAGAGTCCATGGGGGTACCACCCGAGTGGTACCAAGTGTATGGCGACTCGCCCACCGACGTGCCACAACTGGCCAGTTTTGGCCACGGCTATCGTTTTCACATCACCGGCCTGCATCACGACGTCCACGGCTTTCCGACCAACCGGCTGGACGAGGTTCAAGCCTGGACCGACCGCGTCTTTCGCAAGATCGACAACAACCTGGACGACATTGTATTAACCCAGGCCGAGTGGACCGACGACATGGACAACCTGGTCATCGCTTATGGCTGCACCTATCGCTCGGCGCGCCAGGCGGTCAAGATGGCACGAGAGCGGGGTCACAAGGTGGGCCTACTCAAGTTGCAAACCCTCTGGCCCTTTGCCGAAGCGCAGGTCGAGGCGTTGGCCAAGCACGCCACGCACATCTTTGTGCCAGAGCTCAACCTGGGACACATTGCGATGGAGGTGGAACGGATCGCTGGGCGCAAAAAAGTACACCGCATCAATCGCATCGACGGGGAAATAATCGAGCCCAACGAAATCCTATTTAGCATCTTGGAACAGCAAGGTGGGGAGCAATGACACAGGTAGAAACACATACTTATGAGTATCTGCGACAAGAGAAAAAATTCCCCGGCGTGTGGTGTGCAGGCTGTGGCATCGGCATCGTCATGGGCGCGCTCATTCGCGCCATCGACGACCTGGGGCTGGACAAAGACAACGTCGCGGTAATCTCGGGCATTGGCTGCACGGGACGTATGCCGGTCTATCTGGACTTTAACACCATGCACACTACCCATGGCCGTGCGTTGGCCTTTGCCACCGGGCTCAAGGTGGCCCGCCCCGAGATGCACGTCATCGCCGTCATGGGAGACGGGGACGCCCTGGCCATCGGCGGCAACCACTTTATCCACGCCGCCCGCCGTAACATCGGTATCACCTCGATCATTGTCAACAATCAGATCTATGGCATGACCGGCGGCCAGGCCTCGCCGACGACGCCGACGAACATGCTGGCGACCACGGCGCCTTATGGCAATCTTGACCAACCGTTCCCCATCACCGATTTGGCCATCGCGGCCGGGGCCTCCTTTGTCGCTCGCAGCACCGTTTACCACGTCACCGAACTGAACCGCTTTATCGAACAGGCTCTCAAGACACCGGGCTTTGCCGTCGTCGAAGCGGTCAGCTATTGCCACACCACCTACGGCCGTATCAACCGCCTGGGCGGCGCCGTGGCAATGATGCGCGCCATCCGTGAACACAGCACGACACAAGCAGCTTACCAACGTAAACCGGCCGAGGAACGCGACCCCCAAGCCATCGTACGCGGCATCTTTTACGACGAAGCGGAAAAACCCGAGTACAGCGCGCTCTATCAACAGCTCGTCGATAAAGAGATGCAGGAGGCTGATGCGTCATGAGCGATCGATTTGAAGTGAGATTGGCCGGTACGGGCGGCCAAGGCATGATCTTGGCCGGCATCATCCTGGCCGAGGCGGCTGCCCTCGGCGCGGACAAGAACGTGGCCCAGTCGCAAAGCTATGGTCCAGAAGCGCGCGGGGGCGCCAGCAAGGCCGAGGTCATCATCTCGGACGAGCAGATCGACTATCCCAAAGTGTTGCAGGCCGACCTATTGCTGGCGATGAGCCAGGAAGCGTGCGACAAGTACGGGCGCGACGTCAAGCCCCAAGGCTGGCTGATCGTGGACGAGAGCCACGTCAAGCGCGTTCCGCCTCACCCCTGCGTCATCCGCGTGCCCATCACCCAAATCGCTGAAGAACAGATCGGACGCATCATCACCGCCAACATTATTGGCCTGGGCGTCATCGTCGGGTTGACGGGTATCGTACCGCATCAAGCCATCATCCAGGCCGTACAAAACCGCGTCCCGCCGGGCACCAAAGACATCAACACGCAAGCGCTAAAAGCCGGCCTGAACATGTTTCAAGAAACCAGGAGAGAACAATATGACTGCTGAAAAAGACAAAATCGAATTTCGCTGCATGCGCTGTGGACACACCTGGGAAGGTACGGACGATCCCAAACAAGAACGCACCTGCCCCCAATGCAAGAGTAACAGCGTGCGCAAAGTGCGCAAATAGCGCTCAATTCCTTCCTGCCACAATTCCACAAGAACCGCGATACAAGCTCTTGCGTCGCGACGGCGTCTGCCCCTGTTCACCAACACCAAGCAAGCGCTCGCCCTGAGCAAAGATTGTCCACATGCATGCAAAAATTGGGCCTTGCCTGACCAGAGAGTAAAAGATATAATTACCGTCAGACTGAATTAAAACTCTGCGAGGTGCCAAATGTCCGGGACAGCGCTCAAGCGCCAGTTTATCAGAGACGCCGAAGGTAGGCCAATCGGTGTAATCTTGCCACTGGAGGAATTTACTTTGGTGGAGCAATTCCTGGAGCAGCACGCCCCAGTGACCGAGACAACCTATCCCATAGATCGATCATCCCCTCCCACACACTCGGTTAAAGAGAGCGAATACTTTGGCATGTGGGC
>CAZSJU010000310.1:0-4436 GCA_964607235.1 uncultured Anaerolineae bacterium | reverse complement strand
CCCTCGCAGCCATTGGCAACCAGACCGTGGATGAGTTGGTGGAACTCGCTTTCACCGCGACGGCCATCGACAGCGATATCCCGGCGCAGGTGCTCACTTTTACGCTGGACGCGGGATCGGTGGGCAACATCACGCCGGGCGGCGACTATACCTGGACGCCGGACGAGGCCGATGGCCCCGGCGCCTACACCGCCACTATCCGCGCGAGCGATGGCGAGCTGGACGACGCGGAAACCATCACTATCACCGTGGACGAGGTCAACCATCACGCGCCCGTCCTCGCAGCCATTGGCAACCAGACCGTGGACGAGCTGGTGGAACTGGCCTTCACGGCGACGGCCATCGACAGCGATATCCCGGCGCAGGTGCTCACTTTTACGCTGGACGCGGGATCGGTGGGCAACATCACGCCGGGCGGCGACTATACCTGGACGCCGGACGAGGCCGACGGCCCCGGCACCTACACCGCCACTGTCCGCGTGAGCGACGGAGCGCTCGACGACGCGGAAACCATCACTATCACCGTGGACGAGGTCAACCAAGCGCCAACGGCGGACGCGGGCGGGAACCAATACGCGACGCAGGGCGACGTGGTGCAGCTCGATGGCACTGGCAGCAGCGACCCAGACACAGGCGACAGCTTGACCTTCGGCTGGATGCAGACCGGCGGCCCGGCGGTCACACTGAGCGACGCCAGCGCCGAGTCGCCGACGTTCACTGCGAGTGCGACCGGGACACTCACCTTTCAACTGACCGTCACGGATACTGCGCCATTCGGAAATGGCGGGGGCCTGAGCGACAGCGACGCCACCGTGGTCACGGTCACAGAGCAAACATACTATGCCCTTACGATGCACAGCGTCGGCAGCGGCGTCATAACCCCGGACGTGGGGACGCATAGCTACCTTTCCGGCACGGTCGTGAATCTGAGTGCGAATCCGGCAGGCGGCTGGCAGTTCGACGGCTGGAGCGGCGCGGTCAGCGGCACGCTCACGCAGACGCAGGTCACGATGGACGCGGACAAGGCCGTGACCGCCACGTTCTCAGAAACACCGTACCGGGTCTATCTGCCGTTGGTGAGACGCCACTGACAACTAACTCATAACCCCGCGAAAAAAAACAGCCGTCCGGAGTCTCGATGTATGAGACCTCGGACGGCTGTCTGTATCCCCCAATTTCTGTAAATTCCCCCAGGATGCACAGCCCCCGGCGCTGTACCCTGAGGATACCGGAAATGTTTTTACCTCGCGCTGGCCCTGGCTTCTGGGGGCCTCGTACACTTGCTCGGCCCGGTTGGTCACGGTGAGCGATTCAGCGATAGTGGTCGTGTCTTGCAAGCGCAGCCAGCCGCGTGGCAAATATATGCGGGGTTGCGTTGAATGTGGATGTACCCGTTAGCCTTCTTCCCCCTTGCCGTCCAGGTCTGCGTCCAATGATGCCAACCCCTCGCGCAGAGCGTACAGCGTGGCCTGCACCCGATTCGCTATATATAACTTGGCCATAATATTGCTCACGTGCGTGCGCACGGTTGGGGCGCCGATATGCAATTTCTCGGCGATATCCTGATTGCCCAACCCTTGCGCCACCAGGCGCAGCACTTGGACCTCGCGCTTGGTCAGCGGATCCGTCGTCGGAGGGCGGTCGGGCGGATGAGTGATTTCTTGCAGGACTTTGCGCGCGATGACCGGGTGCAGCGACGATTCCCCGCGCTGGATCTGGTAAATCGCCTGGATGAGGTCTGCCGGAGCGGATTCTTTGAGGAGATAGCCGAGCGCGCCGGACTTGATGGCCGGCAGCACTTTCTCGTCGGTGGCAAAGCTGGTCATAACGAGGACGCGGCTCTCCGGCTGCCGGGTTTTGATCTGGCGAGTGGCCTCGATGCCATCCATGCGGGGCATGGCCAGGTCCATCAGGATTACGTCCGGGCGGAGCCGGTCGGCCTGCACGATGGCTTCCTGCCCATCGGCGGCCTCTCCTACCACCTCCAGGTCGTCGATCTCTGCGAGCAAGGCGCGAATGCCTTTGCGCACAATGGTATGGTCGTCCACGATTAACACACGAATGATCTGGCTCATACGGAATCCTCCTCTGGAATAGCGACGTGTACCGTCACCGTCGTCCCCTGTCCCGGCTGGCTGTCCACTGTAACGCGCCCGCCGATCTTGGCGGCCCGCGCCGTGAAACTGTGCAGCCCCATCCCGCCACCGCCCTCGGCGCTGTGTAGATCAAAGCCGGTACCGTCATCGCGTATTTGCAGGCTCACAGTTCCGTCGTCGAACTGCATCTTGAGCGTCACGTGCTGCGCTCGCGCGTGTTTCATGATATTATTGAGCGCCTCTTGCGCGATCCGGTAAAGTTCCTGTTCGATTCCAAGCGGCAAGCGGCGCTCGCCTTCTACCTCAAGTTCGGCATGTACTCCTGCCCGCGCCTCCACCGACGCCAGCCGGACGCGCAGGGCGGTGATCAGTCCTTCTTCTTCCAATGCTGGCGGGTGCAGCTCGAAAACCAGCAGCCGCATGTCGTACATTGCGCTCCGCGCCGTATCGCGCAATTCGTGCAGGTGATTGACGGTCACGTCCGGTTTGTCAGCCGCCAGGGCCAGCGCCGCCGCGTCCGCGTAGAGTGCCATGCTGTAGAGCGATTGCACGACCGAATCGTGCAGTTCCCGCGCCAGGCGCTGCCGCTCCTCCAGCACCGCTAACTGTCCGGCTTGTTGATTGAGCCGGGCGTGTTCGATGTTGATGGCGGCCTGGTCAGCAAAGAGGCTAACAATGCGGATATCGTCCTTCACAAAACCGCCCGGCTTGTCGAGCACTTCCAGCACGCCGATCACGTCGCCGTTCGCTTGTAACGGCACGGATAAAAACGCCGTGGGACGTTCCCCTTGCAAATATTCAAAAGACTCACCGGCGGGGGCGTTGGTCAAAAAGGGTTCATTCTGACGCACGCTGATGCCGGCCAGCGATCCCGCAATGGGAATCCGGTCAAAGAATGCGGGTTCCATTCCACGGCTGTAGGCCACGCGTAGCCAAATCGCATCTTCGACGAGCAAGACCGCACTCCCGGTAGCGCCGGTGAGTTGCTGGGTCTCAGCGCAGACGATCTCAAGCACCTCTTCTGGGTTGATCTTGTGGAGCAACGCGGACGCCACTCGCTGTAATCCCTGGCTTTCGGCCAGATGCTGGCGCGTCTCGGCGTACAGCCGGGCGTTATGCACCACCAAGGCTACCGAGTTGGCAATCCCCCAGACCAGTTCGATCTCGTCGGGGGTGAACTGGCGATGGTCGCTGGACGTGCTGAGCAGGGCTAGCCCCAACACTTTGGCGCTGACACGGATAGGCACGGCCAACACCGATTTGATATTCCAGGTCTGCGCCATCTCCTGACTGATCCGGGGATCGGTCGCCGCATTGTACCAGACCGCCGGCGACTGCTGCGCTAACGCCTCACTCATCAGAGAATTGACCACCGGATCCAAATGCTGCGCGTACAGTCCTACGTCGCTCAACGGCCCGCGCGCCACACGCGGCACGAGCACCTCGCGTTCGGTATCCAACAAATAGATGCCACAGTACGGCACATTCACGGCGGCGACCAGGGCATCGGCCACCCGCTCCAACACCTGGTCTGGTTTCAGCGCGCTGCTCGCGGTCTGGGCGGTGTGTAACATCAAAGCAATGTGCTGTTGCGCGCGCAGAAGATCGGCGTTGAAAGTGGCAGAGGTTCCTAGCAGTTGCTTGTGCTCCCAGCCCAACGTCGCCAACATTTGAGCCAGTTGAGTTTGCGCCGTTATAACCACCCACAGCCGATCTTCCGCGATGATAGGGATGTGTTGGAGCGCCGCCAGGTAAGCCTCGGCATCGACGCCCAACTCTTGCGCCTGCTGGCGGAAGAACGCTTTATCGAGCGGCGCGTGCAGGAATTGGCCCATAAACAGGGTAGCGACGTGTTCGTCTTTGACGATGACCGGCATCGCGCTATTTATCAAACCATGCTCACACTGATGCGCCACATAGTCACCCGCGTGCAAATGGCTAAAAATGTAATCGTCGCTATGGGTGCAGCGGCCTTGAGCTTGTGGCGGCAGATGATGAAACATGGTACAGATGTCTTGCCAGCCCACAGCGCATAGTATAGTGCGCTCTGTATCCAGCAGCGCAGTGGGCACGCCGGCGACGCTATACCACGACTGCATGACTTGCTGAAAGCCGGGCAGATCTACCAGGTCGGCAAAACGGTACTGCATGGGTCCACACTCCTTTTACTTGTGCTGGCTGGCCGGCCGCCTGGGCAAAAGACGCGCGCAGCCAGGGCCAGGATGGTATACCCGATGACCTTATTATATATCCAGCAGGGCTTTTGCGCCTCAACGCTTGGCGGAAATTCCTCTCCACATAGAGCAGAGTGTGCTCACGTCCAGATCATTTGAATGTGGA
>CAZSJU010000309.1:0-4442 GCA_964607235.1 uncultured Anaerolineae bacterium | reverse complement strand
AAAATGGCCAAAAGAAAAAAGAAACACAAGCTCAACTCAATGCGCGTGCTAGAGGCCCAGGACGTGCCGTACGCGGTCTTTACCTACCCACCCACCCGTCACTCCGCGCTGGAGGTGGCTGAACTGGCCGGGGTGCCCCCGAGTCAAGTCTACAAGACGCTGGTCATACAACGCGAGCGTGGCAAACCGCTGCTGGTGATGGTCGCCGGCGACCGTCAACTCGACCTCAAAAAATTAGCGGCGGCCATCGACGAAAAAAAGCTAAACATGGCCTCGCAACGTGACGCGGAGCGACTGACCGGCCTCAAGGTTGGTGGGATCTCGGCGCTGGCGCTGCTCAACCGTGGCTTTGACATCTTGATAGACCAGGTGGCTGCCGAGCAACATCAAGTCTATGTCAGCGCAGGACGACGCGGCGCCAACTTGCGTCTGTCCGTGGAGGATTTGGTACGCGTCACCGGCGCGCGCCTGGTAGAAGCAACCGACTAGCCCAACCTTGTAGATACACGCGGACGTTCCACATTTCGTCCGCGTGTATTTGTGCGTATTTGCACATCATCAGATAATAATCAAGCAGGTTTATAATGTCCAAGACAACACGAAATACCGATATTTTTGCCGCACAGCCCCGCGAAACCGTCCAGATCACCCTCCAAGATGGCCGAATCTTTAAGGGGCCAGTGGGCAGCACTCTGGAGCAATTTCTCCACACCGCGTACCCCAACCCTCCGGCGCCCATCCTGGCAGCCCTGGTCGACCAGCGCCTGCGCGAACTGACATACCCCGTCACAATTGACATGCACGTGACACCCATCTCGCTGGCAGACAGCGACGGCATGCGCATCTATCGCCGTTCTCTCTCTTTTCTGCTCGTCACCGCCGTCCACGAGCTGTTTCCTGACACCCGCCTGTTTGTCGATCACTCGCTCACCTTTGGCGGGTACTTTTGCCAAATTGCAGGCCGCGCGCCCTTTACGCCTCAAGAACTGGAACAACTGAAAATACGGATGTGGGAAATCGTCGCAAGAGACGAGCCCATTACCAAAGAACGCATCCCCCTGGAGCAGGCCCAGACCCTGTTTCGCGAGATGGGACACACAGACCGCATCCGCCTGCTCAGATATCGCAACAAAGACTATCTGACCGTTTACAAGTTGCGGGGTGTGCCCGACTATTTTTACGGCTATATGGTCCCTTCCACCGGATATTTACGCTGTTTTCACCTGCAACATTCCCCGCCGGGCTTTATCCTGCGCTTTCCCCGGCGTCACGAACCGAGCAAACTGCAACCTTTTCGCGACTATCCCAAACTGGTCGCCGTGTTTCGTGAATATGGCCAATGGATGAACATCATGCACGTGCGCGACGTGGGCGCCCTCAACGAAGCGTTTGAGCAAGGGCGCGGACGCGAACTCATCCTGGTGGCCGAAGCATTGCATGAGCAACGCATCGCCCAGATCGCCCAACAGATCGCCAAACGCCGGGACGAGATAGGCCTGGTGCTCATCGCCGGGCCATCTTCTTCAGGCAAGACCACCTTTACCAAACGGCTGGCGCTTCAACTCTTGGCCAATGGCATCCATCCCAAACCTTTAGAGATGGACAACTATTTCGTCGATCGCGATCAAACGCCACGCGACGCACAGGGCAACTATGATTTCGAATCCCTGCAAGCCGTCGATCTGGAACTGTTAAACCAGCAACTGCTCGACCTGATGGCGGGGCGCGCCGTCACGTTATCCCGTTACAACTTTTACACCGGCCAGCGCGAATGGGGCGAGACCGTACAACTGCACAACGGGCACATCGTCTTGGCCGAGGGCATTCACGGGCTAAACCCCCAACTGGTCCCGCACATCCCACCCGAACGCACTTTTCGCATTTACGTCTCGGCGCTGACACAGCTCAACATCGACATGCACAACCGGGTGCCCACCACCGACACCCGGCTCATCCGGCGTATCGTACGGGATGCAACCACACGGGGATACTCGGCGACAGAGACCATCGACCGTTGGGAAAGCGTGCGCCAGGGTGAAAAACGCTACATCTTTCCTCATCAAGAACATGCCGACGTGATGTTCAACTCGGCCCTGGTCTTCGAGTTGGCCGTGCTCAAGCCCTTTGCCGAGTCCCTGCTGCGCGGAATCGACCCCTGGAGCACACAATATAACGAAGCGCGCCGCTTGCTTGCTTTTCTGGAATGGTTCCATCCCTGCCCGACGGACCTGATCCCTGACAACTCGATCCTGCGGGAGTTTATCGGCGGCTCAATTCTGACCGACTTTCAGCTTTGACAAGACACAGCAATTCCAAATCCGTCATTGCGAGGCGCGTTTTTTTGCGCCGAAGCAATCTCCTGGCGACGGCTGGGATTGCTTCACCCCGGAAAAAGCGTCCGGGGCTCGCAATGACATCTCAAAATTGGAATTGCTGACCATAAAGCGAATAACTTGACACGATAGCCGAGTCAGTGTAATATACACACCGGTATGCTACATCTATCAAGAAACACCAGTTCACACTATGCAATCGGTCCCTTTAGCTGGATCAAGTGCTTCTATTTGAATAACCGTTGCCGTGTTTTTCTAGACCAAGTCGATGCGTATCGCATCGATTTGGTCTGCTGATTGTTTTGGACAGACTAGTGCGATTACTCGAGTACAGCGACCGTGGATACCAGCCCCTCAAGCAATTATTCCAATTCTCGCTTTGGATCAATGCAGTAATTCAAACACATATTTGTTCTCAGCTTGAAAGTGGAGGTGTGCTATGTGAACAGTAAATAATGGCGATCGACAGCACCTTGGGCACATGTGGGTGAATGACGCCATGGCAAGTTGCGAGAAATGTATTTCTAGACAAGTATTAGCACCTTTTCAACAATCCGGGGATATGTAGGGCGGAATGGCATTCCAACTTGTGCTTGCCCCGACTTTTTGAAAAGGTACCATTCTTACAAGGAGAATAGTTATATGGCAGAGTATAAAGTAACCAAAACGATCGATGTACGCGGTGAAGTATGTCCCATTCCCGATGTTGACACCAAGCGAGCTGTCAAAAAAGGGGCCAATGGGGACATTCTTATGGTTCAGATCGACTATCCGATGTCCAAGGAACGCATCCCTGAAACCGTAACAGGAATGGGCAGCGAGGTCCTGGAAATTGAGGAAGTCGGGAACTCTGAGTGGAATATCTACATCAAGGTCGTCAAATAGCCAGAGATTGGGTACGCCAGGGCGCATCCATCAGTTGGAGACAAGTACACCTCCTCCAGGTTTTGTATGCGCCCGCTATGGTATCCAGACCTGGATCGAGAGAAAAGTATCTCTGCAAGTGTCACAAACACCCGCTTGTCCAGAGATTTTCAATACAATTTGACACATTAAAGAAGGAGACGTAATATGGCATGGACAGGATTGATTATCGGCGTTTTGTTTGGCGTGCTGCTACAGCAGGGACGGATCTGCTTCAATTCAGCTTTTAGAGACATACTGCTGATCAAAGATAACTACCTGATGAAATTAGCAGCTTTGACGCTGGCGCTGCAAATCATTATATTTCTCTTGTTTTCACAATTCGGCTGGATGGTCATGAACCCCAAGCCGCTGAACTTTGTAGCCAATATCGTCGGCGGGCTCTTGTTCGGTGTGGGGATGGTTCTGGCCGCGGGTTGTGCATCGGGCACCACCTACCGGGTCGCTGAAGGGATGACCACGGCCTGGCTGGCGGCCTTTGGCTATGGCCTGACCGCCTATGCCACAAAGGCTGGCGTGTTTAGCGGCTTGGTCGAGTGGCTGGGGCAGTTCAAAGTGATGGCCACGAACGATCCGACGTATTTTGTCGAAAAGTCTGGCCCGACGATTGGCTCGCTGCTTAACCTCAACCCCTGGATACCGGGGATCATTGTCGCTGCGCTACTGCTTGTATACACCTTTGCAACCAAGACCTCGAACCGCAACACCAAGCTAGACTGGCGACTCGCCTCTGTGCTCCTGGCAATTCTGGGAGGGATCGCTTTTGTCGCCAGCAGTGCGGCAGGAAGAAAGTATGGCCTGGGCGTCACCGGCGGATGGGTCAATTTGTTCCAGGCGTACTTGACCAAAACGCCGTTGAATTGGGAAGGCCTACTGGTCCTGGGCGTTATGATCGGCGCTGCCATAGCCGCCGTGGCGACCAAGGAATTCAAGTTGCGCATGCCCAGGCAGCCGATCACCTACGTGCAGGTTCTCGGTGGCGGCGTGTTGATGGGACTGGGGGCAGTCGTCGCCGGTGGATGTAACGTTGGACACTTTCTCACCGGCATTCCACAACTGGCCATCTCGTCGATCATCGCCTCCGTGTTCTTTGTCTTGGGCAACTGGGGTATGGTCTGGATTCTATTTCGCGATTAGCGAGGAAAATCTATGAAAATCACAATTCAAGTTATGGTACAGCCGTAT
>CAZSJU010000308.1:1236-4451 GCA_964607235.1 uncultured Anaerolineae bacterium | reverse complement strand
CCACCTGTGGTGAGCTTGCCGAATCCACGTCACCCGCACGCGATCTATCACACCCCTGGGCAGCAAACAGGTCCGCCGCTGGTGGCCGGTTAAAATACAACCGAAAGCGGTGCGGCGTATCCAGCGCCAACAAGGCCGTGATCAAGTGCAAGGAATAAAATTCGGTCCCGGTCCGGCGGGCCAGGGTCGTCCGGCTGGCGTCAATCCCAATGAGCATGGCTGAAACGGAGCACGCCTAGGGTATCCTCTGTACCATACGCTGCAACAATAACACCCCGCCGCCCAAGATCAACAACAACGGCCACAACTGGGCCATATCTAGCAGCCAATCGGCACTGCCGAGGGTAAAAAAGAACGCGAGGACGCCCAAGAGAATGGCCACCAGTCCGCGCAAAAACATGTTCAAATTAGCACTAAACAGCGCCCGAGCGATAAAAGCCAGGCCCAGGATGAGCAGACTCACCGGCCACAGATAAGCCAGATGTTTCCAATCTATCGGCCCGCTCAATTTTTGCACGCTGACAGGGAGTTCCACATTGAGCGTAAACAGGAACATAAAGAGTCCTAAAAACACCGCCAGCGTGCCCCAAAACGCCAGGCCATAATCGGCCGTGCTGCCAAACAAAAACCACGCCCACAAGACCACGCCGATGAGAACCAGCAACCCCGGCCACATCTCTTCCGGACGCAACTCTAGGCTATCCAACGTGCCCAAATCGTTCAGCAAGAACAACAAACCGGCGAACATCAAGATTAACGCGGGAAGAAAAGAGGGACGACTTTTCATATTGACCTCCTGGACACCGGAAAAAACACAGGCTGGCATCGGCTAGAGCGGCTCAAACTCAAAATAGAGCGGCTCAAAATAGAGCCATTCAAAATCTTGTACGTACTGGCCTGTCCGAGAGCGTCATGCTCTCGGACAGGCCTCAGGGCCTCGACCCTATCGCATCCGATACTGATGAGAGGACGTGGCCTGCCCCTGCGCCTCTTGCAACAAGGCGACGGCGTGCGGCAAGGCCGGCAAGATGATCTCCAGGTTCTCTTGGACCGCCTTGGGGCTGCCGGGCAGGTTGACAATCAGGGTATGTCCCCGGATGCCCGCCACGGCCCGGCTCAGCATGGCATACGGCGTTATCCGCAGACTATCGGCGCGCATAGCCTCGGCCAACCCCGGCGCCTCGCGCGTGATGACGGCGCGGGTGGCCTCGGGCGTCACGTCCCGTGGCGCAAATCCGGTGCCCCCTGTCGTCAAGATCAAGTCCATCCCGTCGCGATCGCACCAACGGATCAACGTATCCTTGATGGCCGCCAGGTCGTCCGGCACGAGCGCCTCTAGCTGAATCTCTGCCTCTGGCAGGCGCTCGTCGATGATATGGTGGATACGCGGGCCGCTCTGATCTTTATACACGCCGTTATGGGCGCGGTCGCTGATGGTCAAGATACCGATTCGAATCATAATCCAGGCTCACTCTTTGTCACTGCCGACGACCGTATTCCACTCGCCGTGGATGCCCGCCTCGGTGACGCCATAGTAGATGCGCAGGTCGCCATTGTCGCGCTGCACCAGGTCGTACATCCAGCGTCCGCGATACTTGCGTTGTTGCCACAAGCCAACGTCGCCGTGCCATTCGACCTGATTGTGCTGCAACTTTTTTCCCTCGCGCTGCGAGATGGCATAGTGCCACAGCCGCCGCGCTGACTTGCGCGTGACATTCTTGACCACGTTACCGTTGCGCAGGTCTCGCATGGTGTGATAAAGCGTGCCTTGTCGCTCTTCGGTCGCAATGATCTCGACGCCCGTGCGTGGAGGGTCGATCCCCCCCCCCTCCTCCTCCGCCGCCGTTTCCTGCTGTGACGTAGACAGGACGCCCAGACCCCGCCGTACCAATTCCACGATCTCGTCCCGCACCGCCAGGCCGGTCTCTGACTCGCCACGCACATAGATGCGGTTGTCGTCGATGGCATAGGGTGGGTCCTCACCGCGCGGCACCACGATGCGAATTACGTTAGCGCCCTGGGTCTTTTGCACGTCGATAGAAATCTTGAGCGGCGGTGTGGTCTTGCTCTCGATGGCGTGGCGAATGGTCTTGATCGCGCCCGCGGGGTCACTAACTCCGGCGATCTTTTTCTTAGCGCCCGACAAGCCAACGTAGGTGGTTCCCCCATTGGTATTGGCAAAGGCACACACGTCAGCGACGATAGCGTACAGCCGCCCGCCACGACGCGTATAGCCCTCGTGAAAGGATTGTACAATGTTGGGGCCTTCTTCGCGGGCCGCGTGGATATGGTCGAAAGGCTCATGCGTCAACCGATAAGGCCGGCTGCGGGCAAAATCATCGCCCAAGAACAGCTCACGCAACGCATCAAAACTCGCTTCGGGCATCAGATACTCGGTCACCCGATCTCCCACGCCGAGCCGCCGGGTATTCTTGGCATTATGCACCAACCGGTGGGCATCGGAGCTTTGAACACAACGCATCCGTCGCGGATATTCCGGCTTGGATCCTCTGAAAAATTGCGCGGTCGTGCGCCGGCCCTTTTTCTCCAGGTCCGTCACCTCTAGAGCGTGCAAGTGCGGGTCCTGTGTATAAGCAATGCGTGTCTGCCCACCAAAATCAAAACCGCGCATAGCGACCCCGTGGGACGTGTTCGCGTGCGCTGCAATGACAATCCCGCCCGCCTCGTCAATCAGGCGATAGGCGGTCAATACATCCGACGTCGCGCCAACTTCTGTCGCGCCTTCCTCCAACTTTTCCGAGGGCACGTTCAGCGCCAACAAAATATATTCAATCTCGCGCACAGAAACGTGGTCAGAGAAAATCCCCAAAATGTGAAATCCAAAAGTGGCGGTGAACTCAAAGCCGGGCAATACCAATATCTTTTTAAACAAGCGCCGGTATTCATCTAGCCGCTGCTTTTCCTCCGGGCGCAAACGGTTCAACTTTTCCAGGAACTCTAGTTGTTCAATCTCCTGGGTCATCTCCCGGTAACCGGCCACCGTGTTGTGATCGGTAAAGGCAATAATATTCAACCCGCGGCTCTCCGCCTTTTGTAAAATGTCCAAATATGTTCGATCTGGTTCCTCATAATCCGCAGAGGCCGGTGTGTGCAAATGCAAATCTGCACACAGCCACTGCTGATTTTCATGATGTTTCTTACTCATGTCCCTTCTCGCCTATGCTCCTTTCTTTTCCAAACAGATATCAATAATA
>CAZSJU010000308.1:0-1136 GCA_964607235.1 uncultured Anaerolineae bacterium | reverse complement strand
CCTGTTCTAGCAAGGCCTTGATCTCATCGATTAGCGCCATCGGGCGGAAAGGCTTGATCACAAAGCGATCGGCGCCCGCTTCCAGGCACTCTGCGCTGCGGTCCAGCCCCGAGGTCATAATCACCGCCGTATGCTTTAACACCGGGTCGGCCTTGATCTCACGCAGCACCGGCAGACTCACCGTCTCGGCCAGATGAAAGTCCAAAAAGATCAAATCGGGCTTTTCTTTGTGCATCACTTGTATGACGCGCTTTGGATCAGGGCAGGCGACCACTTTGAACCTTTGCATCTCAAAGACCGTCTTGAGCAAGCCGGTCGTCGCTCGGTCATCATCCACAATCAGAATCTTGGCCATACCGCTCCTCCTACTCGTCGCCCCCTGTGGTAAGATTGCCGAATCCATCGTTATCTTGTTCTGAGAATGCCTTTGGATTCGGCAAGCTCACCACAGGGCCGTCACTGCGCACTATTTCCTCGAGCCTGGCGCGCCATTCGTCAGAAACCTCGCCCAGCGCGGCTTCAAAAACCTGATCCACGCGGTCAACCAAGACGAACGTGAGGGCTTGACGCACCTCTTCTGGCACGTCGTCCAGGTCCTTTTCGTTACGCTGGGGCAAAATCACGGTCTTGACCCCCGTGCGATGCGCCGCCAGCACTTTTTCCTTAATGCCCCCCACCGGCAGCACCTGCCCGCGCAGCGTGATCTCGCCCGTCATCGCCACGTCATCCCGTACACAGCGCCCGCTCAACAATGACACCAGGGCCGTGGCAATGGTGACGCCGGCCGAAGGGCCGTCCTTGGGAATTGCACCGGCCGGTACGTGCACGTGAATATCAGACTTGTCAAAGATACCCGATGGAATGTCCAACACTTTGGCGTTGGCGCGCACATAGCTGCGCGCAGCCTGAGCCGACTCTTTCATCACGTCACCCAACTTGCCGGTGATGGTAAAGCCCATAGTGCCGGGCATGCGGGTCGCCTCAAAGAACATAATATCGCCGCCAAAGGGCGTCCACCCCAACCCGGTGGCCACGCCGGGAATGCGGGTGCGCTCGGACGTCTCGGGATAGTACCTGGGCCGTCCCAGATACTCGTACAGTTGATCGGCCTCGATCAACACCGTCTCCCCGATCCC
>CAZSJU010000307.1:1766-4456 GCA_964607235.1 uncultured Anaerolineae bacterium | reverse complement strand
AAGGGCCTAGTCCTGAGCTTGTCGAAGGGTGGTCTTGAGCGCGTTGTATCATCCGGCAATCTCTGCCCACTGGGTTAAACAAGACTGTAGTTCAGACTCGACCTGGCTGTATTCCAGTCCTAATTGGCGTACCCGTTCCACCTCTTGGGCGTTTCCCGCTCGTTCCAGGGTCCTGCCCAAGACTGCCAGGCGCGATTCTAGCTCCGCGATGCTCGTTTCCAAGGCCTCGATTTCGCGGGCGCGACGCGCCTCTTTGCGTTGCCGGGCTTTGGTCTGTTCGCGTTCGATGGCGCTGGTTGTCTTTTGGATCGTGCGGTCGAGTTGCTTTTCCTCTTGGCGGGCGGCCATCCAGGCCCGGTAGGCGTCGTATCCTTGTTTAAAGCCGTGCAGTGTACCATCGACGATGGCCCACACGGCCGTTGATAGCGCCCGAATCAGGTAGCGGTCGTGGCTCACCATCAAGACGGTCCCTTTGAACTCGGTCAATGCCCTTTGGAGCACCTCTTGAGAGGGGATATCCAGGTGATTGGTGGGCTCGTCCAGCAATAAAAAGTTTGCGCCTTGCAGGGTCAAGCGGGCCAGGGCCAAACGGCTCTGCTCGCCGCCGCTCAAGTCGCCGACTTGTTTAAAGACGTCGTCCCCAGAAAAGAGATAGCGCCCCAATAGCCCACGGGCTTGACTGAGCGGCATATGCTTGGCATCAAGCAGTGACTCTAGTACGTTATGCGCGGGGTTTAGGTCCGTACGCGCCTGGGCGAAATAGCCGATGCGCAGGCTGGCGCCGACTCGCAACCGGCCTTTGAGAGGCTTGACTGTGCCCAGCACTGTGCGCAAAAAGGTGGTTTTGCCCGACCCGTTGGGGCCAATGAGTGCGACCCGCTGCAGGCGCCGTAGCTCTAGCTCTTGGCAAGTGAACAGCGGGGCCCGACGATCATAGCCGACCGCCAACTCGTACAGACCTAGCACCAGGTCGCCGCTGCGACCGCTGGACCGGAGGTCCAGCCCGACATGTTTTTGGTGGCGGGGGCGCTCGATGCGTTCCAGACGTTCCAATCGGGTACGCCGCCCTTGGGCTTCTTTGGTGCGCTGACCGGCGATGTGGCGTTGGATGAACGCTTGTTCACTGGCAATGAATTGTTGTTGACGTGCGTATTCTGACTGGCGGCGCACCACACGTTCTGCCTTGAGCGCCATGTATTGACTGTAATTGCCGGGATAGCTCTCCATCCGGCCCCAGTCCAGCTCCCACACGCGGTCTGCCACGTTATCAAGAAAAGCGCGGTCGTGGGCGACCATGACCACTGCACCGGGCCAGTCACTCAGGTAACTTTCCAACCACTCGACGGCCTCGACGTCCAGGTGATTGGTGGGCTCGTCCATGAGCAACAAATCGGGCTTTTGTAGCAACAGCCGTCCCAGGAGCGCCCGTGTCTTTTGGCCGCCGCTGAGCTGTGCCAGGGGGCGGTGGTGGTCCGTCTCATCAAAGCCCAGGCCGGTCAGCACTTTATGAATTTCTATCTCATAGGTATAGCCGCCGGCCAACTCGAAAGCTTCTAGCGCCTGGCCGTACGCTTGCAGCGCGTTTTCCTGCTCGCTTGCTGATGCCGTCGAGTCGGCGATCAAGGCTTCCAGGCGACGCAGCTCTTGCGCCTGTTGCAGGAGGTGCGCGAACACGCCCAGCACTTCTTCCCACAGGGTGCCTTGCTCGGGTAGGTCCGGAATTTGTGGCAGGTAGCCGATGGTCAGCCCCTTTGCCCAATGTACCTGCCCGGTGGTTGGCTTGTCAAGGCGGGCCATCACGCGCAACAAACTGGTTTTGCCGCTGCCGTTTGGCCCCACCAGGGCGATTTTGGCACCAGGTGGAATGTCAAAGCTGAGACCGTCAAAGATGTCATGTGCGCCATAGGAGACGCTGAGATTGCTTGCGTTAATTACAGACATATTGCATATACTCCCAACAGGGGCGATTATACCATATCCTTTTGTAGATTGGTAGGTTACTAAATGTGGGAGCGTTGAGTGACGCATTAGATTGGTAAATTGGCAAGAGAGTGGTATAATGACCACGATGACGGCAAAGAGAGGTAGTAAAAGTAAGATAGATTGGCGGAGCGATGCCTGGCTGTGGCCCTCGGCGCTCATTATGATGATGGGGGGTTGGGGGCAGGTGTTGTGGATGTGGCAAAATATCCGCCCGGCCGGCCTGGCTCCCTTGTGGTTGTTGTTATGGGTCGGGGTCGGGGTAGCGGGCACCACATTGTTGGTTTATTGGTTTGCCCGCCGGTGGTGGCCGGTCGCCATGGTCGCTCTGTTGGCCTGGGTCGGGGTGTCCAGGGTCAATGACCTGGCGCAGCACTATGGCCGGGCCGTGGCGGCAGGCCAGGAGCGATGGTATCGATGGGCGCCCTTGTTGTCTTTGGCCTTGTTGGGCATTGGGTTGAGCGGTGCGATGATGACCCTGGCCTGGCTGGTGGGGCGACGCTGGCCAGGGTCCGTTGGATTCGGCAAGCTCACCACAAGGCCCGGGGTGCGCCCGTTGCGTCAGGGGGTTTGGACGGCTCTTTTTGCCATGTTGTGTGGTTGGTTGTTGATCAACCGCGCGTTTACGCCGGCGGCGGCGGGATTGTTGGGTGGGGCGTTTGTTTTGTTGGAGGCCTTTTTTTTGATACGTGAGGCGCCTCGTTAGTTGT
>CAZSJU010000307.1:0-1666 GCA_964607235.1 uncultured Anaerolineae bacterium | reverse complement strand
CGTGAGAGGGGCGATGTCGATGTGGCAGGCTATGAGCAGGGCCAAGCAGGCCACTAGCAATAGGCTTGATCTTGGCTGGCGGGGCACTGCGGGCATACATCGCTCCTTGTATATGGCGCTGAAGCGGCGCTGGGCCTCAAGGCATTGCGCGTTTCATCGTCACCAATCGCACGCCCGCCCGGTGAATTTGGCGAAAGCTCGCTCCCTGTCCCACAGACTGCAGCACGGCGTCTATATCTTCCACCACCGAACCTGACAGGATGTGGACGCCGTGATCAAACAGGAGCGGCGAGAGCGGGGTGGTCGGGCCGAGCAATAACACTAACGCATCCGGGCGACAGAGGGCCATCAACCCATCAAAGGTGCGGTTGAGCAGCGTCATGCTTGTGAGCGCCACCACGTCAGCCTGTGGGATGACCTCTGAGGCTGCGGAAGCGGGTAGGTCCTGGTCGTGGGGTCGCAGTTCCAACACGGACAAGCGTCCCACGCGTTCGCGCACCTGGGGGATAAAGGGAAAGTGTCCCACCAGGGCGACGTGTTTGCCGGCGCCACGGGTCGCGATTACCTCACCGGCATTGAGGTCTACCCAGGCTTTCTCTTGTGCTTGTGGTGAGCTTGCCGAATCCAATGATAGCAGCGCGTTAATAGTGGCCATCCCTACACTGACTTCGGGGGGGCTGGCCGAGTGGACCAATTCGGCTAACGCGCGACTGCTTTGTAGATGTAAGCGGCCGGCTTGGGGAACCGCTGGCCCGACGTTGTCTTGGTGGCAATCTTTTCCCTCTAGGGAGGAGGCCAGCCCGCAACGTCGACGGCCCTGCCGTTCTACGACCACCGCCGTCCAATGGGTACCGATGCGTACCGTCTGAACCGGCGCATCAGGTAGAGTGGTTAACAGGTCGTCAAGGATGTGCTTTTGCAATGTTTTCTCCTTTTAGCCAATGATGTATTCTCCCCCATCTACGGGGATGACTGCCCCGGTGATCCACGTCATCCGAGGGTCTGCCAGCGCCACCAGCGCCGCCGCGACGTCTTTAGGGGTCGTCATACGTCCGCTGGGGTTGCGCTTTAGCGCTTCTTTGATCATGAGTTCGTGTCCGGGAATCGCGCGCAGCGCTGGCGTGTCGGTCACGCCGCCCATCAGCGCGTTAACGAGGATCCCGCGGGGTGCCAGCTCGAGCGCCAGTTGGCGCGTATGGCTTTCCAGTGCTGCTTTGGCCGCCGATACCGCGCCATAGTGCGGCACGACCCGGCTAGAGCCACCGCTGGTCATTGAAAAGACCCGGCTGCCACGTCCCAGCAGGTCACGTCTCACCAGGTCTTGGACCCAATAGACCATGCTGTGCGCCATCACGCGCAGGGTCATATCCATCTGTGCTTCATTCAGTGCCTGATCTGGGTTATCGGCAATAAAAGGCAGCAAGGTGCCAAAGGCCAGGGAATGTAGCATCAGGTAAACAGTGTCTTCCGGGTCGTCGGCCAGAGTCGCTTGAATCTTGTCCAGCACGCGCGCGCGCTTGCGGGCGTCGGCGGCATTGGTGTTAAAGAACACAGCGCGATTGCCCAACCCTTCTATGTCTGCGATCACCGCCTTGGCGCGGGGCAACGTGGACTTGAGATCCAAGTGCACGCCCAAGATGTTCATTCCTTCGGCGGCCAGGGCGCG
>CAZSJU010000306.1:0-4464 GCA_964607235.1 uncultured Anaerolineae bacterium | reverse complement strand
TTTTTGGCCCGTTTTGAACGTTTCGGGCTCTAATTGCACAAAAGTTACGCTAGTATAGCGGTGACAGACAAAAAAGTCAAGCAGGCGAAAAAGTGGGTTGTTGACGCTGTTTGAGGGAGGAGCCAGAACGCCTCCCCAGCAGCGGCCGCTGCTGCCTGGGATGAGTTGACCCGCCTGGGAGAGGAAATCGGCAAGGGATGGCGGTCACCGTTGAGCAGTACCGAGTTGCTGGCTGAGATGCGCCGATAGGAGAACACGATATGCGGGCTGCTCCAGCATGTGGAGTGTCTCCGCTTTGACCGTCGGTTGCCCGGACAGCCGGTCGACGGTCACCATTGCCAGTCCTTCGTGTAGCCAGGCTGGCAGTTTCAAGTGGGCCGAGAAGGCGTGCGTCAACTGAGAAAAACATGCATTTCGACAGTAGAAGCGTTTTTTTTGCGACGACACTTACGCTTGCGCGCCCCTGGCACTGCCCCCAGGGCAAGTGAGTGCAAGTGAGCAATCTCCAAGCGACTGATAGCACTTTAAACTGGGAATTGCTGGTTGACTTGTACTTTGGCGTTTTCGTGTTGACGCCGATGATGCCGATCGTGCCCGAACTGGCGCGTGAGATCGAACGGACGCGGCAGGAGACGGGGTTGAGCCTCGAAGAACTGTTGGACGGCCTGCGCGAACAGCGGGAGCAATATTACCAAGAGCATTACGGTGATGAGGGCGCATAAGCCACGCGTTTTTGTCGACGCCGACGTGCTGTTTGCGGGCTCTGCTTCGCCTAGTGAGCACAGCGCCAGTCTCGTGGTCCTGCGGCTGGCCGAAATCACGCTGATTGAGGCGCTGGCCTCAGAACATTCGTCTTATTCGTGTTTAATCTTGTCCCCGTCGAGTCGCATCGAGTAGGCTTGTGAGACGCTGTCGGTGCCCATCGAGATGCCATAAATAGTGTCGGCCGCGTCCATCGTGCCACGGTTGTGGGTGACAATGACGACCTGCGAGTGTTCGGTCAGCATCTCTAGCATACGCCGAAAGCGGCCCACGTTGGCCTCGTCCAGCATGGCGTCGACCTCGTCCAGGATGCAGAACGGGGTGGGGCTGATCTTGAGGATGGAAAAGATCAGGGCCACCGCGGTCAGTGAGCGCTCGCCACCGGAGAGTGAGGCCAGGGGTTGTAACCGTTTGCCGGGGGGCTGGGCCACAATGTCGACGCCGGTCTGGGTCAGGTCGTCGGGGTCGGTCAGTTCCAGGCGTGCCTGGCCGCCGCCAAACAGGTCCGTGAAGGCGTGCTTGAACTCGTGCGCCACCGCTTCAAAGGTCTGACGAAAGGCGTGCTCGATCAGCCCGTCCATCTCGGTGATGATCTGGTGCAGCTTGCCGGCCGCGCCTACCAGGTCCTCGCTTTGGTTCTGCAGAAAATCGTGCCGCTCCAGGGTCTCGGCATATTCTTCGGGGGCGTTGGGGTTGATGGCGCCCATGCGACGCAGCCGCGTCCGCAGCCGTTTAATTTCGTCTTCCAATCCCTCGGGCAACTGCCGCACGCTGGGCAATTTGGATACCAGCGGGCGCAAGGGCAAGGGGGTCTGGACCGACACGCTGGGCGCGAGTTCTAGCTCCACCAGGCCCAGGTCTTCTTCGATGCGGCCGCGCAGGCGCTCCAGCTCGTCCTCGCGACGCTGTACGTCCAGCCGCGCGGTGGTCAGGTGGTTCTCAAATTCGTACAGTTTGCCCCGTTCCTGGCGTTCGGCTTTTTCGAGCTGATTTTGTTCCTTTTCCAGCGCCGCCAGGCGCGCCTCGGCCGGCTCGATTTGGGCCGTAAGCGTTTCCAACTGATTCGCCAGCGTCGCGCCTTCCTGGTTCAGGCGTGTCAGGCGTCCGGTGACCCCGTCGGCCTTGTCGTTCAACGCGGTCACGCGGCGCTCACGATTGTGGCGTTCCTCTTGCAGTCGTTTCAGGCTGCCCTGTAGCTCCTGCAGGATGTGTTCTTGCCCCTGGCGCGTCTGGCGCGCGGTGGCCAGGTCCATCTGTGCTGTGGTCAACACGTCGTTGAGCGCCCGGGTGGGCAGCGTGGATAGTTTTTTCTCCAGCGCCCGAATCTCAGCAACGGCGTGGGCCTGGGCTTGAGCCAGTTCAGCGATCTTTTGCTCTAACGCCGTCCTTTGCTGCTGTAGCTCGGCCTGGTCCGTCTGCGCCTGTGCCATCTGCGTCCCGCGCCATTTTTGCTCTTGTTGCAAGCGATCCACGCCCTGGCGCGCCTGGTCGTGGGCCGCGCTGACGCTCACGCGCTCCGCGCGCAGCGCGTCCAGCGCCACGCTGCTGGCGATCAGTTGTTCCTGCAACGCTGCCAGTTGCGCCTGGGTCTGCGCCTGCTTGGCTTCCAGGGTCTCGCGACGCGCGCCCAATTCGATGCGTTGTACGTTCAGCCGCGCCCATTCGCTCTCCTGGGCCAGGGGACTGGTGCGCTCGGCCGCGCGCCCGCCGGCGATGACGCCGTCCCTGCGCACGACTTGGCCTTGAGGTGTGACGCCCAAGTCCGCCTCGCTCGTCTGCAGCAAGGCATGGGCCGCTTCCAGGTCCGGGACCAGGTAGGCGCGGCCTAATAATCGATCGACCAGGGGGCGGCAGGCGTCGTCGCAGCCCACCTGGGCCGAGAGAGGCGTCGCGTCCGAGCCGGAGGGATGGGCCGCAGTCGTTGTGGATGGGGCATTCATGTCCAGGGCCAAAAGGATCACCCGCCCGGTCACGTTGCTGGATCCGAGTTGGCGCAGCGCGCCCGCGGCGGCGCGCCAGTCCTCGACGACGATGGCGCTGGCATAGGCGCCTAGCGCGGCCTCGACGGCGGTGGCGAGATGCGCCACCGCATGCGGCGGCACCTGGATGAGCTGGGCCAGCACGCCGCGCACGCCCGGCAGGTCGGCCGTCAGCAAGGTCCGCGTGGCCTGGTCATAGATGGCAAAGTCGCGCCGCAACTGGGTCAGGAGCTCAAAGCGGGCCGTGACCCTGGCTTCGGCCTCGCGGGCACGGCGCACGTCGGCCTTTTCCGCTTCTGACCGCTGGGTCAGCGCCTGGCGTCGCTTTTCCAGTTCGGTGTGCTCGCGTTGGGCCTGGGCTTGTTTTTGATCCAGCGTTTCCAACTGTCCTTTTAGGCGGGTCACCTGGGCTTGGGCCTGCGTCAGCTCGCCCTCAAGACGCGTCAATTCGCCCTGGTTGGCCTGGACCTGGGCTGTCAGCGTCGCGGCGCGCTCGTCCAGCGCTTCACGGCGGGATTCGCTTTTGGCGACCTGGGCGCGCAGGGTGGCCACGCGCTCGCGGGCGGCGTGCAGCGCCTGGTTGGCCGCCGCCCGGGCGGCCAGCCGGGCGTCAAGCTGCGCCTGGGCTGCCTGGGCAGCCGTTTGTTGTGCGTGCAGCGCCTGGTTGGCGGCGTCCAGTTCCGCCTGTGCCTGGGCCACGCGCTCGGCCTGGGCTTGCAGGCGCGCGTCCAGCGTGGCAATCTCGGACATGTGCTCTTGCCGTTGTGCTTCCAGTTGGCTGCGGCGTTCGGTCAACACGGCCACCTCGCGCTGGCTGGCTTGGGCCTGCTCGTGCAAGGTGCTGGACTGACGGTGCCAGCCGCCTAACTGGCGACGCAGTTCGCCCTGGGCCTGGCGCACCCGCTGCACCTTTTCGGTCAGCGTTTCCAGCCGTTGCTGGCGCTTTTCGTGCTGCGCGGCGCGCTGGCGGGTGATTTGATGGGCCTGCTCAAGCGCCGTGCTGACCTGGCCCCAGCGATAGCCGTACCAGGTGCGCAGCAGCTCTTCCAGGTCGGTGGACAATGTCTCGTGTTCCTGGGCCCGTTCGGCCTGGCGCTGCAAGCGTTTGAGACGGGGTTCGATCTCGATGATGATGTCGCGCACGCGCTCCAGATTGTGTTGCGTCTCTTCCAACCGGCGCAGCGCGTCTTCCCGCTTGTCGCGATAGTGAGCAATGCCGGCCGCGGATTCAAACAGCACGCGCCGCTCTTGTGGCCGCATCGAGAGCACCTCGTCAACCAGCCCCTGGCCGATGACGGTGTAGGTACGCTCGCTCAGGCCGCTGTGGCTGAGCAGCTCTATCACGTCGCGCAGGCGCACGCGGCTGTCATTGATGCGGTACTCGTTTTGCCCGTCGCGGTAGGCGCGCCGCCCGATGGTCACTTCGCTAAAGTCGAGGGGAATCAGCCCTTCGCTGTTGTCCAGGGTCAGCGTGACCTCGGCCATGCCGGCGCGGGCGCGACTCTGGCTGCCGGAAAAGATCATGTCCTCGGTGCGTTTACCGCGCAGCGCGCTGTAGCTTTGCTCGCCCAGCACCCAACGGATGGCGTCGGCGATGTTGCTCTTGCCCGAGCCGTTGGGTCCGACGATGGCCGTGATACCCGGCGGGAAGAGAAATTCGGTCTTGGTGGCAAAGGTTTTATAACCCTGAAGTTGTAGATGTTTTAGTCGCATATCATCCCAG
>CAZSJU010000305.1:0-4469 GCA_964607235.1 uncultured Anaerolineae bacterium | reverse complement strand
GGCAATAGGATAGCGTCGTCCGCACAAGGCGCAGCCAAAGGCGCGCTCCTGGCGTTCCAAGGGGCCATGGCCACAATGGGGACAACACAGCAGCGCCGGCAGCGTGGCGGGCGCCGCATGGATGGCGCTGCCCGGCTTGCGTGCCCAGGCTATATCATAGTCCATCTGCCAGATATTGACGCGCACCGCTTCCAGCCCCAACGAGGCCAGCAACGCGGTAAAAACCTCGCGGTCCAGCGCGCGTCCGGGCAGCCAGCGCGCGCCAGATCCGGTGCGGTTGCTGACCAACAAGATACCGCCAGATCGTAACACGCGCACCATCTCGGCCAGCGCCGTGTGGGGATCGGGCAGGAATTCGAGCGCTTCCAGGCAAGAGACGGCATCAAAGGACGCGTCAGGAAAAGGCAACCGGTCAGCGTCTTGCCACAGCAGCGTCAAGCGATCGTGATAAGAGGAGGTTTTGGCCGCGGCCTGGCGCAGCATTCTACGTGACAGGTCCAGGCCTACGACGCGCCCGCCAAATTTGGGTTGCGTCAGCAGCGCCAGGGGCAAACGCGCGGTGCCTGTCGCCACGTCCAGCACTAGCGGACAGGGTATCTCTAACAGGGCGCGGGTCAGCGGTTCGCCCAGGAACCAGGACTCGTCGCGTGGGTCGAATTGCTTGATGCCGTCATAGCGCTTGGCATAGACGTCGTACATCCAGGTCACGACGCGGCGGCCCAAATAGGCCCCTTCGGTCAGTATGAACAGCCAGTAGAGCAGCCCGAGCAGCAACAAGGCGCCACCGACCCACAGGGGCCAGGTCATCGGCTCACCCACCCGTGGCGACGACGCTCCCGGCAGCCACGAGCATGGCTGCCAGCAACCAGAATTGGGCCAGGCGCAAAAAGCGAGGCGTCGCACACGTCTCAATCTCCTCGGCTGCGGGATCCAGCAAGCCCGGCTGGGGGATGGCGCCCACGATGCACAACAGGCCGGTGATCCCCGCCGCCAGGGGCGCGTGCCACAGCACTAAAACGACCGCTGCCGCCATCTGGCCCAGGTTCCAATGGATCAATCCACTTTTCCCCCCTGCCAGTCGCAGGCCGCCGGCATAGGTCACGCTAAAAGCCAGCGCCAGCAAGAGCGAGGGTGCGGTGGGCGGGCCAAACAAGGCATGACCGGCCACCCAGGGCAACGCGATCTCAAAGAGCGCCTGCATCCACGGCACAGCGCGTGGGGCGCCACCGGTCTGCAGGAAAGAAAATTGCAACAGAGCTAACGCCATTAGCGTGGCCATGAACGGCCGCGCGCCCAGCACGCCGGCGATGACCAACGCCAGGGGCAGCAGCAGTAGCAGGCCGGACAATGTCGGCTCTAGGGTGAGGATTTGTGTCTCCCGCCACCAGCAACGCAACTGGCCCCAGGTCCGCGCCAGTCGTCCCGCCGGGCCGTCGGGGGCCGCATAAGGCAGAAAATGCGCCGGCTCGCCGGTTTGCCAATCGCGCCAGCGGCGCAACGGCGTGGCCCAATCGGTGACGATCAGTGCCGACCACAGCCCGCCCCATATCCCGTCCACCAAAAAGGCCAGCAATGCCAGGTGCAGCCACGGCTGGACCGACCCGCTCAGGCCGCCGGCCGCCAACGCGCCACACAGCGCGGCCCAAGCCGGCCTCACAAGCCCACGGCGGCGCCAGACCTGAAAACGGATCGATGAACCCAGGCTGATGGGGTGTTCCGCGTCTGATATTTTCGCCATAGAGGCTGCCATTCCCTTTGTATTACGCTATCACTTTCGTGTTCTTTGCCGCCCTATGCAGCGCGAGCGACAAAAGTATAACATAACCTAAAGGTTGGAGCAATAGAGTAAAACTAGATATAGGTGTCGAAAGTCAGAGTAAAAGCGGTCAAATTTCACTGGTCAAGTCCCCTTTTTTCTTTCATCATGAGGAAAGGATGATATAATGAGCGTGAAATACGCGTAACCGTGTTGGCAGCAGCGAAAGGAGCAGACGTCGTGTACCGTATCCCATTCAGCACAGACGAGATCGAATTCACCCTCCCGCCCGGTATGCGCGGGAGCGTGGCGGTGTCCAAAGCAGTGCCCCCGCTGGAAGACGTGCCGGCTGCCATTGCTCAGGCCCTGGCAGCCCCCATCAATGCCCCGCCGCTGCGCCAAATGGCCCACCCGGGCGCCCAAGTGTGTATTGTCTTTACCGACATTACCCGCGCCAGCCCCGACCAGATCCTGGTGCCGGCCCTGCTGTCTGAACTGGAGGCGGCGGGCGTGCGCGACGAGGACATCACTCTGTTGTGCGGCATCGGCATGCATCGGCCCAGCACGCCCGAGGAAAAGGTCACCAAGCTGGGCCGGGCGGTGGTCGCACGTTATCGCGTGATCGACAATGAACCCCAAAACCCTGAGGCGTTGGTCGATCTGGGCACGACCGATTCCGGCATTCCCTTGTCGGTGCACCGCGCGGCCTATGAGGCGGACCTATTGGTCGCCACCGGCCTGGTGGAACCACACCAGTACGCTGGCTATTCCGGCGCGCGCAAGACGGTGGCCGTAGGGGCGGCCGGCGAAGCAATGATCGCCTACACCCACGGCCCCAAGCTGATCGACGACCCCGGCACCCGGCTGGGCCGCGTCGCGGGTAACCCCTTTCACGCCGCAGTGACCGAGGCGGCGCGCCGGGCCGGCCTCAAGTTCATCCTCAACGTGGTGCTAGATGACCACAAGCGCCCCGTGACAGTCAAGGCCGGAGAACCAGAGGCGACCTTTCGTGAGCTGGTCAACATAGCGCGGCAGGTGTACGAGGTGCCGATCCCCCAACAATACGACGTGGTGATCGGCGGGGTGGGCTATCCCAAAGATACCAATCTGTACCAGGCCAGCCGGGGCGCCAGCTATTTATTTTTCGGCCCCACGCCGGTGGTCAAGGCTGGCGGCTATTTGATCATCGCCGCGCCCTGCCAGGAAGGCGCCGGCGAGGGCGTGGGCGAGCAGCGCTTTTACGCCACGATGAAAGCGGCCACCGACATGCCCTCACTGCTGGAAGAATTGCGCCGCACCGGCTATCCACCGGGCGCACAACGCGCTTTTGTGATGGCCAAGGTGTTGGAACAAGCGCACGTGGTCATTGTGGGCAGCGAGCACCCCGAAATCGTGCGCGACTGCAAGATGATCCCGGTAGAGACGATGGACCAGGCGCTGGCGCTCGCTGGCAGCGCACTGGATGACACGCTGGACGTGCTGATTGTCCCGCACGCACTGCTGACGCTGCCCATCGTGACGCCCGCGTGAATGTGAAATTGATGCCCGCCCATGACGGACATTGACCCACATGGCACATCCAGTTACCGCCAACGAGGATTGGAAAAACAATGACCCATGACCCATTTGTCAATTTTGAAGCCCCTACCGAAGAACAATACCTGTTTTGCATCCACTGTGGCCTGTGTCTCTCGGTCTGCCCCACTTATCGAGAGAGCCTCAGCGAGACCGAATCCCCGCGCGGCCGCGTCATATTGGCGCGCAAGGCGCTAGAAGGCGAGCTGACGCTAAGCCCCAACTTGAACGCGCAGATGGAAAAGTGTATGGCTTGTCTGGCTTGTAACGCCATCTGCCCGGTGGGGATCAAGCCGGCCAATCTCGCGTTAGAGATGCGCCACGTCGCCGAACAGGCTGCGCCCAGCGGATGGAAGAAACGGTTGTTCGGCGGGCTGTTGCCCCATGCCGGGCGTATGGAGTGGGGCACGTTGCCGCTGCGCCTGTACCAGAAACTGGGCTTGCGCTGGTTGGCGAACAAGCTGCATCTCACGCGTTTACTGCCGGCCCAACTGCGTGACCTGGAACGTCAATTGCCCGTCGTGCCGGGGCGTCCCTTGCGCGGCCGCCTGCCCGAGGTGACACCGGCCATTGGCGAGCGACAACGGCGCGTGGGCTTTTTTCTGGGCTGTGCTCAAAATCTGCTCTTTGCCGAGGAAAGCGCCGCCACGGTGCGTGTGCTGGCGCGCAACGGTTGTGAGGTAATCACGCCCCACGACGTGCAATGCTGCGGTATGCCGGCCATCGGCTATGGCCGCAAGGACGAGGCGCGCGCTATGGCACGTCACAACATCGCCGTGTTTGAAAAATGGGACGTGGACGTCATTGTCACCGACTGTGCCACTTGCGGCTCCAGCCTCAAAGAGTACAAGGACTATTTGGCACAAGACGAGACGTGGGCTGCACGCGCGGAGGTCTTTAGCGCCAAGGTGCGCGACATCAGCGAGTTTCTGGCCGAGATCCCGCTGAAAAAGCCGCGCGGCCGGATCGAGGGGCGCGTCACGTACCATGACCCGTGCCACCTGGTGCGCGCGCAAGGGGTGCATGAGCAGCCCCGGCAATTGTTAGAGATGATCGAGGGGCTCGAACTGGTCGAGATGGAGGAACCGGACTGGTGTTGCGGCTCGGCCGGCTCTCAATTGATCACGCATTATCAAGA
>CAZSJU010000304.1:1575-4473 GCA_964607235.1 uncultured Anaerolineae bacterium | reverse complement strand
AGCACACTTGCGCCGCACGCCCAAAGTCCTCACTTGCCCTGGCGGGCAGTGCCAGGGGGCGGACGTTTGCCAGGGAGTGCAGGTGGCACAAGTGGACGGCGCCCCGCGTCGACTGGTGATTGGCACCACGCAACTAAAAGGCGCCGAGTACCTCAAGCCGCTTATTTGACGAGATTCTTTTTTTGTCTATAATAGGCAAACGATTGCGCAAACGATTGCGGGAAGGGGGTGAGGCCTATGGTGACTGCCAAAGACGTCGCACACAAGGCGGGTGTCTCGATTACGACCGTCTCCCACGTCGTCAACGAGACGCGTTTCGTGAGCGAGGATTTGCGCACCCGCGTCTACCAGGCGATGGAAGAATTGAACTATCGGCCTAACGCCATCGCCCGCAGCCTGCGCTGTCAAAAGACCCAGAACATTGCCATCATTGTCCCCGACATCGCCTACCCCTTTCTCGCCGAACTGGCCCGAGGCGTGGAGGATGAAGCGTTTAAGCAGGGTTACAATTCGATTGTTTGTGAATCCAACACTGACGCGGAGCGAGAAGCCGCTTGCATCGAACTGGTGCAGTCCAAGCGGGTGGACGGCATCGTGTTCGTCGGCACCGGGGAGAGTTCCCAGCACATCCAAAGCTTGATCGCGCAAAATATCCCCGTCGTCGTCTGTAACAGAGACTTTGGATTGCCGGTGGATACCGTCATCGCCGACAATGTCGCCAGTGGCTATCAAGCCACCCAACACCTGATCCAATCCGGTCACCGTCGCATCGGCTGCATCGCCGGGCCACGCCAGCTCTATGTCAGTGTCCAGCGTGTAGAAGGCTATAGGCGGGCTTTACAAACCCAAGACCTGCCCTGGGAGGAGACGCTGGTGGTGCACGGGGACTTTGGCTGTCGAGGCGGCTATGACGCGATGTATCACTTGTTGGCGCTGGACTCGCCTCCCACGGCTGTCATGGCCTGCAACGACATGATGGCGATGGGCGCGATATGCGCGGTCAGCAAGCAAAAACTGGACATTCCCGGTGACGTCGCCATCGTTGGCTGTGACGACATCGCGCTGGCAGCATTTACCAACCCCAGCCTGACGACGGTCGTCCAACCCAAACGCGAGATGGGCGCCCTGGCCGTGCAGATGCTGCTGCGGCGCATTACGGACCCAGGCAGGCCGCCCGAAAGGCACGTGCTGCCGGTCACGTTGACGGTCCGGGATTCAGGGTAAAAGTTTAACCGTAGGAGAATTGAGTGAACGCACTCGTGCAATACATCCCTGGTGACACGTTCTTTCACCGGCTCGACCCCCGTTCCAAGATCATCTTTGTGCTGCTTGTGGCCGGGGTTATCTTTTTCGTCCAAAGCCTTTGGGTCGCCGTCCTGGTATTCATCACTCTGGTGACGCTGTGGTGGTTGGCCCGCTTGCCGCTGGCGACGTTAAAAGGGTTGGTCAAAGCGATGGGCGGCATTATCCTGTTTCTATTCGTGATACAAGCCCTGTTTTATCCCGGCGAGACCGTGTTGTTCCGACCGGTCATCCCGCGTTTCATCCCGCTGATCGGCGGTTCGGGCCGCGTCACCCTGGAAGGGATCCTGTTTGCAGCGCTGTTGGCCCTGCGCCTGCTGGCGATGGTCATCGTGATGCCCCTGGTGAGCCTGACTACGCCGGTCCACATGCTCTCATTGGGGCTGGTGCGCCTGGGTCTGCCCTACCGGCTAGCCTACACCATGACCACGGCGCTCAACCTGATCCCCGTCCTGCAGGCAGAGGCCAGCGTCGTGGCGGACGCGCAACGGCTGCGGGCTTGCCAATTGTTTGAAAAAGCCAGCTTTTTTACCAAGCTGCGCGCCTACCCCTCACTAGTGACACCGCTGGTCATCGGCGCGATGCGCCGCGCTCAACTGATCGCCGTGGCAATGGACTCGCGCGCGTTTGGGGCCGGCAAAAACCGCACTTATATTCAGGATATCCACATGCACGCCCGTGACTGGGGCTTTGTCGCTTTTTCCGTATTGTATACCGCGCTGATCATCGCCGCCAACACGATCAACCTCTAGGAGAGCCGATGGGCGAACGAGAACCCTATATCATCTTGGACGACGTCTCTTACCGTTATCTCAGCGCCCGGCGTTACGCGCTCAAACACCTGAGCCTGGACATTTACCAGGGTGAATTTGTCGCTGTCCTGGGCGAAAATGGCGCGGGGAAATCCACGCTGTGCCAGACGCTGAACGGCGTGTTGCCCCACTCGCGCGGCGGCCGCCTGCATGGCCGGATTAACATCGACGGGCGGGACACAGCCCAGGCGACCGTGGCCGAGTTGGCCCAAAAGGTAGGCATTGTGCTGGAGGACCCCGAGACGCAACTCTTTACGACCAGTGTGCTGAATGAGGTCGCCTTTGGGCCGGAAAACCTGGGTATTGCCCCCCCAGAGATACTGCGTCGTGCGCGCTGGGCGCTGGCGGTCGTGGGGCTGGCGGGCTATGAGGATTACCCACCGACCGCGCTCTCGGGCGGCCAGAAACAACGGCTATCCATCGCGGCGGCGTTAGCTATGCGTCCGGCGGTGCTCGTTTTGGACGAGGCCACCTCGCAACTTGACCCCGTCGGTACCGTCCAAATTTTCTCCCTTGTGCGCGAGCTCAACGTGCAGCACAATATGACCATCGTGATGGCTACCGACAAGAGCGAACAGGTTGCCCAGTTCTGTGACCGGGTCCTGGTGCTACACCAGGGTGAACTGGTCACGCAGGGCACGCCGCGCGAGGTCCTGGCCGACGCTGCGCTGTTCGAACGGGTCATGATCCGCGCGCCTCAGGTCTCGCAACTGGCGACCTACCTGGCCTACAAGCACACGCCGCTGGCTCACTTTCCCATTACCCTGGAAGAAGCCGACCGGGA
>CAZSJU010000304.1:0-1475 GCA_964607235.1 uncultured Anaerolineae bacterium | reverse complement strand
GTGCTGCAAAATCCCGATCAACAACTTTTTGCCTCAACCGTCGAAGAAGAGATTGCCTTTGGCCCCCACAATCTGGGGCTGCCGAAAACAGAAATAAGGGAGCGGGTCGACGCGGCGCTCGCTCTGACGGGGCTGGAAGCGTTTCGCGCCGAGTTTCCCCCGGCGCTGGCCAAGGGTGATCGCGCCAAGGTCGTCATCGCTTCCGTGTTGGCCATGCGACCGCAGATCGTCATCCTCGACGAGCCGACGACGGGGCAGGATTATCGGGGCTGCCACCAGATCATGCAAATCGCACGCCAACTCCACCGTGAGGGCCACACGGTGTTGGTCGTCACGCACCACATGGCACTGATCACCGAATACACCCAGCGCGTGGTTGCGCTGTGCGAGGGGCGCGTCTTGCTGGATGACAGCACCGCCGCGGTGTTTGCCCAGCCGGAAATTTTGCGCCAGACACACGTCGCGCCCCCCCAAATCACACAATTGTCGCAGGCGCTGCCCCAGGCGTTGGGATTGCCCCCCTGTGCCCTCACGGTCGAAGAATTGGGCCAGCCCATCGCAGAACGGGCACGCCAACGTTTGCTAACCGTTTAAGAATTCTGCCACATGCTGTGCAAGGAGGTGCAAAAAAACTTTTTCGCTTTATCCGTCGACTCGCTTATCAAAGGAGGAACAAAATGTACAAGAACAAGCCACTTTTACCCACCCATCCCGCCATCATCGCCGTCTGGGCGGCTTTGATCGCTGCCGTGACGCTGGTGCCGACCTTTCCGGTGATTGGGACCGGGGCCACTTTTACCGTCGGTGCTGTGTTGTTCCCGTTGGCCGGCATCTTTTTTGGACCGATCCCTGGCGCCATCTGCGCCGCTATCGGCGCCTTTCTCGGCCAATTGATCGCGCCTCACACCGTGATCTTTGGGCCGCTCACTTTTTTGATCCCCACCCTTAACGCGCTGTGCGCCGGCTTTGCCATGCAAAAGCGTTGGTATGTCCCTCTGGGGGTGACGTTGTTGTTCTCCGGCGCCTGGTACGCCCTGCCGCTGGGCCGCGCCGCCTGGTTCTTCCCCCTCATCTGGATCCTGGGCATCGTTGCCAGCCTGATCGGTTGGTTCTTTGCCTCTGACTGGATCGGCTCCGACGACCACGCCAAGTGTTCGGCCGGGATCTTTTTGGCCGCTATGGCCGGCACCATTGTCGACCACGCCTTTGGTAGTCTGTGGGCGCTAAACATGTTCGAGCTTCCGCCCGAGGCGCTGACACCAGTGCTGCCATTGGCGCCGCTAGAGCGCACGCTGTTCAGCCTGGGCGCCGCCATCATCGGCGCGCCGTTGCTGATCGGGCTACCCAAGATCGGCATCCTGGTGGGCCAAAAGCTGTACGAGCCCATGTTGCCCGAGGGATCAGTAGAAGAAGAGGCAATATTCTAGCGCCTATATAGGGATATCCGTGCTACCTGTGCTGCCCGAAGGGCCTGT
>CAZSJU010000303.1:0-4479 GCA_964607235.1 uncultured Anaerolineae bacterium | reverse complement strand
CCGGACGGGGCGCCCGACTTTGCGATGCATGTCCTCACCCCCGCCGAAGGAACAGATGGCGAGGCAGGCTTGTACACGGCTCAACTGCCGCCCTATGATGATGGCGCCCTGGTGCAGTTTTACGTGGCGGCGACGGACGAGACCGGCTTGACCAGCCAGATGCCTCCGGACGCGCCCCAGATCACCGCTTTGGAGACGGGGCACCCGCTCACGCGCGATTACCTGTATCTGGTTATAGACAGGCCGCCCAGCACGGCGCACCCCGCCTATTGGTTGCTGGTCACCCAGAGAAACTGGGAAGAGTTGACGACGCGCGATCTCTACTCGAACGAATTCTTGGACGCGACCTTTGTCTACGAGGACGAGGTGTACTATAACGTGGGGCTGCGCTACCGGGGTGAGAGCTCACGCTGGCGAGAACCGCATTCTTTTCGCATCAATTTCCCTTCAACGCAGCTCTTTCAAGATGTCGCACGTTTGAACCTGGTCGGCGATCACCTCTCCCGCGAGGCATTGACCTATGACCTCTTTCGACGGGCGGGGATGGTGGCTTCGGACACGGAATTTGTCGACCTGTACGTCAATGGCGTCTATCATGCGCTTTATCTCAGCATCGAACAGGTGGACGAGGCCTTTTTGGCGGCCCATTTTCCCGGGGACGCGGGCGGGAACCTGTATCGCGCCAAGGACGGCGGCGACCTGGCCTATCGCGGCCCCAACCCCGATGATTATCGCGCCTACTATCTCAAAAAGACCAACGAGGGCGAGGACGATTTCTCGGACGTGATCGCGCTGACCGGCGCGTTGGCCCACAGCCCCGGCGAGGTGTTCCAGGCCTCGACGGAAGCGCTGGCCGACATGGCGCAATGGACCCGCTGGTTCGCCCTCAACGCGCTGGTGTTCAACACCGAGGGCGCCTTGTTTGTGGGGCAGGGCGACGATTATTTTCTGTACCATCGACCTTCCGACGATCGTTTCGTCTTGCTCCCTTGGGATCACGATACGACCTTTTACGAGTCGCGGGGCGATATATGGGTGTCCAAGCTGCCCATCGTCCAGCGCATTCTGCGTCATCCCCCTTTTACCCGCCTATATTATCAAAACCTGGCGGCATGGACGACGGACGAGTTTTCGGTCGCGACGATGGCGCCGTTGATCCAGGCGCTGCCCGTTGAATTAGATGGGGAAAAAGCAGAACTCGAAAGGTTTGTGCACGAGCGGGGGGCCTATCTCACGGATTATTTTGAGCACAATGTGCCCGACCAGACATTGTCCATCACGACCGGGGGCGGCGAAGGCTTGACGAGCACGCAACGCAGCGTGACGCTGGAGGGGAGATGTTCCCCCTGGCGCGACGTTTACGTCAACGGCAGCGCCAGCGGCGTCACCTATCCCTCGATCTATGACTGGCGTTACACCGCCACGGGGCTGCGGCCGCGGGCGAACCGCTTTTCCGTGACCGACCGGGGTTGGGACGGCACGGTGATGACCACCCGCACACTCACCGTCACGTTTGACACGTTTGACGGCGGTCGCCTGGGGCAGAGCTTGACATTGACGGCGGACGCCAGCCCACATATCATCTTTGACGACATTGTCGTCCCGCCCAGCCTGACGCTGGTGATCGAACCGGGTGCGACGGTCGCTTTGGCCGAGGGGGTTTCCTTGTTCGTCGAGGGCCGGCTCGTGGCTGAGGGGACGGTGACGCAGCCCATCACGTTGACCCTCGACCGGTTCGGCGCGGGCGGGGGGCATTGGGGCGCGCTGGGCATGTACGGCTCTCCCGAGAGCCGGTTGGCCCACGTGTTGCTTGAATTCATGGGCCAGGGCCAGTACGTCGAAGGGCAAGGTCCTGAGCTAGCCGAAGGGCAAGGTCCTGAGCTAGTCGAAGGGCACGTTTTTGAGGGCTTGAGCGCGTGGGACAGCCGGTTGACGCTGCGGGATAGCCACGTGCGCGACGCGGCGCACACAGCGCTGACGTTTCGTGGAACAAGCATCAGCGCCACGGCCCAACTGGACCGCAACTGGGTGCACGATGTCTCTGCCGGCCTGCACGTCGTGGGCGGCGTGGTCCACGCCCGGGACAACCTGTTCCATGATTTATCCGGGGACGCCCCGGGCGTTTTTCTGGGGGCGGGGAGCACGGGCGCTTTTGACCACAATGTCGTGTATGGCACGCTGGGGGATGGGCTTTACCTGGAGGCGAGTGCGGTGCAGGTCACGCGCAACGAGGTGCATCATTGTGGGGGGACGGGCGTGGTCCTGTCGGGCACGTCAGGCCTGACCGTCGTGAACAACCTGATCCGCCATAACGGGGTGGGCCTGGCGACGGTCCAGGGCGCCCAGGCCTGGCTGTCCCATAACACGCTGGTCGCTAACAACGGGGCCGGGCTGATGCTGCAGGACCCGCAGGACCGGGCCACGGTGGTCAATAGCATCCTCTGGGACAACGGCACGGCCATCTCGCTGACGACGGGCGCCGTCCTTACCGCGGCCTATTCCGTCGTGCAAGGGGGCTGGGCCGGTCCCAGCCAGGGCACCTTGCAAATAGATCCCCAATTTCGCCAGCCGGCGCAGGCAGATTTCCGCTTGCTGGACACTTCACCCTGCATCGACCGGGGGACGCCTGTGGGCGCCCCGCCGATCGACCTGGCGGGCATCGCCCGTCCCAAGGGCAAAGGCTATGACTTGGGGGCGTTTGAATTTTTCGAATATTATACGGTATACCTGCCGTTTTCAATCCGAGGAGCTTTTAGGTGACCGGCACTTGAAAAAAAGTGCCGGTCACCTTGAAGAGAGAGGAATGATTTAAACATGTCTAAAGCGTTTGACATAGAGTCGGTGCGCGCCGATTTTCCGGTGCTGGCGCGCCAGGTCAACGGCCAGCCGTTGGTCTTTTTGGACAGCGCTGCCAGTTCCCAAAAGCCGCTGCAGGTCATCACGGCGATAAGCGACTACTATCAGCGTCACCATGCCAACGTCCACCGTGGCATTTACCAGCTCAGCGAGGAGGCCACTGCGGCCTTTGAGGGCGCGCGGGAGCGCGTGGCCCGTTTCATCCATGCGCCCAGCCGCCAAGAAGTGATCTTTACCCGCAACGCGACCGAGTCTATCAACCTGGTCGCGCAAAGCTGGGGGCGGGCGAATTTGCGTCCGGGTGACGAGATCTTGCTCACCGAGATGGAGCATCACGCCAACCTGGTGCCCTGGCAACTGATCGCCCAGGAAAAAGATGTGCGGTTGCGTTTTATCCCCATGACTGAGGACGGGCGGCTCGATCTGAGCGGGCTGGATGCGTTGCTGAACCCGCGGACGCGCATAGTCGCTTTTACGCAGGCTTCTAACGTGTTGGGCACGCTGACGCCGCTGCGGCAGATCGTGGACGCGGCGCACGCCGTGGGCGCGCTGGCGCTGGTGGACGGGGCGCAGGGCGTCCCACACCTGCCGGTAGACGTGCAGGCGCTGGGCTGCGACTTTTACGCCTTTTCCAGTCACAAGATGTGCGGTCCCACCGGCGTGGGTGTCTTGTGGGGGCGGCGCGAGCTGTTGGAGGCGATGCCGCCCTTTATGGGGGGCGGCGACATGATCCGGCGCGTGAGCCTGGAACATTCCGAGTGGGCCGCGCTGCCGGCCAAGTTTGAGGCGGGCACGCCTGCCATCGCCGAGGTGATAGGACTGGGCGCGGCCGTGGCATACCTCAGCGACCTGGGGATGGAGGCCGTCCGGGCCCACGAAAAGGCGCTCACCGCTTACGCGTTGGAGCGCCTGGTCGAGGTGCCGGGCCTGACCGTATACGGCCCGAGCGACGTCGAGGTGCGGGGCGGCGTGACGGCCTTTACGCTCAAGGAGGCGCACGCGCACGATATTGCCACCATCCTCGACAGCGAAGGGGTGGCCGTGCGCGCCGGTCACCATTGCGCCATGCCGTTGCACAAAAAGATGGGCCTCTCGGCCACGACCCGCGCCAGCTTTTACATTTATAATACGCCACAGGAAATCGACCGGCTGATCGAGGCGATTTACAAAGTGAAGCACATCTTTGGTCGAGGCCACCTGTAGCTCGTGAAAGGGGCATCAAGGAGCGAAAAATGGAAGACATGTACCGTGAAAATATCCTGGACCACTATCAGAATCCACGTCACTATGGCACGCTGGAGGACCCCGACATCTCTTATGAAGACGATAACCCGCTGTGTGGGGACGTCATTCGGCTGGATATCAAGCTGGACGACGAGGACCGCATCAGCCAGGTCGCCTTTAGCGGTGAGGGATGTGCCATCAGTCAAGCCTCGGCTTCAATGTTGACGGAGGAAATCCTGGGCAAGACGCTGGATGAGGTCAAGCAAATGAGCAAGGACGACATTTTGGAAATGTTGGGCATCCAGTTGGGGCCGGTGCGCCTCAAGTGCGCGCTGTTGTCCTTAAAGGTGCTCAAGGCCGGCGCTTATGGGCTCACCGATTGGACGGGGGAGGATGAAT
>CAZSJU010000302.1:0-4485 GCA_964607235.1 uncultured Anaerolineae bacterium | reverse complement strand
ACGGCCAGGGTGCAATAGACCAGCGGGACGGTGTGCCCGGCGCCCAGGACAAAGCGGTCGGCGAAACGTTTTTCAGGGTGGCGGATGTCCCAGCGCATCGCGCCGCTCAACAATGTGACGAGCAGGGCGTGCACTTTGGAGCGGGACCCACCCGGGTGGCCGCTCTGGCGATAGTTGAGGATCAGGTCGATGAGCTGGTCGATCAGGTCTTTTGTCTTTTCCCAATGTCGAAAGTGTCCGGTCAGCGCCTCATAATGTCGCGCAATGTGTGTTTCTGCAGCTTGATGCACGTCGTTGCTCCTTCCTGTCGGGTTGCAAGACCTGGCGCGCGCCGGCAGCGTCGTGGACCCCGCACCCCAGGCCGATATTCTTGTACGATGATCCGCATTGGTCCCCGTCAGCCCCAACGCCTCGCGCAAAAAGGTGAGCAGCGAGGTCGTCGCGTGCGCCCCCCCTCAATCCCCCCCACTGGGGGGGATTGAGGGGGGGCGCTAGCTGGGCTCGCTGCCCCCCCTATGTGCCAATGGAGGGGATTGAGGGGGGGCGCTAGCTGGGCTCGCTGCCCTCGGCGCCAGTGGGGGGATTGAGGGGGGCGCTAGATAAACCCCTCCGCCCGCAAGATACCCTCAAAGGCCTGGCGCGCGTCGGCCGTGGCCTTGAGCCGCCAGCGCGCCGCGCTGGGCACAAATAGCTCGCGGAATTTGTGCTGCACCCGCGCGGCGGCGCGTCCTTGCGCGCCATACCAGTACATCTGGTTCTCCAGGATCATGGCGCGCAGGCTGCGCACGGCCGCCACGATGGATTCGCCCAGGGTGCCAAACTCGAAACTGGCGGCATAGAGTTGTCGCTCGGGGTATTCGTGCCGGACCCACTGGTAGACCCAGTCGATCATGTCGCCCTGCATGGGATAAAACTCGTCGGGGTTGGCCTTGACCACCTGCGGATAGTCGAACCGGGCGGCCAAGGTCTCCGAGTCGCGCGGCTCCAGCGCCGAGTTGACCAGGCTCATCTGGTAGCGCGGGCCATAGCCGCTGTGCATGTCCAGGTGCACAATGTGGGAATAGTCCCCAATGTGCCGGCGGTACAGATCCATGAGCACTTGTGTCTCTTTTTGAGGCGCGGTCCCTCCATAGTAAATGCCCTGGGGAAAGCGGTACTGCCCCAGCAGCACGGCGCGGCGCAACGTGGAGACGCCGGTCTTGACCACGCAGCGCAGCAGCCGGAGGGCGAAGCGCAGGTCGCTCACCAACGGCCCTGGGACCGGGCCTTGCGGATTGATCAGGTCGTTCAGGCGCGTGTAATCGGGGTTGCAGGCCGAATCGTAAGGGCGGTCCGGCGTTTCTTTTGCCTCTGGCGGGTCCCAGTAAAAATTGCGGTTCAGGTCCACGTTCGCGGCGTTGGTGCGCCGCCGGTGCTGCATGCCCCAGGGGTTGAGGGTGTGGACGATCAGCAGGCCGGTGCGTTCCGGGTCCAGGCGGGGGAGCGTCTCTTGCAGAAAGAGCTGCAGCATAGCTGTGCCCACATAGGCCTCTATCCCGTGCTGGCCCGCCGTCAGGATCAAGAGCCGTTCGTGGCGCGCCAGCGCGTCGGCCTGGAGCCAGTCGATGGTCAGCGCCGGGTCCTCGTCAAGGGCCTGTTGGGACAGATGGGCCGTGGGCCAGGCGCGCCGGACAAAGGCCAGGCTCTGGCGAAAGCGGGCGCGGGAGGTCGCGTAATCCGGCGGAAAGAGTGAGGTGATCTCGGTCATGGGTTCCCCCTTAAAACGGACCAAAATTGATGGCCACCGCCAGCCCCAAAAAGGCGAGGGTGACCGGCAGCACCCAGGCCCACAGCTTGAGTGTCCACTTGAGCCATTGCGTATAGCTGACCACCGTCAGGCCCAGGGTGATCAGCAGCACCGGGTTGGTGGGGTAGATCAGGTTGGAAAAGCCGTCGCCAAAGCAATAGGCCGTCACGGCCACCTGGCGGGTCACGCCGATCAGGTCGGCCAGGGGCACGACGATGGGCATGATCAGGAACGCCTTGGCTGAGGCCGAGCCGATGAACAGCTCGATGAACAGCGCCAGGGCGTACACCAGCACGGCCGCCAAAAAGGGGCTGGCCTGCGCAAAGGCGCCGGCGGCGCCGTGCAGCAGCGTGTCCATGATGCTGCCCTGCGCGATGATGTGCTTGACGCTGGCCGCCATCAGGATCAAGGGGATCCCGGGCGCAATGCCGGCCACCCCCTGGCCCAGCGCCCGCAGCAGCGCGCGGCCTTTCAAGCCCGCCATGCGGCCCGCGCCCACGCCGCCGAGCAGGAACAGCACGCCCACCAGCGGCAGCGCGAACTGGGACAGGCCCGGCAAAAAGGCCCCGCCGAGCAGGACCAGCAAGATCAACAGGAAGGAGCCGAAAAACCAGGCCACAGCGCGGCCCAGCCGTGGGTGCGCCGCCGCCAGGTCATCCAGGACGGTGGCCGCGTATTTTTCCCGTTCGGCACAGTCCGCCTCAAACACGGGCGAACTGGACGGGTCGCGTTCGATCTGGCGCGCGTAACGCACCAAAAAGAGGGCCAGCACCGCATAGATGGCCAGAAAGATCAGGACCCGCAGCCAGGCGCCGGAAAACAGCGGTAGGTCGGCGATCTCTTGGGCCACGCCGATGCTAAAGGGGTTCATGATGGCGGCGGAAAAGCCCATGTTGGTAGCCAGGATGCTCATCCCCAGGCCGACCAGCGAGTCCCAGCCCAGGAAATAGGACAGCGCGATCATCACCGGCACCAGCGGCACGACCTCTTCAAAGATGCCGAAAAAGGCGCCTAGCACCATGAAACACAGCGTGACGACCAACAACAGGGCGTATTTGTGCGTGCCCAGCCGCGCGACGACACGCGCGATGGCGGCCTTGAGGATGTCGCTGCGGTCCAGCACGGCAAAGGCGCCGCCCACCATCAGCAGGAACAGGATGATGATGATGACCGTCAGCCCGTCGTTGCCCCACAGCACCTCGACCGGCGCCGTGAACCAGCGCCAGAGCGGATAGTCGGGCCGTTCCACGGTGCGGAACGAGTCCGGGTCGACCAGCTCGCGCTCCCCTTCCATGACCCGGTCATAGCGTCCGGGGGTGACGACGCGGGTCAGGACGCCGGCTAGCGCCATCAACAGCAACAAGATGAGCAGCGACTGCATAAAGGCTTTTTGGCTGATTTGTGCGCCTGCTTTATGTTCCATCGTTTCACTCCATGTCGTTCAAGGTGGTGTCCGGTTCGTGATAGCGGCGGTAGTAATGGGTCAGCGTGGTGCGGGTAAAGAGGCGGTTGACCCACGGCAGGCGCAAGGCCAGGCTGAACAGCGCGTAGGCCAGGCTCAGCGTTGCCAACGCATAGGCGTAATCCAGCGCCAGCCGGAGCGCCCCGTCCCGCAGGGCGCTCAGCCCGGACCAGCGCGGGGTCAACCGGTCCAGCACTAGAGTCACGACGGGCACGGTGCTGATGAGGTACAGCAGCAGCGCCCACGAGTGCCCCGCTTCTACCGCCTGGGTGGGGCAGTAGGCCATGCAGCGCATGCAGCTCTCGCACTTTAAGGTCCAATAGGGCCGGCCGCGCCACATCTTGATGCCGCCGTTGGGGCAGTGCCGGGCGCACAGGCCGCACCCGGTGCAGCGTTCGGAGGCAAAAAAGAGCTTGGCCAGGTAAAAGCGGCCCAGCAGCATGTAGCCCAGGGAGAGGGGGGCGAGCAGCAGCCCCAAGAACAGGCAGACCCAGCCCGTCAAGCGGCGCCGCCCGGCCAGGATTGCGTCCATAAAGGCGCTCAACTTGATCTCTGCGCGGGCAATGATGGCCGCGGCCGTGTCGGGGTGCAGGCCGGGGTGTAATGTCAGCCAATTGGAGGGCATGTCCAGACCCAGCACGCCGCGCACGTGGTAGCCCTTGCGCCACAAGATCAACGCCAGCAGGTAGGCCGCGGTGCCCTCCATCCCCGGCAAGAACCAGGGACCGAGTTTGGTCCCGGCGCGGGTGACGACGAGCAGGGCGTGCGTGCCTTGACCCCGCGGTAGGCGAGCGGCAAAGCGCAGCACGGCCCAGGGCGCGGTAAAGCCGTGGGTGGGCAGCGCCAGCCCCAGCAGCGCGCCGGCGCCGTGGCTTTTAATCTCGTCCGGCCGGGCGACCTGAATCGGTCCCACCACCGTCTCGGCCCCGGCCGCCTCGGCCGCCCGCGCCATCCACACCGCCGCGCGGTACGTGTTGCCCGTGCCGGTAAAGAAATAAAAGGTCGCCTGCCGGTAGAGAGACCGGTTTGTAGTCGGCGCTTTAGCGCCGTGTGCGCGTTCGACGCTCACCTGGCAACTCCTTTGTCTGTCGCAGCGTGCGATAGAGAGCAAAGCCACCCGGATTCTACCATTTTTTGCGCAGAGCGCAATTGGAGAACCGCGGACCGGACTCGAAACCCACATCGTCAGATGTGGGAGCGTCACAGCTAGGCCAGGGGATCGTGAGAACAGGATTGC
>CAZSJU010000301.1:0-4487 GCA_964607235.1 uncultured Anaerolineae bacterium | reverse complement strand
AGCGGGGGCATAAAATCGCTCTGGCTCCCAGCGGGTTTGCAACCCGCGTCAGCGCGGCGTTTGCTCGACACGCGTCCCTGTGCTACAATTTTCCTCAGTGACGCTACGCGCGCGGGCGGCCTCAAACGCCCATCGCCGACCACCTGGGCGTTTTGCGTGCCGCTGATGCGCGCCTGGATCCAACGACGAGGGCCAAAAAAAAGATTACCAGAAGCACAGCGCACACATTTTTTAATCGCGCGCTCGAGGAGAGGCAAATCTATGGACAAGCAGCGGGTGAACGACCCAGTTCAACCTACAGACAACCGTTCGTCCCCCGGCACGCTGCGCGGGCTCACGCGCCTGCTGGTCGGCGGCGCCCTGCTGGGCATAGATGAGCTGCGGCGCCAGTTACCGGCGTGGGAACGCACGGCGGAACAAGAGACACCAGCACCCGCCTCGACAGCAGAAGCGTCGTCCGAGGAACCATCAAAAGAGCAACCGGATACCTCACCGCCGCCCGAGAGTCTGTTGGACACGACCCGTTATGCCCTGCTCGGCCTGTTGTTCGAGTCACAGGCCGACCTGCAAAAGAACGCAGAGCGACTGGGGCAGGCCGAGCGGGCGGCCTGGCGGCTGTCGGCCCCGCTGCGTAAACCCTTTAACCGATTGAGCCGGCCCTTGCGCCGGCCTTTCGACAAACTGGTAGCACGCGGCGAGGCAGAGGTGGCCCAATGGGTGGACCGCGGGCGCATGGAAAGCGCGCATAGCCGGGCCCTGGCCCAGACCGCGCTGGACAACGCAGTAGACACGTCCATCGGCCAGGTAGCCCAAAACCCCGAATTGCAGGATCTGGTACAACAACAAAGCTCGGGCCTGGTCAACGAGCTGGTGCAGGGGTTGCGGGAGCGGTCGGTCAGCGCGGACCATTTGTCAGAGGGAATCGCACGCCGGCTATCGGGCAAGCCACCTCGCTTGGCGCCGCCCCCCTGTCCAGCGGCCTCCGCCCCGCCCCAGGTCGCTCCGGCAGGGAAACGCGCGCCCATGGCCAAAACGACTCAGGCCAACCTGCGCGGGCACTATGCCGGGTTTACCAGCCGCCTGATCGCGTTCATCGTCGACGTGGCGCTGATCAGCCTGACGCTGGCCGCCTCGGCCTGGCTGATCAACACCGCCAACGCGATATTCCAGATTGAGGATTTGATCATACTCGGCCGGCTGGAAGGGCTGCGCCTGGCCATCGCAGGGGGGATCACGACGCTGTACGTCGTGGGTTATAACGTGTTCTTTTGGGTGCTGGCCGGGCAAACGCCGGGCCAACGGTTGTTGGGGTTGCGCGTGCTAAGCACCGCAGGCCAAAAACCTTCGCTGTGGCACGCGCTGTGGCGGCTGCTGGGCTACTTTGTATCGGCTCTGCCACTGTACCTGGGCTTTTTGTGGATCCTGATCGATGACGCGCGGCGGGGCTGGCACGACAAACTGGCCGGCACGTGCGTGATCTATGCCTGGGATGCCCGCCCCGATCAGGCGTTCCTGACCGGCGCCCTAGGACGCTTTGCCAAACCGCCGAACTAAAAGCCGCCGCCCTCGATCGCGACAAAGACCAGGATGGTCAACGAGACCACGAGCCGCCAAAAAATAGATTTCATCAAATCGTTCACTTTAGCCCCCTCGCTAGCATAAACCTGATCCTAACATTAACCAGCCAATTCCGCAAGCCGTTTCCAAGCGGCCAAACCTCTGATATAATAACGATTGCTCTACGCTATCGCCACCCCCCTCCGCCGGCGCGCGAGGCGGTCGGGTCGCGAGGAGACAATATGACGCTGACAGCAGACAAACGACAAATCGCCCGGGCGGCCACGGTCGTGATGATCGCCTTTACGCTAAGCCGCCTCGTGGGACTGGTGCGGCAGATGGTCATCGCGGGACAGTTTGGCACCGCGCTCGAGATGGACGCCTACCAGGCCGCCTTTCGCCTGCCCGACCTGATCTTCCAACTGATGGCCGGCGGAGCGCTGGGTTCAGCCTTTATCCCCACCTTTACCGGCTATCTGAGCCGTGAGGATCGGGCGGGCGCCTGGCGTATGGCCAGCGCCATCGTGAACCTGCTGCTGCTACTGCTGACATTGACCGCCATCCTGGGCGCGTGGGTCGCACCCTGGCTGGTCGAGCGGGTGGTTGCCCCCGGGTTCGACCCCGCAACCGCCGCGCTCACCGCCCGCCTGATGCGCGTCATGCTCATCTCGTCGGTCATTTTTGGCCTCAGCGGCGTGATCATGGGCGCCCTCAACGCCCACCAGCACTTTTTGCTCCCCGCCATCGCACCGTTAACCTACAACCTGGCTATCATTGGCGGCGCGCTGTTCCTGGCGCCATCGTGGGGCGTGATGGGGCTGGCGGTCGGCGTGGTCGCGGGCTCGGCGCTGCACCTGCTGATCCAGGTGCCGGGGCTGTTGCACCTGGGCGCGCGTTACACGCCCGTGCTGACGTTGCGCGACCCCGGCGTGCGCGAGGTGACACGCCTGATGGGTCCCCGCGTGTTGGGGTTGGCCATCGTCCAGCTCAACTTTTTGATCAACACCAATCTGGCGTCGCGGCTGGGCCAAGGGGCTGTGTCGGCGATCAACTTTGCCTGGTTGTTGATGCTGTTGCCCCAGGGCGTATTCGCCCAGGCAGTGGCCACGGCAGCCTTTCCCACCTTTTCCGGGCAGGTGGCGCGCGGGGGACGGGAGGACATGCGGTCAGCGCTGGCGGCGACGCTGCGCGCGGTCTTTGCCCTGAGCCTGCCGGCGGCGGTAGGGTTGGCGGTGCTGCGCCAACCGCTGGTGGCGCTGCTGTTTGAGCGCGGCGCCTTTGGCGAAACATCGACCGACCTGGTGGCGTGGGCGCTGCTGTTCTACGCGCTGGGGTTGGTGGCCCACGCCGGGCTAGAGATCGTGGCGCGCGCCTTTTACGCGCTGCACGACACTCGAACGCCGCTGCTGGTGGGCGGGGGCGCGATGCTGTTGAACATGCTGCTCAGCCTGACCCTGCCGCCCCTGTTCGAGGCGTTTGGCTGGCTGCCCCACGGTGGCCTGGCGCTGGCCAACTCGTTGGCGACGACGCTCGAATGGATCGGGCTGGTGTGGCTCATCCGCAACCGCCTGGACGGGCTGGAGGGGCGACGTTCGCTACCCATGTTGCTGAGGGTCATAGCAGCGGCGACGCTGATGGGACTAGGGCTAGGCGCGCTGCTGTGGGCGCTCCCGGCGGCCAACCCGCTGTGGCTGGCGCCGGCCGGCGTGGCGCTAGGCACGGCCCTTTACCTGGGGATGGGCTGGATGCTAGGCGTGGAAGAAATACGGGCCGTCACCGGCCAGATCAACCGTCGATTGCGGCGGTAAAGAGGTAGAGACAATACCCTAAACCGCCTCTCCTCTGGGAACGATCACCTCAAGGTCCGAGGGCGAAAAATGAAACGAGGCTACAAAAACTCAACGTGATTTCGCATCTCATCGCTGTCCAACACTTGGCAAATAAGCATCAACCCCCGCACCATCTCACCGCAGTTTCCGAGTGACCTTGGAGGGAATTTGCTGACGCAACGCTTCTACAAAAGCTTCACTATCCTCAATGGCTTGGTCAATCTCAGACCGGTGGTCATAATAATAGGCCAGGGCTGCATACACTTCAGCCAGGGTCAAATCATACTCGCTCACAATCTCATCGGCACTACGGCCCATCCATTCGTGCCAGATCACGATGTTTTGGACGGTAATGCGGCGTCCGGAAATACGCAGTTTACCACCCACTACTCCCGGTGTGATTTCAATATGCCGATCCAGTGTTTTTGCTAGCATTCCAATTTCTCCAAAACCGTCAAGGTACCGGACACCCGAACAGATACCAACCTGGTAAAATTATACTACAAGCAAGAGGTAGAGACAACACCCTCAATCGCCTCACACATAGGAATGATCAACTCGCACTCGGAGCAAAAGAGTAGAACACCGGTGAACGTAGCCGATTTGATATTTTTTCCCATCAAGTGTATGATCTTGCCAAAAGTCCTTGGTGACGAACTAGATTTTCTCTGGCCCACGGAAAAAGCTTGCACTTTTTCTGTAGCGATTTGATCTTTTCGTTGGACGCGGGTTGCACAAGGAGATAAAGGCGATGACAGACGTACTACGAACGACCGGTCTTGGCAAACGGTACCAGATGGGCGCGGTGACGGTGGACGCGCTGCGCGGCGTTGATTTTGTCGTGCCCCAGGGACAATTTGTGGCCGTCATGGGGCCGTCGGGCGCGGGCAAATCGACGCTGCTGCACCTGATGGGCGGCCTGGACACGCCCAGTGACGGCGACGTCGTGCTGGACGGCCAGCGGTTGGCCCACTTGAGCGACGACGAGATCACCATCGTGCGGCGGCGGCAGGTGGGCTTTATCTTTCAGTTCTTCAATTTGCTGCCCACGCTCAGCGCCGCCGAGAACGTGGCCCTGCCGCTGCTGATCGACGGCAAGCG
>CAZSJU010000300.1:0-4504 GCA_964607235.1 uncultured Anaerolineae bacterium | reverse complement strand
GTTTAAAGTCGAGATCGAAAACCCGCGTGCCCGGCCGGTGGTGGCCCAGGTTGAGGGCGAGACGTTTGAAGTATGGCCCGCCAGCGAATTGCCGCTGCAGCCGGCCCAGGGACCCGTTGCCAAAGCGGAACCCGTTTCTCCTCCGCCGGCCACTGTCGCAGAGGCCCCTGCGGCGCCCGCGCCATCTGCTGAATGCACCAACGCAGCCTGCGCGCCCATCCCCGGCGTGATTGTCTCCATCGCCGTCCAACCGGGGGAGACGGTGCAAGTGGGCCAGGAGTTGTGCGTGCTAGAGGCGATGAAGATGAACAACACTATCCGCGCCGCGCGTGCGGGCACTGTCGCCCGGGTGAACGTGTCGGTGGGACAGCACGTCAAGCACGGCGAAGTGCTGCTCGAGTACGCCGAATAGGATTGTAAAAATGGACTTTTCTGAACTGTTTAACGAGCTGGCAAAAGGCCTGACTCATTTTACTGTCGCTAACGCCTTTATGATCGCCGCCGGCGCGGTGCTGGTCGCGCTGGCAGTGATCAAAGAGTACGAGCCGGTATTGTTGCTCCCCATCGGATTTGGCTGTATGCTGGCCAACGTCCCGCTGACCGGTATGACTGATGGGCAAGGGCTGTTCGGCGTGCTGTACGCCGCCGGCATCCGCACCGAGCTGTTCCCGTTGTTGATCTTTGTCGGGGTCGGCGCAATGATCGACTTTAGCCCCTTGCTGGCCCAGCCCAAGATGGTGCTGTTGGGCGCCGCGGGCCAGTTTGGCATCTTTGGCACCCTGATCCTGGCCACCATGTTGGGCTTTCCGCTCAACGAGGCCGCTTCGATCGGCGTCATCGGCGCCATCGACGGGCCGACGGCCATCTTTGTCGCCACCAAGCTGGCGCCGCGCTTGTTGGCGCCCATCGCCGTAGCGGCCTATTCTTACATGAGCCTGATCCCCATCATCCAGCCGCCGCTGATGAAGCTAATGACCACCAAAAAAGAGCGCATGATCCGCATGGAATATGCGCCGCGGCCGGTCTCGCGCCGCGCGCTGGTGGCCTTTCCCGTCATCGTCACGTTGATCGTGGGCTTGCTGGTGCCTGACGCCATGCCGCTGATCAGCATGTTGATGCTGGGCAACCTGCTGCGCGAGAGCCAGGTCGTGGAGCGCTTGCGCAACTCTGCCGAAAATGAGATCATCAACGTCGCGACCCTGTTCCTGGGCCTCACCATCGGCTCGACCATGAGCGCGGGTAGCTTTCTCAACTGGGACACCATCGGCATCCTGGTGTTGGGGTTGCTGGCGTTTGGGCTGGACACGGTGGCCGGGTTGCTGTTCGGCAAGTTAATGTCGGCCCTGAGCGGTCACAAGATCAACCCGCTGATCGGGGCCGCCGGCATCAGCGCCTTTCCCATGGCCGGGCGCCTGGCGGCCAAGATGGCGCAAGACGAAGATTTTGAAAACTTTATCCTGATGCACGCCATGGGCGCCAACACCGCCGGCCAATTAGGCAGCGTGATGGCCGGCGGCGTGTTGCTGGCGTTGGTGTCTGGACTAGTATGAGGAGGGTGACATGACACGCTATATCCAATTCGATACCGCCGACGGCGAGTCCATGCTGGTAGAAGTGGCCGAGGAGCGCGTAGAAACACCCAGCGGCGTGGTCAGGGCTGGCCTGGTCGGCGACGCGGCCCAAAAGGCGGGCGAGGCCATCGTGCACGCGCGCGCCACTTTTGAAGCGGCCATCATGGACACCGTGCGCCGCAACGCCGAGAGCTTTATCCAAAAAATGAACGCGCTCTCTACCCCGCCGGACGAGGCCGAGATCTCTTTTGGCATCAAGGCTACCGGTGAAGTGGGCAACGCCGCCATCGTCAAGGGCGGCGCCGAGGCGACCTACACGGTCACCCTCAAGTGGAAAAAGGCCGGTTCCTAAAACGCGTCGCCAGCTTTTTTTCCCCAGCGAGGGGAAAGCGCGGCGTGGGGGCGCAGACATTGCCGCGCTCAACGGAACTGGGGGACTGAGGGAGGCGACGTTTGACGTCTGGCCTCTTTGGACTATAATCTAACTATGAATGCCAAACGCTCTGCCCGGCAAGAGTGGTCCGCTGAGCGTGTGCGGGCCTTGCGCCAGCACATGGGCCTGACGCAGCGGCAGTTTGCCGAGGAACTGGGCACCGAGCAACAGCGGATCAGCGAGTGGGAGACGGGCCAGCACCAACCCGGCCGCATCACCGCCACATTGTTGTCCCTGGTCGCCGAACGCAGTGGTTTTGACTACCCGGACCTGGCGCTCAAGCCGCTCACCGGCGGTGAGACGCCAGAAGAGTTCCGCGACCGTCCTGTGCTCGACCTGGACCTCAACCCGCGCGCGGTGACCGCCTTGAGTTGCGCGGGCCTGACCACCATCGGCCAGGTGCTCGACCGCCGTGCCCAGGGCCGCAAGGCGCTGCTGGCGGTGCCCGGTTTCGGGCGCCGTTCTCTAGAAGAGCTGGACGCCGAACTCGCCGCGCGCGGTTTGAGCTACTGACGCCGCGACCACTAAGAACTGGCAAAAATTTCCGAGCCAACCTTAAAATTTTCGCGCTCCACGTCCCACGCCCTTGACGATCGACACGCTACCGTGTATAATAAGGGTCAGCGATTGGGAGCAGTCGCTTTTTATGGGACTGCTCAACACGGTTTCGTGTTTGACGCGAAACGATTGATGGACAAAAGGAGATGTACGCCATGGGCACCTATGGTCTGGAGGGCGTGACCCGCGCCTGGGAACTGGAAAAGCTGACGACAGAGCAGGCCATCGGCCAGATCCTGCAACTCATCGCCGAGATCGAAGGGCGGCTGCGCGAGCTGGAGCGCAAGTACAGCCGCATCAACCGCAAGTTGCCACATCTGGCCGCGCGTGTGGCCCGGGAAGAGTGGCTGGAGAACGGGGCAAAAGACGAGGAGGGAGACGCTTGAATCTGGCCCACGCTTTACGCGTCCGGCGCCACGAACAAGTCGCCCTGGTCGGGGCGGGCGGCAAGAGCAGCGCCCTGTTCCGCCTGGGCGACGAGTTGGCCGCCCGTGGCTGGCAGGTCGTCACCACCACCAGCACCCACATCGAGGCCGGACAGGTCGCCTGGGCGCCCCAGGCCCTGGTCCGGCCCGTCTGGGACCTGGAGGCGGTCGCGGCGCTGTCCCCGGCGGACCTGCCCCACGCGCACACGCTGCTGATCGGTCCGACCGACCCGCAGACCGGGCGGGCGCAGGGGTTGCCGCCCGAGGTGGTCGACGCGCTGCTGCCGGCCCTGGGACTGGACGCGGTCATCAACGAGGCCGACGGCGCGCGCAAGCTGCCCTTCAAAGCCCCCGCCGCGCACGAGCCCGTCATCCCCCCCGGCACGACGCTGGCCGTCCTGGTCGTGGGTATTGACACTATCGGCCAACCGCTGGACGCGGCGCACGTGCACCGGCCCGAACGGATCGCAGCGCTGATCGGCGCGGCGTTGGGCCAACCGGTCACGCCGGCGCTGGTAGCGGCCGTCCTGGCCCACCCCCAGGGCGGCCTCAAGGCTGTGCCCCCCACGGCGCGCGTCGTGGTCCTGGTCAACAAGGTGCACAGTCCGGCCGAGCTAAAAGTGGCCGAGGCGCTGGCGACGCGGTTGCTAGAGAAACCACGGATCAGGGCGGTCGCCATCGGCGCGCTGCGCGACCCCGACCCGATCCGCCTGGCCCGTTGCCGCGTGGCGACGCTGGTGCTGGCCGCCGGGGAAGCGCGGCGCTTTGGCCAGCTCAAGCAACTCTACCCCTGGGGGAACGGCACGCTGCTGACCCACGCCGTGGACACCGCCCTGGCCGCACGCGCGCGGCCCGTGATCGTGGTGCTGGGTTGCCAGGCCGAGGCCTGTCGCGCCGCGCTGGGCGAGCGCCCGGTGCAGGTCGTGGTCAACCCCGACTGGGCACAAGGGCAGAGCACATCAATGCGCGCCGGGCTGGCAGCGCTGCCGGAAAACGTCGACGGCGTCCTGTTCCACCTGGCCGACCTGCCGCGTGTCACGCCGGCGGTGTTAGACGCGCTCATCGCGCGCCACGCGGCCACGCTGGCGCCCGTGGTGTGGCCGGCCTACGAGGGCCGGCGCGGCAACCCGGTCCTGTTTGACCGTGTCACCTTTCCCGAACTGCGGCAAGTGACGGGCGACGTGGGCGGCCGCCCGGTGCTCCAGGCCTACACCCGCGCCGGCGCCGCCCAGCGCGTGCCCGTCGACACCCTCGGCGTGCTGCGCGACGTCGACACCCCCCAAGACCTGCCCTAGCCACAGCGGCCCCTCTCCCCTTCTCCCCTTCGCTCCCAGCAGGTTTGTAACCTGCGCCGTCGCTGTGCTCCCCCCCTCGCTCCCAGCGGGTTTGCAACCCGCGTCGTGCCCCTCTTCCCCTGCTCCCAGCGGGTTGCCAAACCCGCGTCGACACGTCTAGGCCCCACACCTCCACAGCCCTTTTGCACAAACCCCAAACCGGTGCTATAATATCCCCCAGGC
>CAZSJU010000299.1:0-4522 GCA_964607235.1 uncultured Anaerolineae bacterium | reverse complement strand
GCGTATTGTAGCAAGGTCATCGAAGCCGGTTGGATCGCGGCGATAGTGTTGGTGCCGCTGTACTTTAATGTGTACTCTAGCCGCGTCTTTGAACCTGACAAGCTCACGCTGTTGCGCTCGATTGCCGTGTTCATGTCGGCTGCCTGGCTGATCAAGGCGATTGAGGAGGTCAGTCAGGGCGCGAGCTCCCGGGAGCGCGTGTTGCGCTTTTCCTGGCGTACGCCGTTAGTGTTGCCCACGCTGATTTTGGTCGTCGTTTATTTATTGTCTACCTTGACCTCGGTCGCGCGCTATACCAGCCTGTGGGGCTCCTATCAGCGGCTGCAGGGCACTTATACGACGCTGGCTTATATACTCGTCTTTTTCATGATCCTGAACGAGATGCGCAGCCGGGAGCAGCTAAACCGCCTGATTACGGCGGCCATTATCACCAGCATCCCCATCTCTTTGTATGGGTTGATCCAGCGCTATGGCATTGACCCCTTGCCCTGGGGCGGGGACGTGACGCGGCGCGTGGCGTCCAATATGGGGAACGCCATCTTTATCTCGGCTTATGAGATCATGGTTTTCTTTCTCACGGCCGGGCGCGTCATAGAGAGTTTTATTGCCATTCTGACGGACGAGGATGCCCAGGTGGCCGACATTTTGCGCGCGGCGGCCTATATTTTTGTCGCGTTGATTCAACTCATCACCATCGTGTTTAGCCAGAGCCGGGGGCCGCTGGTGGGTTTGCTGGTCGGCGCGTTCGCTTTTGTCCTGTTTGGCTTGTTGGCGTTGCGCCGCGCTTCCCCTGATAAGGACAGGACCACCGGGGTAGATTTGGGCAAGGCGTTGGGCGGCACGTTGATTTTGCCCCTTGCAGCGGTGCTCTTGGTGGGCGGAATAACATTGTTGGCCGGGTTGGTGGGCGCCGAGTCGCTGAGTTTTGAGGTCATTGCGCTCCTCGGCATCGTGGTGGCGGTCGCGTGGTTTGTGACAATGTTGTCCATGCGGCATACCTGGAAGTGGTTGTGGTTGAGTTGGGTCTGCCTGGCCGTGTTGGCGGCCGGCTTTCTCGTCGCCTTTAACTTGCCGGGGACCCCGCTCGAAGCGTTGCGCGATGCCCCGTACATCGGTCGCCTGGGCAAAGTCTTTCAAACTGAGAGCGGCACGGGCAAGGTGCGCGTGCTGATTTGGGAAGGGGCGGTCGAGATGATCACCCCCCACGAGCCGTTGGCCTATCCTGTAAAGGATCCGGCGGAACCGTTCAAGACCGACAAGTTGAACTTTTTGCGGCCGCTCATCGGTTACGGTCCCGAATCTATGTACGTGGCCTATAATCCCTTCTACCCCCCAGACCTGGCGCATTATGAGCGGCGCAACGCGTCGCCCGACCGCTCGCATAATGAGACCTTTGACGCTCTGGTCATCACCGGCGGCATCGGCCTGTTCGCCTATATGTTCCTGTTTGGTAGTGTGTTCTATTATGGTCTCAAGTGGTTGGGCTGGGTCAACGACAAGCGTGAGAGAAATATCTGGCTGGCATGTTTTTTGGGGGGCGGCGTGCTGGGCGCGGCGGTTTTGATGCTGTGGCAAGGCGTCGAATTTTTCGGCGTCGGTTTGCCTTTTGGCATGACCGGCGGGTTGGTGCTCTATCTCATCTTGTATACCAGCTTTTTATATCGCCCGTCCGAGGAGGTCGCGTCTGCCGCCATCAGTTCACGGGAGATTCTCCTGGTGGCGCTGGTGTCAGCGATCCTCGCGCACTTTGTAGAGATCCACTTTGGTATCGCGATCGCGGCGACGCGCACCTATTTTTGGGTTTTTGCGGCTGTGCTCGTGCTCTTGGGCACAAAGCGGCTTGCGCTGGCGGCGCCGGAAGCGGCATCGGACGCCCCACAAAAGCCGGAGGAACCTGTCAAATCCGCGCATAGCGGGCGGCGCCGGCGTCGCCGGCGACCCCAGCGGACCCGGCGCTCTGCGGGCGCCGCGTTGCCTGGCTGGCTTGGGCCGGTGTTGGTCGCGGCTTGTGTGTTGACGCTCATCGTGGGGACGTTAGGTTTTAACTTTGTGACCAACTCGGGGCGCGTCGCTGCGGAGCCAAGCTGTGACCCGCAGGCGTTGCGGACGTTGCAGCCGTGTTGGACCGGCAAGGCCTGGGAGATTATCAAGCACGACTTGACAATGTTGCCGCCTAACCGTAATCAGGGGCGTCCTGAAGAGTCGGCTTCCTTGATGACGTCGAGTTTGCTGTTGTTGTCGTTGTTGATCGGTGGCGTGGTGTTTACCTCCGAGTCCAGGTTTGGTCGTGAGGTCTTGCAAGCGCGGGCGCAAACGTGGTCGCGCAGGATGTTGCCGCTCGTGCTAGACGGGGCGTTGCTCTTGGTGTTGATGTTGCTGTTGGCTTTTGTCCCGCCGTTAAGAGATTGGTTGGGGCAGCAGGGATCAAACAACTGGTGGTGGATGACGCTGTTGGTGATGGGGACGAGCACATTGTTGTCGGTTTTGGTCTTGTTGCTCATAGACCGTTCCCAGGGGCAAAGCGCGCGAGACTGGAAGCGGGTATCCCTGGTGCTCGAGTTGAACGTGGTGGTCAAGTTGTTGTTGGTGCTATTGTTGCAGTTTTTAGGCGCCACGCAGGGTGCCAATCCACAGGATTGGCCCTGGATCACGCTGTTCTTGGTCGGGGCTGCCGGTTACTTTTCTTTGCTGATTTTGGATTTTGTGGATTGGTTGCAAGCGCCACGGTTAAAGTTCTGGCTGCCCGAGTTGATCGTGCTGATCGCTGCTGTGATCATCATGGTCGCGCTGTTTGGCATCGCAGACCGGCATCTGCAGTTGGGTGGGATGCAACGCAGCGTGGACCAGACGAACCTGGTGGGGTTGATCACCGGCTTGCTTGACGTCTCTATGTATCTATCGGCGATCGTGATCGCCTTTTACACCTTTGTGTTCTTGTTTATCCTGGTGACGGGGGCCGTGTTGTTGATCGGCAAACGTATGCCGCAACGTTGGGCGACGCCCTGGGGCGCGCTGGCTGTGGTGCCGGTGGTGGCGCTGGCACTGTTTATTATGAATCAGACCAATATCAAGGTCATCCGTGCGGACGTGGTCTATAAGCAAGGTGAGGAGTGGAGCCGGCAGCAACAATGGGACATTGCCATCGCTCATCACAAGCGCGCGTTAGAGTTGGCGCCGGATGAGGATTTTTACTATCTGTGGGCCGGTTCCTCCTATTTGGAAAAATCCAAGACGGCGCCGCAGAGTGGTTGCATCATCACCGGAGATCCAAACATCTCGGGCGTCCTCGCGATGTCGATCGAGCAGACAGCGCAACTGTGTCAAAAAGACCTGCTAAAGTCGGCGCGTACGATCTTGCTCCAGGCGCGGGAGGTCAACCCGCTCAACACTGACCATACGGCCAACCTGGGACGGCTGTACAAAAACTGGGCGGACCTTGATGTTGAAAATAGAGCTGAACTGATCAACCAGTCCGTCGGCTATTATCAGCAGGCCACCAGGCTCAGTCCGCAAAACACGATTGTCTGGAACGAGTTGGCGACGGTTTATCTGTACCAGTTGGGGGACTTGGAAAAGGCATATGAGACGATCCAGCATTCGCTAGAGCTGGATGACCGCTATGAGCAGAGTTATCTGATCAAAGGGGATATGCTGCTGCAAGAAGCGGAAATTGCACGTCGGGAGTTGATGAACAAGCGGGCCGAGCTTGCCGCTTTGGAGGAAGGGCAATCCGATGCGGCACTGGAATCGCAAGTGGAGGACCTGGAGGTCGAGTGGAAGCACAAGCTAGAGACGGCGCTGGGGACTTATGAGCGGGCGTTAGAGATCAATCCGCGTTTGATGAACGTCTATGTGACGATCGCCAATGCCAATGAGCAGATGGGCCGCTTTGAGAAGGCGGTCGAGGTCTTGCAAGAGGCCGCTCTGGCGAATCCCAGTTCAGCCGAGCCTTATATCGGGTTGGCCGAATTGTACCAACGCAACGGTCAGCCCGACGCGGCGGTCGCAAGTTATCGCCAGGCCATCGCGCTCAAGCCCCAAAATGCCAACTATCATCTGGCCTTGGCCGGGCTGTTGGAGAGCCTGGGGCGGATAAACGAAGCCTTGGTGGAAGTGCAAGAATCCGCTCGCCTCAAGCCCAATGACCCGTCTTTGCGACAGAACCTGGCTTTTATGTATCAGCGGATCGAGATGTATCCCGAAGCGTTGGCCGAAGCGCAGGCTGCCGTTCAACTGGGGCCTAACGACGTCACCTCACACTTGCTAGTGGGTGACCTCGCCCGCACGGTGAACGACTTGGAAACGGCGGCTCAGGCCTACGAGCAGGCGCTCAGGATCGCGCCCAATCTGGATAACGCCTGGAACGTGCACTTGAACTTGGCGCTGGTTTACCAGCAACTGGGTCGACTGGATCTGGCATTGACGCACGCGACGGCGGCGCTTGAGACGGCGCCGGAAGCTCAACGTCCTGGCATTAACGAGTTTGTCGTGCAGTTAGAGAGGCAAAACTAGAGATTTCTCG
>CAZSJU010000298.1:0-4536 GCA_964607235.1 uncultured Anaerolineae bacterium | reverse complement strand
TTAAGAATGTTCCAGGGGTAAAGTTTTGCATAGCGCCCTAAGGGCACTGGATCACGCCCTGGGCCCACAGACAGCCGCCACAGGCCGGAAAAGGGCTGCCGACGCAATCAGTCTCGTTGGATTCAAAGTCGTCACAACCGCCGCAGATCGTGCACGGAGAAAACTCAAAGGCGTCCACGCGCTCGCGAAAAGCCACGTATTCCGGGTCAGACCAGATGTCGTCCAGCGGGCGCGCGTCAATGTGGCCCAGGCTATAGGCGCGGATGTGCCGCTCGTAGCCATGCAGATAGGTGGTATAAGGATGCAGCAACCCCAGGCACGGGGCGACCCGTCCATCCCAGCCGATCACGGCACACCCTTGCGCGATAAAGCGGCACGTATCCCGTGACCACCTCAACGGCTGGTCCATCAAACGCACGGCGGCGCCTCGGGAGAGCTGTTCGACCAGGATGGCGCCGTTCTCCTGATCCCAATCCATGTTGGGCAAAATAACCTGGGGCGAGACGGAGGCAGGCACCGGCCCCGGCAAAAACAACGCCCGCTCGTACAACATTTCTTCGGCCATCTCGTCGGTATAGGGCAATACGTTGGTGACCATCACTTGCCTGGCCCCGACTTGTCCCGCCAGGCGGGGCAGTTGGGCCAACTCGCCGGCGTTGTGCTTCATCGCCACAAAGACCAGACCCAATTCCAGGTTAGAGTCTCTGACGCGACGCCGTGCCCGGCGCAAGTCGCGCAAATGGTCCAGCACGATCTGCAGCCGTTCCCCCCGCACGTCATTGTAGGTCTCGGGCGTGACGCCGTCTATGGAGACCCACAACTGGTCTAACCCGGCTCGAACCAGCGCCAGGGCCATGTCCGGATCGAGTAACGTGCCGTTGGTCACCAACTCGACGACCAGCCCCTGCGCCTTGGCGCGGGCCACCATCTCGGGCAAGCGGGGGTGGGCCAACGGTTCGCCAAACCCGCCAAAAGCCAGACGTTCGAGCGTCGGTATGGCCTTGGCCTGCGCCAGCAAGCGTTCATAGCGCTCAAAAGCCATATGCCCGTCCGGCGTTTCCCAGGTGTTGCGCATACAGGTGCGGCAGTTCAGGTTACAGACCGTCGTCGGCTCGACGTACAGTTTAACCAGGTGATGTGGCCCCCGCGTGACGGTTATGTGACGGCCGTTTAACGCCAGGGACAGGCGGTCACCGGGGCGCAAATGCCAGCTTGCGGTGACCGCCGGGGGCAAGGTCAGGTGACCGGTCGGGTCCACCTGGACCGTCGCTTGGAGCGGCGCGTGCTTTTTGTGAGAGGCAGGGACGTTTCGGGTGGGCATAGGCAATCCTCTAGCGTCCTTGGGGCAGCCAGGACCTGATATCAGATCTCTACACAATCTCAATCTGCGGCTGCACGATGACCTCGCCCTTGACCGAGTTGGCCACCAGGCTATACTTTTGCGCGGATTCCAGGGCGCGTCGCACGCGCTTTTCGACTCTGGGTTTCGCCTCGTCGCCGGCGCGCACCACGATTTTGGGCTGCAGGACGATCTGGGTGAAAATCTCTGTACGGTCCAACTCGATCAGCTTGGTGCCCTCGGCCGGACATTCGTACGAGACCAGGTCTAATTTAAAGCGCTCTGTGGCCCATATAAACATCAACATCACGCAGGTATTCGCGGCGGCCACAAAAGCATCCTCGGGCGTCAATACACCCGCGTGCCCCTCGGCATCGGGCGGCGCGGAAAAGTCCATCTCGGGCCCGTTGCCCATTTTAATGTGACCCCAATGTTCACCCTTCCAGGTCACGGTGGTATGATAAATAGCTGTCTTGGCCATCAGGTCTGCTCCTCATAAAAATCAGTGTATGCGCGCATAACGGCTTGGGTATAGCGCTCCTCTTGTACCTCAGGGATGGGGTTATAGATTTCGACCATCCGCATCAATTCGGCCGCCGTGCCATCCCTAGGCGGCTTGCCGTCGTCCTTGAATTTTTCAAAGATGAGCGGCAGAGCGAGAAAGGTGACGGTCTCGTCGCCGACCTGGAGCTTTTGGACCGGGATGCCCGATCCACACGCGCAGGTGGCGACTTTCTGATCAGTTTTAGCCGACGGCTTGCTCGCTGGTTTGCCCGCTGGTTTGCCCAACAGGTTATCCACTTTTTCGGCGATTTGGTCCGCCACGCGCTCTACTGCGTGCCTTCCCTCCGCGTTCAATTGCCGCGCGCTGCCCAGGGCGGGATCTTGATACTCGGGCACAAGATCACTCACCACCACACTGGCGGCCGGCTCACCGCTGTACATGGCCGTACCTCGCGCCGCACAGCGCTTATCACAGCCATCGATGGCGATGGTCGGATGAAAACGCGCAAAAGCCCGGTCGCCCTCGCCGCCGGCCAGGAACAATGGCAGGCAGATGGTCACCGTCTCATCCGGTCGCAACTCTTCCAGCACCTTTAATGCAGCCAGGCGTGTCACCGTGCCGGCGGCCATCTCTTCACCGGAACACGCCACAATGCCGACTTTTTTCTGGGGTAGATCAGGCATCTTGCACCTCCTCACTCAACGCGTCGACGTGTTCGGCCACTTCTTCGGCCAAAGCGTCCGCCAGCTTTTTACCGGCCTCGTTCAACTCGGCGATCCCGGCGGGCTTGAGGTCGCGGTGCCGGCGGTACACATCCAACACCGCCAGGTTGCGCGCCACCTCACCCCCCGACTCGGCCACGACCTTGGCCGCACATGCCAGCTTGCAGCCGTCAATGGTAATGACCTGGGCATCGGTGATACTGGCCCGGGCGGCCTCGTCGCCCAACACCAAAAGCGACAGCGGCACCAACTCTGTCGTGTCCGGCCGCAAGTCCTCGGTCACCACATGCGCGCCCTCGCGCGCCACCGTGCCGTAACTCTTGCCGATGCCGCTGCAAGGCACGATCGTGACTTTAGGCATTATCCAGTTCCTCCTGGGCCTGTTCCCGGACCAGGTCATAGTAGGCCGGCGCGTCGAAAAGCTGTGCCCGGTCCGCCTCCCAGTCCGCCAATTCCACCAGCGCCAGCCAACCTTCGCCATAGGGGTCCTGGTTGATCTGTTCTGGCGCATCTTCCAACTGCTCATTGATCGCCGTGATCGTGCCCTTGACCGGTGAGGGGACGATCACGTTGACCTTGATCGTCTCCACACTGGCCATCTCGTCGCCGGGCGCCAGGGCTATGCCCACGGGCATGGCATCGGCAAAGGCCACGTCGCCGTAGCGTTGCTGGACAAAGTCTGACACTCCCAGGCGCGCCACGTCGCCTTCTAGTTTGACCCACACGCCAAATTCACTAAAATAACGGTCGGTGGGGATGCGAAAGATAAACTTGTCTACCATCAACTTGAGCATCTCTTCTGACATCATTTCCTCCTCGTGTTTACTATGTGCCCGGCGCTGGTGCGAGCCATCGGACAAGCGCCGGGCAGTTAATTGCAAGAGAGTGACATGCGCTAGGCCACAGCCTCTAGAATCCAGCCCTTAATTTCGTCGACCGAGGGGATGCGTCCCCCCGAGACTAGCTTTTCATTGATCACCAGGCCCGGCGTGGCCATAATAGGGTACGCCATGATTTTGTCCCGCTCGGTGACGTGCATCACGGTCGCTTCCAGGTCGGGCATGTCCTCGGCTACCGCTTCCAGGGCTGCGAGCGTATGTTCTTCAACGCGCTGGCAGTTGGAGCAGCCGGGACCTAACACTTTGATCGTCAACATATCCCCCTGCATATCCTCCTCCTCATTTCTCATAATGTATTGTGATAGAACACATTTTACCTGCGCGTTAGCGCTGTTTCTCACACGCGATGCATACGTCAGTGGAACGATTGGTCCAATAACTCAAGCCGCAATCGGGACAAGTCACCTTGCGCAGGCTGCTCGGTTTGGGTTTCGGTCGGGGACGCATTTGTGGCGGCGGCCCGGCCGTAACGTCCCCGCCACAGGGACACTGACCCGTATCATTTTTGCGCGTTGGCGCTGCCATAACATCTCCTTGTCAAATCATCATTTCGGTCTCTAGGTGCGCTGCCGCATTCGCCGCGCTGAATGTAATACTCGCCAACGGCTCTGTCTCTGTAGCACAAGGGCACAAAAAGGGCGCCTGGCGAGACGGTGGCGCTAATCCACCATCTGGCACCCGCAGCGCACGCGGCAGTGGGGGCAGGCCGCATCCTCACAACACGCACGCGCTGGGGGCGGTCCCAGGATCAGGGCCAGAATCTCGGACACCACGGGGTCAGTCAACCGGTAAAACACGTACAACCCATCTTTGCGGTCCTCGACCAGGCCGGCCTCACGCAGAACCATCAACTGTTGCGAGATATAGGCCTGACGTTTGTCGAGCAGCGCTTGGATATGGCACACGCACTCTTCACCGGCGCGCAGAGTGTCCAAAATCTGCAACCGCGCCGGATGGGAGAGGATTTGAAATAGCTGAGTGTGACTTTTGTAATCCATGATCTCCAAATGTAAATTATATTCAATAACAGGAATATATTTTATACCAAAAGCTAGCGGTGTCAAGTACCTG
>CAZSJU010000297.1:3679-4546 GCA_964607235.1 uncultured Anaerolineae bacterium | reverse complement strand
GGGTAAACCTTGCGATTCTTGCTCGGGGTATTGATCGCCCTGTCGAGCGTGGGGGTGGTGGGGGGGCGCTCTATTTCTAATACCTTCCCGGAAGCGGGCAAACCGGGCGGTCTCTCTCTGACGTGGGAGGGGCCGTCCGTGCATCAGACGGCCGTACTCGGGGCGGACGGCCAGACCTACACCCGCCTGCAGGCCGATGGCTATCAAAATGGCGGCCTGCCCGGCGCGCCGAGTTTGCCGCGCCAGGGACATCTGCTGGTCGTGCCGCCGCAGGGTGACGTCTGGCTAGAGGTGGTCGACGTCGCTTATGATACGTGGACGCTGGACCACCCGGTCGAGCCGGCGTTGGCCCCGGCGCCGTTGGCGTGGGACGCCGCCGGCCAACCTGCCCCCGGCGGCTGGACCTTTGCCTACGACGCGGCCGCCTACACGGCCACCGACGCTTTCCCGGCCCAGTTTGTCGCGCTGGACCCGCCAGCCTGGATGCGCGAGCACCGGCTGGTCCGCTTGATCTTGAGCCCCGTGCGCTATCATCCCGCCACGAATACCCTGGACGTGCTGCGCCGGGTGCGTGTGCGCGTTCACTGGACGGCGCCGCCCGAGGCGAGCGCGGCGGAGACGGCCGACACGGAACCGCTGCCCTTTGAAGCAGTGTTGGCGAGCCAGGTGCGCAACCCCTCCGACCTGCCCCGCTTCCGCGCCAGTGCGGCCCAAACCCGGTCTAGTGTTCAATCCATCTCCAATGCTCAAGCCGGGTCCGTGACCCGGCGTCCTCCCGCCATTCAACCCATTGCTCAAGCCGGGTCCGTGACCCGGCGTCCCTCCGCCGAGGACGCCGCCTCTGCCCAAGGCGCGGGTCACGGACCC
>CAZSJU010000297.1:0-3579 GCA_964607235.1 uncultured Anaerolineae bacterium | reverse complement strand
GCTCAGGAGCGTGAGATAGAGACCACTGCTCAAGCCCCACCCAATGCCCAAGCCCGACTCAACGCTCAAGCCCCATTCAATGCTCAAGCCGGGTCCGTGACCCGGCGTCCACCCGCCGAGAACGTTACCTCTGCCCAAGACGCGGGTCACGGACCCGCTCAGGAGCGTGAGATAGAGACCACTGCTCAAGCCCCACCCAATGCCCAAGCCCCACCCAATGCCCAAGCCCCATTCAACGCTCAAGCCCCACCCATTGCTCAAGCCGGGTCCGTGACCCGGCGTCCCTCTGCCGAGGACGCCGCCTCCGCCCAAGGCGCGGGTCACGGACCCGCTCAGGAGCGTGAGGCTGAGCCGCTGCCGCCCTACAAAGTGCTGGTCGCGACCGAGGGCCTGTATGCGCTGGACCACGCGACGTTGGCTGCGGCCGGCGTGCCGGTCGGCGCCATTAATCCCGCCACGTTACACCTGTCTCACGCAGGAGATGCGGTCGCCGCCCAGTGGGAGGGGGACGCTGATGCGGCTTTTGAGCCTGGGGAGCGGTTGTTGTTCTATGCGCGTCCTGAACCGACCCGCTATGCGGGTCACGACGTCTATTGGCTGTCTTGGGGCGGTGCCGCGGGCGCGCGCATGGCCACCCGCGCGGGCGACCCCACCGGGCTGCCCGCCGGCGTTGCCTGGGCCACGGCGTTGGCCGAGGAGAACGTGGCCTACGACTCGTCCCTTTGGGACCGGACGGGCGACCGCTGGTTCTGGCGCCCGCTCAAGCAGCCCGATTTGGTCAGCGACACGTTCCCCATCACGCTAGAGACAGCCGACCCTGTTATAGCAGGACAATTGACCGTCTGGCTGCAGGGTTTTACCCGCGCCGATCCCAACCCCGACCATCACGTGCGTTTTGACGTGAACGGCCAGCCTGTGGGGGAGACGTGGTGGGAGGGCAAGGTGGCCCACGTGGCGACCCTGGACCTGCCGGCCGGGGCCTTGCGGGCGGGCGCCAATGCGGTTCACCTGACGTTGCCGGGAGACACCGGCGCGCCGGTCGAGGGCGCCTGGGTGGACGCGTTGTCGGTCACCTATGGGCTGGCGGCGGTCAGCGGGGACGTGGCCCACTTTCGCGGCCAGGCCACCCCCAGCGCCTATACAGTCGGTGGCTTTGCCGGCGGCATACCCCGCGTGTACGACGTGAGCGACCCTCTGGCGCCGCGCGTGGTGACCGGTGTTGGGGTGGTCGATGGCGTCGTCACCGTCGGTGACGGCCCGGTGACCCCGGCCCAATACCTGATCTTGACCGACGACCAGGTCCGCGCGCCCCAGGCGGTGGTGGCGACCAAGACGTTCAACGATTCCCCCGCGGGCGCGGATTATGTGATCCTCACGCACCCTGATTTCCAGGCGGCGTTGGCGCCGTTGGTCGCGCACCGGGCGGCAGGCGGCTTGCGCGTGGCGCTGGTAGACGTGGAGGCGGTGTATGATGTCTTTGGCGACGGGCGCATGGACCCGGCGGCGATCCGCGCCTTTTTGGCCCATGCCTATGCCCACTGGACCGCCCCGGCGCCACTGTACGTCCTGTTGGTCGGTGACGGCACCTATGACCCGCGCGGCTACCGGCCCGACAGCCACCCGACTTTTTTGCCGCCCTACCTGGCCGAGGTGGACCCCTGGCTCGGCGAGACGGCCTCCGACAAATGGTACGCGGACCTGACCGGCGACGCGCTGCCCGACCTGCGTCTGGGCCGTTTACCGGTCAACACGTCCCAAGAGGCCGCGGCCGTCGTGGAAAAGATCGTGCGCTATGAGCGCGACCCGTTGCCGGGCGGATGGAACCGCCGCCTGATCTTTGGGGCGGATAACCCCTCGACCGCAGGGGACCATCACGCCGACGCGGATCAGGCCTTCCTGACCTATGCCACACCGGCCTATGATTATGTGGGCACGCGGGTCTATCTGAGCGAGACGGCCGGCGCCGCCCATTGGTACACCGAAGCAGAGACGGCGCGCCAGGCCCTGGTCCAGGCGCTGAACCAGGGCGCGCTGTTTTATACCTATTTCGGCCACGCCTCCTGGCACCAGGAGGCGGTGCTAGAGACGGATGGCTATGCGCCCCTGTTCCACCGCGATCACATTGCGGATTTGAACAACGCGCGTCGCTGGCCGGTCGTGCTGCACATGACTTGCTTGACCGGGCGCTATGTTGATCCCACCAGCGACACGTTGGACGAGAGCCTGCTCAGGACGCCCGACGTGGGTGCGGTGGCGGTATGGGGCTCTAGTGGCAACGGGGTCGCGACCGGTCATCGCCGGCTACACGGGGCGGTGTATCGCGCGGTCTTGCAAGAGGGCCAGACCGAGCTGGGCGCCGTCACCCATGCTGCATTGCTCAGCCTGTATGCCGGCGGTTTGTACGGCGACTTGATCGACACGTATCACCTGTTTGGCGATCCGGCGTTAACATTGTCCATACCCCGCGTGGATTGGCCCTTTTCTCACTTTCTGCCTATAATAGTGTGCAGCGAATAGTTGACGGCCCGCTGGAAGATTTTTCAACACGGAGGTTGATGCCATGTCCAGAACGTTTAGAACTATCCCTTTGATGCGTCTACTCATATTCACCGTTCTCGTTCTGCTGGTGGCGTTGTTGCTACAGAGTGTATCTGCAGACGCAGCCCCACCGACAGCTCCGCTGTTGGGCATCACACCGACGCCGACAGAGACGCCCACCATGCCCACAGATACGCCTACGAGTACGCCTACAAATACGCCCACACCTACAGGTACGCCCACACCTACGCCTACGGATACACCTACGCCTACAGGGGTGTCCATCCCGGTAGGGACGCCGACGCCGGGACCAGCCCCAGACCTGGTCATCGAGAAACGCTCGGACCCCGTCGAGACCTATCCCGGCGGAGAAGTGACCTTTTTCATTGTGGTCACCAACCAGGGAGACCTGGCGGCCGCGGACGTACTCGTCACGGACACGATCCACGAGTATCTGGAAATTCTAGAGGCCTCGACTAGTCAAGGCACGGTCTCGATCGACGGTCAATCTATCAGCGTGGACGTGGGGGTGGTCGGCCCTGGCTTTACGGTAGAGATTGCCATCCGCGTGCGAGTACGGGAAGACGTGCCGGTGCCGTCGGATATAGAAAACGTGGCGGTGGTCCGGTCGCCCAATTCTGACGATCGTTCTTCCTCGGTCACCGTCCGAGTGTCCACATTGTTGACGTTGCCAGAAGCCGGAAAGGTGGCGTGGGGCCGGTGGGGATTGTTGTTGGTCGCTGCCGGGGGCTTGATCATGTTGTTGGCCTTGCTGCGGTCGCGCGATCCCATCCAGCGCTGAGTGAGCCCCGGCCAGCGTGTGTCATCGTCAGACCTCCGAGGTTTACAAAACCTCGGAGGTCTTTTGTGCTAGGATTCAGCCGCACCGGATGCCCAGCGCGCGGGCTAGAGCATCTGTGACAATTGCTGCTTGATCGCCTGGGCCGGCACAGCGCCGACGATGCGCCCGGCCTCGTGGCCTTTCCAGATGAACAGCAGGGTGGGAATGCTGCGCACGCCATACTGTTCCGCCCAGCGCCG
>CAZSJU010000296.1:0-4552 GCA_964607235.1 uncultured Anaerolineae bacterium | reverse complement strand
ACAGATACATACCGACAAAATAGTCTCCGAGGACAAATCTGGCATCCACCAGCAATCGGTTGAGCACAGCATTGACTTGAGCGTATGGGGTAGGAGAATGTAGACTTTTTTGATTAGGGAGTAGCATATGCCTGACCCTTTGTCAAACCTACAGTTGTGGATTGCCTTGACGTTTATTGTACCAGTTTATTGTCCGTCCAACAAATGGAAAACAGAGCATTCGGTTGCCGCTGTCGCTCTATCCTGACCTGACGTGTCCTTAATTTTAGATAGCACGCGTAAATTTGCGCGAACCCCGAGGTTACAATAGTACTATTGCACTTTGTTCCCGCCCCTCTTACAATAGAATACGAGGTGCACGCCTTTTTTTGTCTTATCCGCACGCATTCTAGTCTGCAAGGAGGTACATTGTGCGTAAACTGCGCTTATCCTTCATCTTTGCTTTTCCCTTACTCGTCTTGGCAGCGCTCATCCTGGCGATGAGCCAGCCCATCCAGGCCGCACCGGCCGGGCAAACCGCCCTATTGCCGGGCGACACGGTCATCCCGATGGGCCCGGCCCAACCCGACGTGCGCGACGCATATCGCGCCGCCATAGGCCGCTTTTACGGCGGCGGGCGCGTGCATTGGGCCGCCGCACCCTTTGACGCGTTCAACCCCGGCGCGTTCATCGCGTCTGAGGCCGAGCTGACGGGCGACTATGCGTCTTTTGTGTTCTCGGACGCGCCGCCTGTCGCGCGCGCCTATGCCCTGCAACCAGGCCGGGTGGCCCTGCTGCGCTCCACGGTACGCGCCGAGGGCGGACAAGCCGCGGCCTGGGAGCTGGCCTACGTCCGTGACGTGCTAGACGTCTATTTGTTTGGCGCGTTGCCCTATGACGTCCTGCAAGAGAGCGAGCTGAACGCCCAGGCCCTGTCCGGCTATGACCTGTTGATCGCCCCCAGCGTGCACCTGGAGATGGTAGACCAGGTCATCGCAGCGCTGGACGAGGCCGACGCGCTGGACGCCATCGCGGACTTTGTGCGTTCCGGTGGGACGCTGTACACCCAGGGCAACGGCGCCGTCGTGGCCGAAGCGGCCGGGCTGGTGCCTGAGGGCACGGTAGACATTGATCATCCCATCGCGCTGCCCGCCGACGCGCCCAACCGGGGCGTGCTTGAGGTCACGGATCCAGACTCGCCGCTGACCTATTCCTGGCTGACCGACACGCTCTACATCCTGACCGATCCCACGTTGCATCCCGCTGCGGGGCACACGGTCATCGCCACCCTCAGCAACGCCGAGCCGGCCGACACGCCGGCCCTGGTACGCGCCACGGTGGATGCCGGGCAGGTCATCATGCAGGTCGGCCACCCTACCGACCAAAGCCGCCGCCAGCAAATCCCGCTGTTCATGAATGTGATCCTAAGCGCACTGAGTAGCAAGGGCGAGCTGATCGGCCAGGCGATGCAGACTTTTAACCCCAACTTTCCGCCCGACGTGCTGCCGGCCTACGAGGCGGGCATCCCCGTCAGCGCTACGCTCCAGTTCGCCAATCTGTGGGACGTACCGCTGAACAACGTCGTCGTCACCGCCAGTGTGACGAGCGGCTTTAACGTGGTCAGCGGCACAATCTTTCCCGCGCCCAACGCCATCCAGGTCGTCACGGACCCCGTGACCCAGACGCACATCGTCTGGCATCTAGGCCAGGTGGCCCCCGGCGCTGTGCCGTTGGGTTACGTCGCCGAGACCAAAGAAAACGTACTGGCTGCCGGGCAAGTGACCTTTGACCGCAGCCAGGCCAGCTACCAGGAGCCCTCTGGCAAACGGATCGCGCTGCAACACAGTGACACGCTGCGCGCGCTGATGGCGGCCCGGCTGGTTGGCGACCGCGGCCTGGAGCCCGACCGCGCCTATCGCATCCCGGCCGAGGGCATCTATCTGGACGTGGCGCTACCGCTAGAGAACAAGGAAAACACCCTGGCCTCGAACATGGTCCTGACCGACGTGGTGTACCTGATTTACCCCATCGTGGACCTGGAGGACCAACATACCATATTGTCGAGCAATGAGGGCGAAACCATCTGGATGAGCAACGAGCCTTTCTTCTGGGGCGACGCGCGCTATCCGCTGCCACGCGGCGTAGAGACACCCACAGCCACACTGACGTTGAACGACTGGGCGGGCGAGTGGTGCACCTTTACCAGCACCCACGGCATCCACATCGACCCGCCGCCTAGCGGCTCGTTGCAACTGCGGGATGATGGCAGTTTTATCACCATCCCGCCGACCTACACCGACTATATCAGCGTCACGGCCGAGCACGAGCTGTTGTTGCCCTGTCTCACCATGGAATGGGACATGGGGGACTTTGCCGGTTACTGGTACGAGGAACCGGCCGCGCGCTATGGCGTGCACAGCCGTGAACTGTTCAGCCGCATGCTCACCTTTGTGGGCGACCCTGACCCGCAGGGCGTGGTCGTAGACGCCACCGGCGGTTCGGTATACGTCAATGCCGGCGGAGACCCGGTCCTGTACCGCGAGTTCCTCGCGGCTGCCAACCCCTACGCGGCCGCCGCGCCCCACGCGGCGCGCCTGACCTGGACCGACGTCTGGTCCCGGACCGGCGAACTGCCGCTGCGGGCTAGCTTTTACGACATCTTTGACTGGGCCTCCTGCCCTACCTGTGAGCCCGGCTACCAGGCCGAGCGCCACACCGCCATCAACCTGACCTTTGGCATGATGGCCGACTTGGATGGTGATGGCGAGCCCGAGACGCCCGTGCGCGAGTTGCCCACCCGCCTGCCCGAGACCGACCTGACTATGATGGTCAAAAGCTACAACCTGGGCACGCTTATCCTGTTTGACCAGAACCTGATCGACCTGCCCATATTTAACGGGCTGGGCATCAAGATATTGCCGCGTTACGATGAGTGGTGGGCTTCCTGGTCATCCCCGCTGGGCCATTCAGAGCTGGTCAGCGTGACCCATACGCCGGGTTACGATCACCTCTACTTCCAACAAGACGTGCCGGGCGGCGTGGCCGAAGTGTTCTATATCAGCGGCACGCTGCAGACCTACTCCGGGCTGAACCGCGAGGGCACCTTCAAGCTGCACGACGGCGCCCGCTTCCATTACCGCCAGACCATGGCCGGTCCCAACCGCTACGAGACCTATGACAGCCACGTGCACGGCGTGCTGGGCCTTTCCAGCGACGCGCAGGTAGCCAAGGCCGTCGGCCCGGCCCGGGTCAGCGTCTATGGCGACGACCTCTATTACCTGTTCACGATGGACGACCCGCACGACCCGCGCACGTTCGACGAGGATCCTTACCTGCAGAGCTGGGGCTATGGCGATATGGTGGCGACCACCTATGTCGGCGGGCGCGATGACAAGACACTGTTCCATTCGATCCTCAGCGTCGGCGACCGCACCTGGCTGCGGGTACAAATCGACAACAACCACGGGCAGACACTGACCGGCGTGCAGGTGCTGCCACAGCCACCAACCGGCATTACCGTCACCCCGCTCTTCACCGATCCAGGTACCGCGCCCGACCCCATATGGCCCGAGTTGGCTTTCCTCAACCTGAGCGAAATCCCCGACGCCTGGCGCGGCGTCTACTACTTTGAGCTGCAGGTCAGCGAGGCCTATAGCGGGCCGTTGGGTCAAGTCTTGCACATCCCCGTCGAATTTAGCGCCGACAACCCGCCGGACGGGTTCGAGATCCCGCCGGCAACGCTGGCGCTGCGCGATGCGAACAGCGCGCCCCCGCGGCACATCTATGGTCCGGCCGAGCAACTCACGCTGACCGACACAATCCCGTCGATGGTCAGCCTGGGACGCGCGGTCCAACTGGATGCGGCGCAAGTCACCGCGCTGTGGGACGCCATCGACGCTGACGAGGCCGCCGATGTCTTTGCCACCTTTGAAGAGACGGTGCCCTTTGACATCAGCGGCGAGGTCATCAGCTTTACGTTGCCCATCACGACGCTGCCCGGCGACGGGCCGGTCTATATCGCCGCCAGCGCCAACATCAGCCAGGCGCGCCACGGTCCCAACCAAGTCAACGCCGGCGCCACGTTGGGCTACAAGGACCCCTTTGACGTGCGCTGGACCGACCGCAGCGCGCCGGCCATCGTCGAGGCCCTGGGCGCAGCAGTGTGGGTCGACTATTACTGTAACATGGTGCTGGACCCGGACATCGACCTGAGCAAGACTCCCAGCGCCGAGACCGTGCACGGCGGCGACACGGTCACCTACACTTACATGGTCAGCAACCCGGGCAACGTCCCGCTGTCTGACGTGCAGGTGAGCGACGACAAGTGCAACCCGCTGGTTCAGACCGGTGGCGACGATGACGACGACAGCAAGCTAGATCCGGGCGAAACCTGGGCCTACACTTGCGCGGTCACTCTGACCAAAGATACGAGCAACACAGCCATCGCCGAGGGCACAGACCCACTGGGCGAGATCATCAGTGCCAGCGCCAGCGCCAATGTCCACGTCATCAACCCTGCCATCGAGGTGGTCAAGACCGCCTACGGGGAGATCATCCCCGGCAGTGAAGGCAA
>CAZSJU010000295.1:3534-4602 GCA_964607235.1 uncultured Anaerolineae bacterium | reverse complement strand
GCCTGGATCGGCACCTCGATGTGTTCACATACCTTGGGCAGTTCGGCGACCGTGTCCAGCAGTTCGTCGCTCATCCACAGGGGATGGCTGGTGAGAAAGCGGATGCGTTCCAGTCCCTCAACCCCGTGGACCTCGCGTAACAAGTCGGCCAGTGTCGGGCGACCAGGCAGATCCTTGCCGTAACGGTCAACGATTTGTCCCAGCAGCGTGATTTGTTTGACGCCCTGCCCGGCTAATGCGCGCACCTCGGCCATAATCTCGGCGCGCTCGCGGCTGCGTTCCGCGCCGCGCCGGTAAGGGATGATGCAATAAGTGCAGGCGTGCGAGCAACCCAGCACGACTGAGACGTTGGCGGTCACCAACTTGCCCCGCAGGTCCGCCGGCAGCAACAGGTCGACTGCTGACGTTGGCGGTGGGGCGCAGCCGTCCGGTGATCGCTCTATCGCGTCGCGCTCGCCCAGATAGCGCAGCAGCGGGTTGGGGTCTGAGGGGGGCATAAAGACGTCTACCCACGGGAAGCGCCGCTGTAGGGGAGCGGGGTCGTGAATGCCAACCAGGCAGCCCATCAAGCCGATGACCATATCGGGCCGTTCTGCTTTGAGCGGTTTAAGCGAGCCCAGACGCCCGTAAATTTTGTCTTCCGCCTGCTGGCGCACCACGCAGGTGTTGAGCACCACAATGTCTGCCGCTGTGGCGCGGTCAACAAAAGTATGTCCCAGTTTTTCCAGTTCGGACGCCAGCCGTTGCGAGTCGGCGTCGTTCATCTGGCAGCCGATGGTCCATATATAATAGTTCACAATTTGGACGTTCTAACTCCTTTTTGTTTAAAGGGCATTCTAACCGCAAGGGGATACCGCGTCAAGGGTCTGACAGAGATGAGCATGCGCCGACGGTGATCCAGGCTTTGATTTGTGAAAAGGTCGCCGGACCGATGCCTTTGACGGTCTGTATTTGCTCAACGCTGTGGAAAGGCCCGTGTATCGCCCGGTACTCAACGATGCGTTGGGCGGTGACCGGGCCGATCTTGGGTAAAGTTTCGAGCAGCGCCGCGTCGGCCTGGTTGATGTC
>CAZSJU010000295.1:0-3434 GCA_964607235.1 uncultured Anaerolineae bacterium | reverse complement strand
TCCGCTGTGGCCGCCGGCACGCTGGGATGGACGCTGGGCAATGGCGCTGCAGTGATGATCAGGTCGGGCGAGTGACACGCGGATAGCGTCAGCAACCCACAGGACAAAAGACAGATGGCCTTGAGGCCGCGGTCAGAGGGATACATAGCGGCTCCTCCGATCTCGAACGTCCAAGCAAGCAAAGGCGCGCGACGTGTGAGACACGAAAACCCACAGCCAGGTGATGCCGCCCGGCCGTGGGGAAAATCGTTGCGGATTTGAAAAGCGCGTTGCGCAACCCCTACCGGTGCTGTGCGGCCGGCGCAGGCGCCGGTGTCAACTGTCCCGGGACCGCAGGTGGGGAAACAGCAACACCTCCCGGATGGAAGACTGGTCTGTAAAGAGCATGACTAGCCGGTCGACGCCGGTGCCAAAGCCGCCGTTGGGCGGCATACCATAGCGCATCGCGCGCAAATAATCCTCGTCCATCGGGTGCGCTTCTTCGTCTTCTGCATCATAGAGGCGGCCCATCTCCATAAAGCGTTGCTCCTGGTCCAATGGGTCATTGATCTCGGAAAAGGCGTTGCCCATTTCCATCCCACCGATAAAGAATTCAAAGCGCTCGACGTGCGTCGGGTCGCCGGGCTTGGTCTTGGCCAGGGGCGAGATGTCCCGTGGGTAGTCCAGGATAAAGGTGGGTTGGATGAGCACAGGCTCGACGTGGGTGCCCAACAGGCTGTCCACCAGCTTGCCCCAACTGCTGTTGGGATTAGGTTCGTGACCGATGGCGCGCATCGCTTCCTGCAAGGCGCCTGCGGTGCTATGTTTCACATAGTCGATGCCGCAAGCGTCGCGGATGGCGTCGCGCAGCGTCACACGCCGCCAGGGCGGACGCAGGTCGATCTCTTGTCCCTGGTAGGTCAGGACCGGTGAACCGAGTACCTCGGTGGCGGCGGTGCTGATCATCTTTTCTGTCAAGTCCATCACGGCGTTATAGTCCCAATAGGCCGCATAGAACTCGAGTTGCGTAAATTCGGGATTATGCTTGAAACTCACGCCCTCGTTGCGAAAGTCGCGCCCGATCTCATATACGCGCTCATACATCCCCACCAGCAGCCGTTTGAGGTACAACTCGAAACTGATGCGCAGGTACAGGTCCTGGTGCAGTTGGTTGTGATGGGTGATAAAGGGTGTGGCCGCCGCGCCGCCATAAATGGGTTGCAAGATGGGTGTCTCGACCTCGATAAAGCCGTGCTCGTCGAGAAAGCGCCGCAACGCCGACACCAGGCGCGCGCGCGTCCAAAAGATCTCCCGTGCCTCGGGATTGACCGCCAGGTCCGCGTAGCGTTGCCGATAGCGTTCTTCGACATCGCTAAAGGCAGAATAGCGCACGATCTCGCCTTCCACCTCTTGCTCCTTGACCACCGGCAGCGGGCTGATCGCCTTGGATAACAATTGCCACGCCTGAACCATCACGCTGATTTCGCCGCTGCGGGTGCGCATCATTGTGCCCTGGGCGCCGATAAAATCGCCCAGATCTATGCCCTTTTTAAACAGTTCATAGCTTTGTTCGCCAACCTCGTGGACGCGCATAAAGAGCTGGATTTTGCCGCTGCCGTCCTCAATGTCCGCAAAGCTGCTTTTGCCCATCAGGCGCACGCTTTTCAGCCGCCCGGTGACGGTGACCTGTACTTCTGTCTCTGCGTCGGCGGCCTCATAGGCCGCGATCGCTTTGGCAATGCTGTGGGTGCGCTCGACCCGTCGAGGATAGGGAGAGATGCCCTGCTCGCGTAGCCATTCCAGTTTTTTAAGGCGTTGCTGCTCCAGGTTTGTAAATTCGCGCATCGTTTTCTCCTCGCATGAAAAAGGGGCTATGCGCCGGTCCATACCCCCTCACTCCTTGTAAGTACAAACTGCCCTGCTGGCACTGTGCGTCGGCGCGCATGCCGTCACCTCTGGCGCTAAATTTGGCCATTGCTGACGCTGTATGTCAGTATATGTGAGGCGTCCAGACAGACAAGTCGCTACAGCGCGCTAGTCGATCTGCAAGACCTTGAACTTGAGGATACCGGCAGGTGCTTTGACCTGCACCACGTCATCCACCATGCTGTCCATCAGCCCTCGTCCCAGGGGAGATTCGTTGGAGATGTAACCGGTTACCGGGTCGGCCTCTGCGGAACCGACCACGTGGTAGGTCTCGGGCTCGGTGTTGCCCTCTTGACCGTTTATTTCTACCACGGTCACTTTGCTGCCCAAGCCAACACGATCAGTGGGACCGTGGTCCTCAATGATGACGGCGTTCTTGAGCAGATTTTCAAGGGTTAGGATACGCCCCTCGACAAACGAGCGTTCGTTTCTGGCATCTTCGTACTCGGCGTTTTCTTGAACGTCACCGCCCTCCATCGCTTCGTGAAGGCGATGGGCCACTTGTTCGCGGCGCACGGTGCAGAGATACTCCAATTCCTCCTCTGCTTTTTGTAACCCTTGTTGTGTCAGGAATGTTTTTCGTTCTCCCATCAGTTTTCCCTTGGATTGGTGCCGATCACTTTTGCCTCCCGCTGCAGTACGGATGCTGGCGCGGCGTGCGAGAAAAAGCCAACGTGATCAATAAATTAATAGTCGCCGCCTGTCATAGGCCGAAAATAACATATCCCGACGACCCATCCCTGCATATGCACAGGGTTGATTCGTCGGGTTAAAAGGCGCGCACATTATACTAAAAACCACGCATTTTGTAAAGACCGAATTTACGTGGTGCATGCTTGCCAGTTTTTGACCGCCCAGGCCAGTTCGTCGGGTGAGGGAGCGGCGACGCCCAGCTTGCGCACCACCAGTCCGGCGGCATAGTTGGCCAGGGTGGCCGCCAATAAAGGCGTTTGCCCGGCTGCCAACGCCAACGTCGCGACGGCGATCACAGTGTCGCCGGCGCCGGTGACGTCAAATACTTGGCTACGGTTGGCCGCCGGCAGGTAAAAGTATCCCTCGGCGCTTTGTAACGACAGCCCTTCGGCGCCCCGCGTGATCAGCAACGTCCCCACACCTAACGTGTCACGCAACTGTGCTGTGGCCGCCTCAAAGGTGGCTGTGTCCTCGAGCCGGTCCGCTTGCCCACCCGTGCGCTGCAGATAGTCTTGGGCTTCGTGGTGGTTACACTTGGCCAGATCAAACCCCGTGAATTGTTCCAGACGACCTTGGGTGTCCACGCAGATCAAGCGCCGGCCTTGGCGTGCGCCCCGCACCGCTTTTACGACCGCCGGCGTCACCAGCCCGCTGCGATAGTCCGACACGAGCACGGCGTCCGTCGAGGCGGACAATGCCGCCACGCGCGCGGTGACCTGGCTTTCAATGGTCGGGGAGAGGGGGCGCCGGTCTACCTGATCGATGCGGGCTATTTGTTGTGGAAAGCGCAGCGACCCCTGGGCCACGATACGGGTTTTGGTAGTGGTCGGGCGCTC
>CAZSJU010000294.1:0-4614 GCA_964607235.1 uncultured Anaerolineae bacterium | reverse complement strand
ACGATACGGCAAGGTTATCATGATGAGCCAGGAATGTCAAAACACAACAGTCGAGAATAGTAAGAAAAGATTGAGGTTCCGCCAAAAAGCTAACCCGTTACAAGAGCAAGGAGAAGGATAAATGAATGCGAAACGCATCTTTCAGCACAATCGTTGGCTGCATATCTGGGCCAGCATCGCACTGGCGGCCGGGTTGCTGGTCGTGAGCCTGGCGCTGATGGGCAACTTGGCGCAGGCCCAAGGGGGAGACCCCGACTTGGGCGTCTGGAAATACAACATGAACGGCTATGCGCGTCCCGGCGGCCAATATGTCTATCGCGTAGAATATTACAATAGTGATTGGGATACCTACACCGTGGTGGCGACAGACACGATCATTGTCGACACCCTGCCCATGTCGACGACCTATGCCGGGGATACCAGCAACTTTACCCACACCATCGGCGCCAACGGCGCCATCACCTGGTACGTGGGCGACCTGGGACCCGACGATTATGGCACGTTCATGGTCACGCTCAACGTCTCTGACACCGTGCCCACCGGCACCGCCGTCATCTCTTATAACTGTGTCTCTATCACCAGCACGCTAGCCCACGGTGACCGCGATCCCAACGACAACGCCAACTGCTCCGACCCGGTGGACGTGTGGGAGGGCGCGATCGACGTCGGGATCGACAAGTGGCCCTATCCCCACGCCGACCCCGCCCCCGGACAGACATTCGAGTACACCCTCAACTGGTGCAACTACCAACCTTCCCACGTCGGCCCGGTCTGGCTGACCGACACGTTGCCCGTATCGACCACCGTCGTAGGCTGGTACTGGGACGGATCGTGGTGGGAGAATTACTGGACCGAGGTGATCACCACTGGCGGCCAGTTCGCGCTTTATGCGCCGGGGTTGCCCGGCAACATGTGTCAAAATCTACATCTCGTCCTGGCGCTGGACCCCGATGCATCCATCAATACCATGTTGGAAAACACGATCGTCATCGCCACCCCGGGTGATGTGAATATGGACGACAATGGCCCCCACGTAAACACCGACGCCCACGTCAGCCACCCGCGCTACGACATGAGCGTGGACAAGAACGTCAACAATGGCGTCTTTATCCCCGGCGGGTGGGTCAACTATCACATTCACTACCATAACCAAGGCAACAGCGCCATCCACGCCTGGCTGACCGACACGCTGCCCACGGGCGCCTACTATCTCCCCGGCAACGCGCACTGGGAAGGCGACGGCCCACCCTTTACGCCCACCGTCACGACCACCGACTATTTGATGTGGGACCTGGGAGTGATCGGCGTCGATCGCGGTAGGGGCCTGGACGTGCAACTCGAAATCAGCAACACCGTCAGCCCCGGCACAGTCATCACCAATTGTGCCAGCGTGGGCATCACAGAGACTGAAAGCACACCGTCGGACAATGCATTTTGCGTCACCAACATGATCTATGCTGCCGGACAGCCAAACCTGCACGTGGAAAAGTGGCACGACTGGCACGGCGACGGCGAGATTGGCTACAATATCTTTTTCGCCAACTATGGCGATCAAACCGTTACCAACGTTCACCTGACCGACACCTTTCCCATATCCACCACCTCTTATCCCTGGGAACATGGGCCCAACGTAAACTACCATCGATCAGTGACCGTGACCGCCAACTATACCGATAGCCAATGGCTGTTCTTGATCGAGGCGCTTGAGCCCGGTGACAGCGGATGGATCGACTTTAACGTCACGCTGGACGATCCGGGCGCGCCGATGCGCTGGTACACCAACACGGTCGAGATCGAGACCCCCACCAATGACACCAATCCGGCCGACAATGTATACCAGGACGTCGCCTTTAGCGGCGGCGAAGTGCGGTGGGTGGACCTGGACGTCTATGGCACCCACATCTGGGGCTGTGCATACAGCGGCCCGGTCACCGTCACCACCGCCTCGGAGGAGAGATACTATGGGGACTGCTGGAACGATGACTTTCAGTCCTTCCAACCCGGCGACGTGGTGACCGTCGCGGCCGGCGCCGGCGTCCACCCGGTCGTCATCGAGATCCCCGATCCCTTTGACGCCACGGCCAACTCGAACACCGACACGGTCTGGGGCCAGATCGACGCGCTGGACCACGAGGAGGTCCAGGTCGACCTTTATAACGGTCCCACCCAGAATGTGCAGACCGACGGCAGCGGTCATTTTAACGCCACTTTTTCCGACATACCGCGTGGTGGCGAGGGCGAGGTGCGCTACAATACCGAAATCGACTATGCCAATATCACCTTCCACCGCCAATTCCAGACCCTGGACCTGATCCTGGACGTCAACTATGGCCACGACTGGATCGAGGGGAACTATGAGGCCGGACACACCGTCTGGATCACCGTCACCAACAATGCCGGCGACGTCGTCAAAGGGACGGCCGAACTTCAGACCGGTCTCGTACCCTGGTGGGGCGGGCAATCCGGCTTTTCGACCAGCTGGCAGGGGTGGACGACCCAACCTGACATCCAGCCGGGAGATTGGGTCTATGGGTTGGTGGATAGTGGTCAGGACACCCAGCTCCAGGTCGGCACGATCACCGGCACGGTGGACATAGACGACGACAGCATCGGCGGTCGCATCTATGCCACCTGGTTCACCGAGACGCTAGAGGTGCAGTGCCACGAGTGGGCCGGGGTCGGTGCACCCGGCAAAAACTCGACGGCCGGGCCGGACGGTGACCCGCCCTATTACTGCCAATGGGACCCCGGCAGCGAGTGGGACGTGCAACCCGGGCAGGACATCGGTGTGTGGTACCAGGGCTCCGACCTCAACTGGGTGATTAATACCTTCCGCGCGCCACAACCTCGCGTGCGCGTCGGAAAATCGGCCCAGGGTAACCCCGGCGAGGGCGGCAACTTTGTCTTTACGATCGATTATTGGAACGACGGTAGCGATCAAGACGAGGCCGCGCACGTCCTCATCACCGACACGCTCCTGGGCGGGATGACCTATATCACCGACACCTCGGGCTTGCCGCACAGCGGTAGCGGGAGCGGCCCCATCGTGTGGGACCTGGGCACCGTGCCCGGCAACAGTTGGGGCAGCTTTGACGTCTTTGTCGAGATCACGGCCGCCGAGAACGACATCATCACCAATACGGTCGAGATCACCACCAGCTCGCCCTACAACACAAGTTCCGCTGGCGAACGGTACGCCGAATGGAGCGGTACCGTCCAGGCCAACGACACGCAGGTCAACGTGGGCAAGTGGGTCGATGGCCCTCCCCCGGCCGCCGACACGGACTTTACGTGGATCGTCAACGTATGTAACAATGGCAACACTGCCAGCTCCCAGCTCACCCTGACCGACACGTTGCCCGTCTCGACCACGCTGCTCGGCTGGTGGGGCCAGAACGCCGGCTGGAGCGAGGTGCTCAGCACCAGCGACCGGTTGATGCTGTCCTACCCCGCGATCCCCGGCTGGTGGTGCGGCCAGGTCTACTTGCGCTTCCACCTGGACAGGGACGCCTGGATCGGCATGCCCATCTCTAACACAGCAGTCATCAGCGCCGCCAACGATCTGGACGGCAACGACAATACAGCCACCGACTGGCACTGGGTCAACGGGCCATACAGCAATCTGTACGTGCGTCAGGGGTGGCTCCAGGGTCAATTGACGCCCGGTGGAGCACTCTACTACGAGGTGCAATACGGCAACGACGGCAACGCCCCGGCTGAGGACATCTTGTTGACCTATACGCTGCCCGTGAGCACGACCTTTGGCAACGCATGGTGGCACGACTGGAGCGGCCAGCAACACCCCCTCCCGCCGGACGTGGTCACAGACGACTATGTGGTTTGGGACCTGGGCACGCTGGAAAACGGTTTTAACAACAACCTGCAGATGCGCCTGGACGTGGCGGGGGACGCAGCCCCTGGCACAGTGCTGATCAGCACGTTCGAAATCACGCCCCATCCCACCGACTATCACTATGACGACAACCGCGTCACCTGGGCCGAGACGCTCAACGGCAGCGGCCCCAACCTGGCAGTGCACAAGCAAAACTATGGGTGGAATGGGGAAAATCAGCTTCAATACGAGATCCGTATCAAGAACCGGGGCTCCGAGCGGCTGGCGCCGGTCTGGATTACCGACACTTATCCCATCTCGACGACCTGGGACGAGAACCTGTGGATCGGGCACGGGCCGTGGATCACTTTTACCCACGACGCGCCCAACCGCCAGATCATCCTCTGGCTCCAGAGCCTCGACCCCGGCGAGAGCGCCAGCGTCGGCTTCCAGGTGGAACTGGACGGCGCCCTCCACGGCACGCAAGGGTTGTTCTTTACCAACACCCTGTCGGCGCCCATCTCGGGAGACGTCTATCCGGCCGACAACGCGGATCAAGTCGTGGCCTACGCCGGTCCTGACATCTATGCCGAAAAGTGGCTGCGGGATGGCGAGCCACGCCCCGGCGAAACCGTCACCTTTACCGTCAAGTTTGGCAACGCCAACGGCTGGGGGGGAATGGATGGGATGTATGGCAGTTACCTCACAGAGACACTGCCCACGGCGATGACGTTTATCACTGCCACCGCCCCGTGGGACCCCAACCAGTACTGGCAGCCCAT
>CAZSJU010000293.1:0-4642 GCA_964607235.1 uncultured Anaerolineae bacterium | reverse complement strand
GCTAGAACAAAAGAGAAATGAGGCGCGCTATGACTAAATACTATACCCGCAAGGGAGATGACGGTTATACCGACCTGTTGGGCGCGCGACGCGTGCCCAAATATGCGCCCCAACCCGAGGCGTATGGCACCGTCGACGAGCTGTCAGCGGCGTTGGGGCTAGCCCGCGCGACCGCTCACGCCCCACGCACCCGCGAGATCCTGTTGGCGCTGCAAAAGCAACTCAGCCAGCTCATGACCGAACTGGCCGCGACGCCCGAGGCGCTAGCCCGCTTTGACCAAATGGCGCCCCAAGACGTGACAGCGCTCGACCACCTGACCGACGAAATCGGCGCACAAATCACGCTGCCTAAAAAGTTTGTCGTTTCCGGTGACACGCTGTCAGGCGCGACCCTGGACCTGGCCCGCACCGTCGCCCGCCGCGCGGAGCGAGTCGTGGCGCGCATGGTGCACGAGAGCGCGCTGAAAAACGCAGAGGTGCTGCGTTATCTGAACCGCCTCTCTTCGCTGCTCTTTGTCCTGGCCCGCTATGAGGACGCTGCCGCCAGGGTTGAATCTCCTTCCAGCACCAGCCATCCAGCCTGAGCGCCCCCCATCAGTCAGCACTGACAGGCAACGTGACCCTGAACGTGCTGCCCTGCCCCGGGTCGCTGTGCACGCCCACCGACCCGCCGTGCGCCTTGGCGATCTCTTTGACCAGCGCCAACCCCAGCCCGGCCCCGCCAAAGCGCCGGCTCATGCTGCCGTCCACCTGATAAAAGCGCTCAAAGATGCGCTCTAGCTGGTCCTGGGGAATGCCGAGTCCGGTATCGGCCACTTCTAATACCAGATTCTGGCCCTCTTGTTCCAGGCGCACGGTGATGCGCCCCCCCGCCGGGGTGAACTTGAGCGCATTGCCCAACAAGTTGTCCAACACCCGGCGTAGATGCGTCACGTCCCCCAGCACGGGCGGCGGGTCGGGCATCACTTGGGCCAACAACTCGAGTTCAGCCTTTTCTGCCGCGTCTTGGAAATCGGCCAACTGCTCATAAACCATCTCGGCCAGGTTGACCACCTTGCGCTCCAACTCGCGCGTCTCGGCCGCCAGAATCGCGTCAAAGTCGTCCATCAGCTTGGTCACCATGCGCATGCGGCGGGCAATGATCGCGACCGGTTCACGCTGCTCGGAGCGCAATTTCCCCATCGCGCCGGTATCCAACAACTCGGCATAACCCCGGGCAATGGCCAGCGGCGTGCGCAACTCGTGAGAAACGTTCTGCATAAACTCGCTCTTTAGCTCTGCCAGCTCCCGCTGCTGCGTCAAGGCATGGGTCAGCTTGGTGAACATTTGCGCGTTCTCGATGGCCAGCGCCGCGTGGGTCGCAAAGGCCGCCAACAGTTCGGCGTGCTCTTGGGTATAAGCGTGCGGCGTCTTGCTGTCGAGAGAAAAGAAACCGATGGCCACATCGCGCACGACGATCGGCGCACCCACCCAAGAGCGTACCCACCTACCCTCATCGCAGTGGATCCAATCAGGGTCGGTCCGGACATCCGAAACGACAAAGGGCTGCTGGGTGCTGATCATAGCATACAGCGTCGGCGTCTCTGTCACCGCCAGGTTAGGGATAGCAAGAGGCGTCTCGCCAGTTTCGTCCCCATAGCCACGCTGATGTACAACGCGCTTCCCCTCACCCTCTATAAAAGTGACGTTGGCGCCGTCGTAAGGAATGACCCGGCTGACCTGCTCTAACAATCGTTCCAACACCTCGTCGACTTCTAACGTCGCGCCTAGGGCCAGGCTGGCCTCGCGTAACACCTCGGCCTCGCGCCGTCGCTGTTGTTCCTGCTGGAACAGCCGGGCGTTCTCGAGCGCGATGGCCGCCTGGGCCGCAAAGGCCATCGCCAGCCGCGCGTGTTCCTCCGTGTAAAAACCAGGTTCTTGCTTGTCCAACGCGATCATGCCAATCAGCCGGTCACCAAACAACAAAGGCACCCCTAACCAGGAACGGATACAAGCCTGGGCGTGGGGTTCACGGCGGAATCCCGCATAGAGCGTGGGGGCATCTTTTAGGATAAGGGGCGCCCGAGTACGGATCACCTCATGATTGGGATTATCGTCAGCGTCCAGGTCAAAGTCAACGCCCAGCAGCTCTTCCAAATTCGGAAAGCCCCGGCCGCCGATAATCTCCAATTGTTCACCCTTGAGCTGCTGTACCGAAGCACAGTCATAGGGCACCACCTGCTGCAGCTCGCTCAATATCAACTCGAACACCCGTTGCAGCTCCAGGGTGGCGCTCAGGGCCTGCGTGGCCGCGCGCAATGTCTCAGCTTCACGGCGACGACGGGCCTGCGCCTCGAACAAGCGGGCGTTTTCGATGGCATTGACGCACTGTTGCGCCAGCGCCTGCAAAAACGCCACTTCCTCTGGGACAAAGTGACGCGGTTGGCGGTGCCACAGCACCACGCCACCAATCACTTCCTGGTCCCGTTGCATCGGCACCGCCAGGATTGTCCGTATGTTCTCCATCTCGGCCAGCGGAACAAAACGATAGTCTGGCTCGGTGCGCGTGTCCAAAATTTGTGCCGGACGAGACGTATCGGCCGCCCGGCCGACGGCCCCCTCCCCTAGCGGAACCCCATGCGCGTTTAATGCCGCAACGAACCGTTCGCCCACGCCATGGGCCGCCTCGAGATATAAACAGCCGTCAGGTCGGAAAGCAAAGACGCCGCATGCATCCGAGTGACACAGTTGAGCCGCGTGGCGAGCGATCGAGTCGAACACCTGCTGCAAATCCGTCACAGAAGTGATCTCGCGGCTGACGCGCGTGATCGCGGCCAGTTCCTCAGCCCGACGGCGCAGGTCGGCGGTCAGGAAGGCCTGGGCCACCAGGGCAGCGACCTGGCCGGCAAAGTTGATCTCGTCGGACATCCACGCCCGGGGCTTTCCGACGTGCTCGTGACAGATCATACCCACCACCTGGCCCTGGAGACGGATCGGCGTCTCGATGGTCGCGACCACCCCTGACGGCGCCCAATAATCCTCGGTCAACTCGGCGGTGCGGGGATCATCTCGCACGTCCCTGACGACCATGGCACGCCCCTCACGCAACGCGGCCAGGTAACGCGGATACAGCGTAATCGGGAATACCATTCCAGCCACACGCGACCCAGAGCCACTTGCAAAAGAAGCCAAACAACGCAACGCTTGATCATCGGGGGTCAGTTGCCACACGTTCACCCGCTCCACCCGGAGCGTCTCGGCCGCTTTGCGCGTCACAGCTTGCAACGCCGCCGCCAACCGGCCCTCGATCAACGCCGGATGCGTCGCCAGGTTGGCCAACGCGGTGTGCTGGCGCTGTTTCCGCCCTAAAAGCTGGGCTTTTTCCTGTTCAGCCTGGACCCGCTGCGAGATGTCGCGCACGATCGCCAGGACCTTGTCCGCATCGACGGCGACGATGCGCGCCTCATAATCGACACGCTCGCTATCCTGCGTCAGGCAGTATTCATGCACCTGGACCTCGCCGCTTTCCAGCGCTTGCGCGATACACGTCATCCGCTGCTGGGCGACCTCTGGCGGCAATATATCGGACACCTTTTTGCCCATCATCTCTGCCTGGGACAAAAGTGGCGTCAAATTGGGAGAAGAGATGACGTCCAAATAGGTCCCCTCGCGATCGAACTGAAAGATCAAGTCCGGCACCGCGGTGAGCAAAGCACGATTGCGCGCCTCGCTCTGGCGCAGAGCTTGCTCGGCATGTTTGGATGCTGTGATGTCCCGCAAGGCCGTCACCACCCTTTCAACTTTGTCTACCCCAAAGATCGGGATTTTGCGCGTCTCGGTAATGATTTTTTGCCCCGCGATGCACGTCGTCTCTTCGGTCAACAGCATCTCCCCTGTCTCGAACACACGGGCGTACTCGTGGCGCACGCGCTCGGGCAAAAAATGAAAAACGTCAAACAACTTGCGACCGATGACGTCCAACTCGAGGTCGAAACGCCGGCACCACTCTGTCCAGGCCTGGTTGACCAACACGATTCGCAGGTCCGCATCGACGACGTGAACCAGATCCGACATCGCATCCAGCGTGGTGCGATACTGCCGCTCTGACTCGCGCAGCGCCGTCTCGGCCTGCCGGCGCGCCTGGCGCACGCGTGCCTCTTGCAACTCGCGTCGCACGGCCGGCACCAGGCGGGTCAAGTTATCCTTCATGACGTAATCGTGAGCACCGGCGCGCATCGCCGCCACGGCCGTCTCTTCCCCAATCGTGCCAGACACGATGATAAAAGGCAAATCGCGCCCGCTCTCTTGCAACAAGGTCAAGGCATCCAACCCGTTAAACCGGGGCATGGCATAGTCAGCGATGATGACGTCCCACTCGCCCTGCGCCAGGGCAGCGCGCATGGCGGCCGCAGTGTCGACCCGTTCGAACGTGAGGTCATAGCCGCCACGGCGCAAAGCGCGCGCAATCAAGACAGCATCATCCTCCCAATCCTCAACAACTAGAACGCGCAAAGCGACACTCATCTCAACCTCTTTGGCGAGGCGGGCTCACATTCAACACTAACCAGTATAGCCCTAGCTGGCGCACCGCCTCGGTAAACTGGGTAAAATCTACAGGTTTGCGGATATAGCTGTTGGCGCCCAGATTGTAACTTTCAACGAT
>CAZSJU010000292.1:1523-4651 GCA_964607235.1 uncultured Anaerolineae bacterium | reverse complement strand
CGGCTATCTTCTTGAACAACTCTAGCGACTGTGCGATAATGGCAGGTGCCCGGCACTTGAAAAAAGTGCCGGGCACCTGAACAGCTTGTCACGGAGAGCGTATGCACGAGATGGCAGTGACCCAAAGTATCCTCAAGATCGCGATTGAGCACGCCCGGCAAGCCAATGCGGCGCGCATCACGCAAATCAACCTCGTCGTCGGAGCACTGTCCGGCGTCGTGGATGACGCGGTGCAGTTTTACTTTGACTTTCTCAGCCAAGACACCATCGCTGCGCAAGCCCAACTGGTCTTTGACCGCCGCCCCGCCACCTATCGCTGCCGCAAATGTGAAAATACCTTTCACCCTGAAGGGTTTGACTGGGAATGCCCGGCCTGTGGCGCGCTGGACTTTGAGATTTTGTCCGGGCGCGAGTTTGAAATCAGCAGCATTGAAATCGAGTGATTCGGTTGACGAGCAAAAGAAATCGGATAAAATACGTATAAATTACGTCGAGGGGAAACATCTATGGCACAAATCGAGATTGGCAAGAAAATATTGAGCACCAACGACCAGGTCGCCCTGCAAGTGCGCGACGTGCTCGACCAACAGGGCTTATTTGGCCTCAACCTGATGGGCTCCCCCGGCGCTGGAAAAACCAGCGTCATCCTGGCGACCGTCGCAGCGCTGGACGGCGCGCTAAAAACGGCGGTCATTGAAGGGGATATCGCCAGCCGGGTGGACGCCGACAAAGTGGCTGCTGTTGGCGTGCCCGTCTATCAGATCAACACGGGTGGGATGTGTCATCTGGACGCGCCTATGATACAAAAGGCCCTACCGCACCTGGACACGAGCGATGCTGACCTGCTGATCATCGAAAATGTGGGCAACCTGGTCTGTCCCAACGCCTTTTTACTGGGTTCCCACTGCCGGGTGTTGGTCGCCAGCGTGCCCGAAGGGGATGACAAGCCCTACAAATATCCCGCCATGTTCCAGGACACCAACGCCGTGGTACTCAACAAGATAGACTTGTTACCCTACATTGACTTTGACCTGGACGCTTACCGGCGCCTGGTGCTTTCTCTGAACCCTGATGCCGCGCTGTTCCCCGTCTCTTGCAAGACGGGTGAAGGTATTCAAGAGTGGGCAGACTGGCTACTGGAAACAAAAGCCCGTGAATAACCAGCGACAAGCGCTTAAAATTCACATCACCGGCGTTGTACAAGGGGTCGGATTCCGACCCTTTGTTTATGGTCTGGCCACCCGTCACGAGTTGCCCGGTTGGGTATGTAACACATCGGCCGGTGTGGACATTGAGGTGGAGGGAGAAACTCAGGCGCTGCAGCGCTTTGTGGACGCGTTGACAGACGAGGCGCCTCCCCTGGCCCACATTGACCAGGTCACCGTCAACGAGATCCCAGACCATCATCTCAATGGCTATACGCAATTCAGCATCCGCCATTCCCAGGCTCAACCGGGCGCCTTTCAACCCATCTCGCCGGACATTTGCACCTGCGAGGATTGCCGGCGCGAATTGCTCGACCCCCAAGACCGGCGCTACCGCTATCCCTTTATCAACTGCACCAACTGCGGCCCGCGCTTTACCATCATCCAAGACATCCCTTATGACCGGCCCAAGACGACGATGGCGCCATTCGAGATGTGTCCCGATTGCCAGGCCGAATACGACGACCCGCTGAATCGGCGCTTCCACGCGCAACCGAACGCCTGCCCCGTCTGCGGCCCCCAGGTCACACTGTGGGTTCAGGACCCTGAACCGCGCCCCATCTCACACAAAGACGAGGCCATCCAGGCCACGCGGGCACGGTTAGCCCAGGGCCAGATCGTCGCGGTCAAGGGGCTAGGCGGCTTTCACCTGGCCTGTGACGCCACGAACGCGCAGGCCGTGGCCCGCCTGCGCGCGCGCAAGGGCCGGATCGACAAACCCTTTGCCCTGATGGCCTTTGACCTGGAGACGGTCGAGGCCTGTTGCCACGTCAACCAGGAAGAGCGGGAACTGCTGACCCGCCGCGAGCGCCCTATCGTGCTGTTGCACGAACGCGCGGGCTCGGCGGTCTCCTCAAAGGTAGCCCCCGGCATCGATGAGCTAGGGGTGATGCTGCCCTACACCCCGCTACATGACTTGCTCTTGGCGCCCGGGCCGCACCACGTGCCCCTGCTAGTCATGACCAGCGGCAACTATTCCGAGGAACCTATTGCCACCGGCAACGATGAGGCACTGCAACGGCTGGGGGAGCTGGCCGACGCCTTTTTGATGCACGACCGCGCCATCCACGCCCGTTGCGACGACTCGGTGACGCGCGTCTTTCAAGGCGCCGAAATGCCCTTGCGCCGCTCGCGCGGGTATGCGCCCTATCCCGTCCATCTGCCCTTTGAGACCCGCCCGACCCTGGCTGTCGGCGCCGAACTCAAGAACACCTTTTGCCTGACGCGGGCGCGCTATGCCTTTCTCAGCCAGCACATCGGCGATATGGAGAATTACGAGACGCTGCGCTCCTTTGAAGACATGGTCGAGCAGCTCAGCCGCACCTTTCGCGTCGAGCCGGAAATCATCGCCTATGACATGCACCCGGGCTATTTGAGCACCCAGTATGCGCGGCGCATGGCGCAGCGCTGGCAAGAGGATGACGCGCCCAGCGCGTCGCCCGCCCCCCAGTTGATCGCCGTCCAACATCACCATGCCCACGTGGCCGGCTGTATGGCAGAAAACGGGCTGGACGGGTCGCAACCCGTCATCGGGGTCACGTTTGACGGCACCGGTTATGGCCCCGATGGCGCCATTTGGGGCGGCGAGTTTCTGATCGCCGACTATGCCCGCTTTCACCGCGTCGCCCACCTGGCTTACGTGCCCCTGCCCGGCGGCGACACCGCCATTCGCAAACCCTACCGCACCGCCCTGGCCCATCTGTGGGCGGCGGGCGTGCCCTGGGACGAAAGCCTGGCCACGGTGCGCGCTGCTTTGCCCACCGAACGCCATATCCTCACGCGCCAGGTCGAGAGCGGGTTGAACGCGGCGCCCACCAGCAGCATGGGACGCCTGTTTGACGCCGTGTCCGCCATCGCCGACGTGCGCCAGGTCGTCAGCTATGAGGCCCAGGCCGCCATCGAGTTGCAAATGCTGATCGACGA
>CAZSJU010000292.1:0-1423 GCA_964607235.1 uncultured Anaerolineae bacterium | reverse complement strand
TTCACCGCCTGGTGCCGCCCAATGACGGGGGGCTATCGCTGGGCCAGGCCGCCGTCGCGAACGCCAAGCCAGCATGACAAATCGTGAATGCCGAAAGAGGTTAAACTTATGTGTCTAGGTATACCAGCCATGATCCTGGAAATCCAGGGAGAAGATTTGACGCGCACGGCCAAGGTCGACTTTGGCGGCGTGGTGCGCGAGGTCTCCCTGGCCTACGTGCCCGAGGCCCAGGTGGGCGATTACGTCATCGTGCACGTCGGCTTTGCGCTTAGCATCCTAAACAAAGCAGAAGCCCAAGAGACGTGGCGCCTGTTGCAAGAGATCGGCGTCGTAGAACAAGAGTTGGGCCTCACCGAGGGCGGGACAGGTCTTTAACTATGAAGTATCTGGAAGAGTATCGTCAAGAACAAAGCGTCCAGGCGGTGCTCCAAGAGATTCGGCGCAGCACCACCCGTCCCTGGTCGATCATGGAGATCTGTGGGGGGCAAACCCACAGCATCATCCGGCACGGCCTGGACCAGATGCTGCCCTCAGAGATCACCCTGGTCCACGGTCCCGGCTGCCCCGTGTGCGTCACACCGCTAGAGATGATTGACAAGGCGTTGGCCCTGGCCGCCCGTCCCGACGTCATCCTGGCCAGCTTTGGCGACATGCTGCGCGTGCCAGGCTCAGAGCAAGACCTGTTCAGCGTCAAGGCGGCCGGTGGGGACGTGCGGGTCGTCTATTCACCGCTCGACGCGCTCAAGCTGGCCCAGCATAACCCAGACAAAACCGTGGTCTTTTTCGGGGTCGGCTTTGAGACGACGGCCCCGGCCAACGGCATGGCCGTCTATCAGGCCGCCCAAAAAGGCATCGAGAACTTTTGCATGCTGGTCTCGCACGTCACTGTGCCGCCGGCCATGACGGCGATCCTGAGCGCGTCGAGCAACCAGGTACAGAGCTTTCTGGCGGCCGGACACGTGTGCACAGTGATGGGTTATTGGGAATACGAACCGCTGGCCGCCCGTTTCGGCGTGCCCATCGTCGTCACCGGCTTTGAACCGCTGGACCTGGCGCACGGCATCCTGTTGACCGTGCGTCAACTCGAAGCGGGACGCGCCGAGGTCGAGAACGCCTACCGCCGTTCGGTGACGCGCGCGGGCAACCCCGGCGCCCAGCGCATCATCAACGAGGTGTTTGAGCCCTGTGATCGCAAGTGGCGTGGCATCGGCGTCATCCCCATGAGCGGCTATCGGCTGCGCGAACCCTACGCCCGCTTTGACGCCGAGCGACGCTTTGCCGACGTGAGCGCCATCGAGAGCCACGAGTCAGAGGTCTGCATCAGCGGGCTGATCATGCAAGGCGTCAAAAAGCCCTACGAATGCCCGGCCTTTGGGACCCAGTGTACCCCGCGCATGCCGTTGGGCGCGACCATGGTCTCCTC
>CAZSJU010000291.1:0-4700 GCA_964607235.1 uncultured Anaerolineae bacterium | reverse complement strand
AGTTTATGCGGTCTCGGAAGTCTCGGACGGCGCAACCAAGATAGTCAAGGCCATATCTTGCCCCAGCACCTGCTGCTCGCCCTTGACACCCACCGTGAGCGGTCCGTTAAGCGGCGCACGGTCCAAAATCTTGACCGAGGCGCCCGGTGTCAACCCGATATCCCCCAGATAACGCAATACTTTTGGCGCCTGATCGCAAACGCGGCGCACCACCACCGTCTGACCGATCGCCGTTTCATACAGCGGCGTCAAACCAGGGCTTAGCACGGTGCCATCCTTGCGGGGGATTGGATCGCCGTGGGGATCGACCAACGGATCACCTAACGCGGCTGCCATACGATCGATAAGCAGCGGTGACATCGCGTGCTCAAGCCGGTTCGCTTCATCGTGCACTTGATCCCAGGGTAAGCCCAGCGTTTCGGACAGATACAGTTCGACCACGCGATGATGGCGCAGGATTTGCAAAGCCACCTGCTTGCCCAAGCGGGTCAACGTGACACCATGATGCCGCTCATAGTCCACCAATTCATATTTGACCAGCTTTTTCTGAATCATGCTGGTGACCGAAGGGGCTGAAACGCCCAGAGCCTGGGCGATGCCCGAAGTCGTCACCCGTTCACCGCCCTTGTCCCGGCTCAAACGGTAAATAGTGACCAGGTAATCCTCAATAGATTCGGTCAGCAAGCGACGCAAGCCCGGAACTTGCAGGCTAATGCTATCGGCGTCCGCCATCAGGACCAATTCGTGCTCTACCAACGCCTGCACGGCTTCCAGGCCCTGCTCAAAAGAGGTATGGGTCGCTTGAGCGATCTCGGCCACAGAAGTATGGCCCCCACCTTTTCTTTGGAGCTTGAAAATCGTCGTTAGTAACTGTTCTACTGCCGCTGCATGCATAAATTTGCTCACATTGCGCTATCCGGGCCATTTTTGCAACCAGGCCGCTTACACCAACAGGTCGACGATCGATCCCCCCCGCCCACCATAAGACCTCAAATCATCCATATTGTACTTGAAAAACCAACGCGCATCAAGCGGCGGAGGAGATTGCTCACCTGCACTAGCGTGCGGCGCAAGTGTCGCCCCGGAAAAAGCGTCCGGGACTCGCAATGACATCTCAAATTTGGAATTGCTGACTAGTTTGACAATGTCAAATTAGCCGGTCCAAGACCTCCGAGGTCTAGCAAATGGCTTCAAGTCGTGAAAATTGCGCCTTTTGCCAGTGACTTGACTCGTGAAATTGGCTACCGGAGACCTCGGAGGTCTAATGTGACATTGTCAAGCTAGGCATGTTCCAAGCGTTTGCGCCAGTAGCGCGCCAACCCATCTACCGACATAAAAGTGGGGTTGGCGGTCTCGTACTGGTGGAACGCTCGCTCCGTAACGGCGCAAGCCGCCGCCCGTTCGCGGGTCCAGGTCATATACTGTTCCAATAACGCCTCGCGCTCGACGCCGTCCACCACGCGGACGCGCACAAACTCTGCGGCCTGGTCAATCAGGTCAGACAAGGCCAACAAGTGCTCGCGCACATTCTCCACAGCGCCAAAGTGGGTCAAGTATAGAGTTTCCAGGTCCGCGTCTAGCAGCCGACGCAGCGTCTCCTGCCAACGCTCCAAATGAAATTCTGGCGGCGGGGCCGGCAATGAGAGAAAGCGCTGACCGGGCAGCCGCACGCCCGCCACGTCACCGGTAAAAGCGACCCCGTTCAAGCGAAAGACGAGATGATGCCAGGCGTGACCGGGCGTGTCCAGGACGGTGAAACGCAATCCGCCCAGTTCCAGCGTCTCGCCCCCTTGCAGGGGCCGCACATGCTCAGCCGGGGCCGGAGATGTCTGTCCCCACAACGGGTCCATCATCTCGCCATAAATGCGCTGGGCGCTGGACAGCAAACGCGAGGGGTCCACCAAGTGAGGCGCTCCCACGTGATGGACGTACACGCACGCGCCCTGTTGCGCCCACCAGCCCGCCGCCCCGGCGTGATCCAGGTGGATGTGACTCACCAGCACGTGCCGGATGTCTGCAGGGTCATAGCCATGCGCCGCCAGACAGGCCTGCAGGGTAGGCAATGTCAAAGCGGGGCCGGTCTCTACCAGCACCGGTCCCTCAGGGCCAACAACCAGATAAGCGACGATGGTCTGAGGCACACCTTGAAAGTTTAAGTCGAGAGGGTAAATATTCACTTTTTTTGCTCCCATGTAGCAGCGAATCGCTCGATTCGCCGACGGATGTACCATTTATAAGGATCAGCCAGCGGGCGACGCGCTTTGATCAACCGCATCGCCGACTTGGCCGTGTAACCCTGAGCGATGAGGATTGCAGCGGCCATCGCCACCGAACGATGGACGCCGGCCGCGCAATGCACATACACCTTGCCGCCCGCGGCTATCGTGTCCAGCGCCGCCTTGACGCCGCGCCGCAGCTTGCGCAAAGGGATGGGCAAGAACGGCAAGTCAAAGGTGCGCAACCACAGAACCGGTATAGAGGGATTGTGCCGGTCGCGAGGTGAGCGATGCAAGCCACGCATGTTGATGACCAGACGCACGCCCAATCCGCGTAACGTGTCATAATCCGCCACATCGGGCGTCGTGCCGATGAAAAGATTTTCGGTGATTCGTGACCAATCCATCCTGGGATATTATCACAGCTTGGCCCCACTGCCAAGCTCAAAATCATGATACACTTGCTCCCATCAGACCTAACGATCCGATCCCAACAACAAGTCCCAAGCCTATTGTTGGCTCTACTGAAAGAACCGAAAAATTTGCCAGAGGCAGATCATGTTTTTTCAGAGGAGCCATTGTTGCAGCATGGTCGTTTGTCAGCGTGGGATAAAAGTGCTATACTGGGCTTGCAAAAGCCACATTCGAGCGACGAAAACCCTCGGCTTTTAAAACCGCGCTTTTAAACCCAGTCTCTAGCTTTCTCCCTGGCTCAGACGAGACAAGCCAGGGAAGATCGTACACAAAGGGGGTCACATTGTCCAATCAAGCACAAACCTTTAGCATTGACATAGACGGTCAACCCATCCCGGTCCAACGCGGACAGACCATCGCCGCCGCGTTGATCGCCAGTGGCCGGCGCGCCTTGCGCCGCACCCAGAGTGGCGCCCCCCGAGGGATCTTTTGCGGCATGGGCGTGTGCTTTGACTGCCTGGTGACCGTGAACGGCGTCGCTGGGCAACGCGCCTGCACCACCCTGGCCGAACCCGGCATGCAGGTCCACCTACCCACCGAACAGGAGGCGGACCATGATAAAATCTGAGTTGGCCGTGATTGGGGCCGGACCGGCCGGGCTGGCCGCGGCCCTCACAGCGGCACAAGCGGGGGTCCAGGTGACCCTGATCGATGAATATCCCAAACCGGGCGGCCAGTATCTCAAAGGCGCCGCCCACCCGCAAGCGACCGCGCCGGTCTCGGCGACAGAACGGAAAGGGCGCGCGCTGCTGCGCCAACTGGCCCAGACAGACGTGACGGTTTGCACAGGGACGCTGGTGTGGGGCATCGAGGGCAATGGGGCAGGTCTGCGCCTGGCACTGCACGGTCCTGAGGGTTCAACGTGGCTGGAGGCCCAGGCCGTGCTCGCTGCCACCGGCGCCCGCGAGTTGGTCCTCCCCTTTCCCGGCTGGACCTTGCCGGGCGTGATGACGCTGGGCGCCTCACAGGTGCTGACCAAAGCCCACAAAGTACTACCTGGAAAACGTGTGCTGCTGGCCGGCTCCGGTCCGCTGCTCCTCCCTACCGCCAGCGCGTTGACCCGGTTGGGCGCAGAGGTGGTCGCCGTGCTAGAAGCGACACGCCTGACCCAGTGGCTCCGCCACGGTCCGGCGGTGTGGGGCCAGGGGGAGCGCCTGCGCGAGGGCTGGCACTATTTATGGGGGATGTGGGGGGGACGTGTCCCCTATCGCTTTGGCCGCACGGTCGTCCGAGCCATCGGGCAAGCGTCGCTCACAGCCGCCATCATCGCGCGCCTGGACAGGCAAGGCGTCCCCATCCCTGGCAGCGAGGAGACCATCCAGGTCGACACGCTATGCCTGGGCTTTGGATTGGTGCCGAACGTCGAATTGACCCAATTGGCCGGCTGCGCACACGCTTTCGATCCCACGCGGGGCGGCTGGGTGCCCCAGGTGAACGAACAACTGGAAACGACCGTGCCGGGCCTGTTTGCGGCCGGCGAGATGACGGGCGTCGATGGCGCCGGCGCGGCGATGCTGGAGGGCCATCTCGCCGCGCTGGCTGCTGCCGCCAAGCTGGGCCGCATCGATGCCGACACGCTACGGGCCGAGCTTACCCGCGCGGCCGGTCCGCGCCGTCGTGCGCGCCGTTTCGGCGCCATGCTGAACACACTGTTCGCCCCACGAACGGGACTGGACGCCATCACCACTGACGAGACCTTGCTTTGTCGCTGCGAAGAAGTCACGGCCGGTCAGGTCCGCACAGCGATCCAGGCGGGCGCCGGCGAGTTGGACGCGCTCAAGACCTGGACGCGCGTGGGGCAAGGCCCTTGTCAGGGACGCACCTGCGGTCCATTGCTGGCCCGGTTCCTGGCGCGGGAGACAGGCCGCCCGGTAGCAGAGGCCGGATTATTGCACGTGCGGCCCCCGCTCAAGCCCATCCCGCTCAGCGGCATCGCGATGGAGGAAAAGGCATGAAGCACAAAGCAGACGTGGTCATCATCGGCGGTGGCATCATCGGCGCGGCTTGCGC
>CAZSJU010000290.1:0-4732 GCA_964607235.1 uncultured Anaerolineae bacterium | reverse complement strand
TTGCAGGCCGTCCGTCCAGCCCAGGTGATAGTCGGTGATGACCAGGTCCAGGTCACCGGCTTGCAGCGCCTGCTCCAAGGTTTCGGGGGCGGTGATTTCTTGCGCCTGTAGATGGGGAAATTCGCGCCCCAGTTCGCGGATGGCCAGAGCGCGGTCAAAGGGGTTATCGTCGATGATCAGGGTGTGTAATGTCTTACCCACAGGCTCGCTCCGTGTGCTATGGGGTCTCGGGAAGGGGGGGCAGCGCGACCCAGAACTGGCTCCCCTGCCCCACTTGGGACTCTACGCCCAAACGTCCCCCCATCCGCTCAATCCCTTTTTGGACGATGGACAGGCCGATGCCGGTGCCGGGATAGTTTTCGATGCCGTGCAGGCGCTCAAAGACCTGGTAGATGCGTTGTTGGTTTTCGGGCGCGATCCCAATGCCGTTGTCCTGGACCCACAGGCGCACCCATGCCGGGGTCTCCTCGGCCCAGACCCGCACCTGGGGCTGTACGTCGGGCGCGACGAACTTTATGGCGTTGGCGAGCAGGTTGCTCACGATCTGTACCAGGGTGCGGTGGTGGCCCATGACCTGGGGTAACGGTCCCTCTATGGTCAATTGGGCGTCTTGCGCCTGTATTTCGGCCTGCAGTTGCTTGACGGCCTCCTCTAGCACCCAATCCAGGCTGACGCGGCTGATGCGAATTTCGGCGTGGGTGAGACGGCTATAAGCCAGCAGGTCCTGAATCAAGGTGTCCATGCGCCGGGCAGCCTGGACGATGCTGCGTGCATAGTTGCCGCCGCTTTCGTCCAACTCGGCGGCGTAATCTTTTAGCAGGATATGGGCAAAGCTTTCCATCGCGCGCAGCGGGGCGCGTAGGTCATGAGTGACCGTAAAGGTAAAGGATTTTAGCTCGGCGTTGGCGGCTTGAAGGCGTTGGGCGATCTCTTGGTGGCGGCGGTTGGCCGCTTTTAATGCTATGGTGCGCTCGGTCACGCGCGCTTCCAGCTCGGCGGCGTGGCGTGCCTGCTCTTGGGTCAGGCGGTTTTGTTGAATCGCGATGGCCAGCGAGTCGGCCATTTCACAGGCGACCTCGACGTGTTGGGGGCTAAAGGTCGCCGGCCGGTTGTCGCCCAGGTAAAGGAACCCGAGCAGTTGCTCTTGCGCGATGAGCGGGACGCTGACATAGGCGCGTAATCCCTCCGGCAGCAGTTTTTGGACGGCGGATGGGGTTTCGTGCAGCGCCTGCACGTCGTCAATGACCCGGGCTTTTCTTTGCTGCAGCTCTTGGCTGAGATCCATGTCTGACAAGTGGGTGCGGGTCACCAGGCAGGCCTGACTGCCCGCGCCGGGACAATGGGCGATCAATATGGCCTGATCTTTCTCCAAGTCGAAAATCATCAGGCTGGCTTGCTCACAAGAGACCGTTTGACAAATGTATCTCAGGGCGATCTCGGCGATCTCTTCCGGCGACTGGGCGGTCAGGATCACCTGGCCGACCTGGCGCAGCTTTGAGAGGCGATCGGCATATTGTTGCACCTCTTTCTCTTTGCGCTGGTAAATTGCCAGGTTTTCGATCCAGTGCGCCAGTTTGGCGGCCGAGCGGTCAGAGGACAAGAATTCATCGGGAGGGATATAGTAGGCGTTGGGGTACAAGGTTCCAGCGGTCAAGGTCAGCGGGTGGGTATAAGGCAGGTCCAGCAAGCGGTCCGGGGTAAAGCGTCGCAGATCATACTGGCAGAGGAGCAGGCAACGGCGCTGCGCCAAAAATGCGTTCAGCTTGGCCTCATACTCGATCAGGCGCTCGGACCCGCGCAGGCGACCCAGCGCCCACGTCATCTCACTGGTAACGCGCAACGCAGCATAGCCTTCGCGCTGCGCGCGGGTGGTCTCGTCCCGCAGCAGATTGAGCATGCGCTCAGGGTCAAAGACGCCCCCGTGTGCATAGGTCTCGGCGTAGGTCAGGCCGAGCAATTGTCCACGGGTCAAGATGGGCTCGGTGTCTAACCCGGCATCGCGCAAGGCGTTGAGGATGTGCTCGGCGGTGCGGATATCGGCGATATAGAGCACCCGCTCACCCTGCGCCAGGCCGTGGCGCACAAAAGGCACCAGGGCGGCCCGGTGTTCTTGCGGCGTGCGGTATAGACAGCACACGTGATCTCCAGGCTTTAAATCTGTCAATGTGCCGGGATGCACGACCTTTCCTCCTCCCTAATGCAGCGACCGCTCAGCCTCCGAGCGGGTTGCTCATAATATCATCGGTGCCGGGTGCTATCCTTTATACTAGCACCGCTGTTACAGGTGATGGGTGACGGTTATGTTACAGTTTCATCTGGTACGTCACCGGCCGTGGACGAGAGGGCCAGTTTGCCTTGCTTCACGTCCAGTTGTACGACGATCCCTGGTGGCGGGTCGCTCTTGAGTAAATAGTCGGCCAGGGGCTCGCGGACCCACTTGCGGATGATGCGGCGCAGCGGGCGCGCGCCCCACTCGGGATGTTCGTTCTGGGCCAGCAGCCAGGTACGGGCCGCTTCAGACACGTTTAGCGCCAGTTGGCGCGGCTTGAGCAATTTTTGTTCCTTGTCGAGCATCAGGCTCAGGATCAGGCGTAACTGTTCCGGCGACAAGGGGTGGAACAGGATGATTTCGTCCAGGCGGTTGAGGAATTCAGGCCGGAAATGGCGCTTAACCTCGTCCATCACCAGCTCGCGCGCGGCCTCGCTGGTGACCGGCTCGACCAGGTACTCGGAGCCCAGGTTGCTGGTGAGAATGATGACGGTCTCGCTGAAAGAGACGGTGCGCCCCTGGCCGTCGGTCAGGCGGCCCTCTTCCATCACCTGCAGCAGCACGTCCATCACGCGCTGGTGGGCTTTTTCCACCTCGTCGAACAGGACGACGGTGTAGGGTTGCTCGCGCACGGCGTCGGTCAATTGGCCGCCGCCTTCATAACCCACGTACCCCGGCGGCGCGCCGATGAGGCGGTTGACGCTGGATTCGTTTTGGTACTCGCTCATGTCCAGCTCGACCGACGCGTCCTCGTTGCCAAAGAGGAATTCGGCCAGGGCCTTGGCCAGCTCGGTCTTGCCGACGCCGGTCGGGCCGAGAAATAAAAAGCTGCCGATAGGGCGTTTGGGGTCTTTGAGGCCGACGCGAGCCGTCTTGATGGCGCGGCTGACGGCCAGCACGGCCTCGTCCTGGCCGATGATGCGCTGGTGGATGTGCTCGACCATGCGGGCATAGCGCGCGCGTTGGTCGGCGCCCAGCTTGTCCACCGGGATGCCGGTCATCATGTTGACGGCCAGCAGCACGTCTTGGGCGTCGAGGCGTTTATCGGGCGCGGCGCCGGGGCCAAAGCTGAGTTCTTGGGCGCCGGTGCGCACCAGGGCGCAGGTGCGGTGCAACAAGTGCAGGGCCGATTCGGGCAGCGGTGCGTCGTTCAGATAGCGCTGGGCCATGGTCGCCACCGTCTGGAGGCTGTCGAGGTCGATTTGCAGGTCGTATTCGTTCTCTAGCTGGCTGGCATGCACCTTGAGGATGGACAGGGTCTCGTCGACGTCGGTCGGGGGCACGCGCAGGGTATGGCTGTGCCCGTTGATGGCGCCCTCGGTAGCCAGGGTTTCGTCATATTCGCGCTCGGTGGCGCTGCCGACGATGATCGGGTCCGGGTTGAGAAAGGCCTGGCGGATCTCGCGGGCGGCCTTGAGCAGGTCGGTCCGCACGGTGCGCTCGAAAAAGCGGTGCAGGTCGGGCAGCAACAGGATGCCGCCGCGCGCCTGGCGCAGTCCGGCGCGGATGGCGCGGTCTGGGGCGTCGATCAGGGCCGCCTCGGAGAGTTGCACCAGCTTGTCCAGGTCAGGGGGGCCGTTGCCCTCGACGATGAGGTGGGCCAGGCTGATCGCCAGGGAACGCTTGCCCACGCCGGCCGGGCCGATGAGGATGACGTGTCGATCCTGGACCATGGACAGCAGGTTGATGAATTCACGTAGCAACGACTCGCGGTAATAGACCGGGGTCGACTCGCCCTCGCGGGCCAGGGCCACCAAATCGCGCGTCATCGTCTCGCGCTGTAGGGCGGTGTTTTGCAGCACCTGGCTCATCGCGCTGGGGGTGACCCCGTGGCTTTGCAAGATACCGGCGGTCGAGACGCCCTTTTGCGACATGGCCGCCAGGGCGTGCTCGGGGGCGATTTGCAGTTCGTCCAGGGCGTGGGCAATGGTCAGCGCATCGTCCAGCACTTGCAGGCTCTCCTGGGACAGCGGGATGCGGTCGCCGTGCTCGTTTTCAAAATCCATGCCCCCGTCGCGACCGGCGTGGGTGCGGGTGAGCCGTTCGGTCTCGGTTGCCAGGTCGGCCATGTCAAAGCCGCGTTCCTGGCCAAAGCCTTGCAAGATGCGATAGACCGGTCCCCGCTCATCGCGGACAAGGGTCAAGAGCAAGGCCTCGGGGGTCAGCAGGCGTTGCCCCGCCCGGCGGGCCAGGGCGGCCGCGTCGGCCAGTGACTGGTTGAGCGCCGTCGTGGGGATGCGTGGGTTGAGTTTGCCTCTTTTTTTCTGGGCCATCAAGTCACTCCAGGTTGACGTTTTCCGGCGAGTCGCCGCGTCGAATTTTCATCGGATTGGGTGAACGCTTGACTGTTGCGTTACGCTCTGACAGTATAACACGGATGGGGGAGTTGGGACAAGTGGGCGCGCGGCTCTGTAGCTCCAAATCTGTCATTGCGAGGCGCGCTTTTTGCGCCGAAGCAATCCC
>CAZSJU010000289.1:1870-4750 GCA_964607235.1 uncultured Anaerolineae bacterium | reverse complement strand
ATATACTTTTCTACGTCTGAAGGTTTCCGGCGAAAATTTTCCAGGATACGCATGACTTGGTCTTTTTGGGTATGGACGTGGGGCGGCAGCAACCCGCGCAGCTTGAGCGCGTCCCGCTCTGCTTTGGTAAAGGCTGTCCCTTTGTTGAGCACTGGATCGTGTAGCAAGTCAACCCCGGTGGGGAAATCCGTCTCGATACTTTTGGACATTTTGATTTTCCTTTCTATATGCGCTAGAGCTTCAAAGACTCAAGGTTGGCTCTACTGAAAGAACCGAAAAGTTTGCCACAGAGGCAGATCATGCTTTTTTCAGAGGAGCCATACATGAAAACATGAAAAAAGCCGGGCTTATGCCCGGCTTGCTCACTTATTGATCCGTCTGTTCATCGTGATGACCGCGCTTGTTGCGCAAGAACAGCCAGATGAGCACCGTCAACAGGCCCATCAAGGTCGCCAGGACCCCGGCAGCGGCGATGCCCAGCTTGACCGCCAGAGGTGGACCCTCTATCTCGGGCGGTGGCGGTGGTTTTTGGCCGCTCAGGTCATGGACCGTTACACCCCGTTCTTCCAACGCGTCCAGCATCACGTCGGTTTCAAAACCTTGCTCAGGTGTGATGACGCCGGGCATATGGATGTCGCCCTGCGCGAGCATGAGCGCCGCCATCGCTTCTGGAGAGCTGTGCGCCTCGTCCTGGCGCAGCGCCACACCAAAAGAGATTTCTTGGCCGCCTTCCCGGTTGCGCAGGTCCACGCGCAGCGCTGAGTAGGGCGGCAGGTCCAACGTGCTTTCGCTGGAGCGCTCTAGCGCCGCCTGGATCATCTGGTTAACCCGATTTTCGTCGTCCGACAGGTCGCCCAATTGCAGCCGCGTCAGCCCCCAGGCGACGTCGTTCAACATTTGCTCGGCCAGTCCGCCTTTGACCTCTATCGTATCGACGGTGTCCCGACCGTGGACGAGTCCTAACGGCGCCGGATAGCCGACGTGGTAGCAGTTAACCAGGCCAACGGGCGGTGGAAAGAGGACGGTCTCTTTGTCGCTGCCGCCCTTGATATACACCTTGCGGCCGTATTGCAAGCCCGGCACTTGCCCGGAGAACAGGCGTGCCAGGTCCTTGATGGCGTTATACCTTTGGGCGGTGCTGACGTGCTTGGCCCAGGCCACTTGAACCACGTCTGCCTGTCCAATCTCGGCAAGACCCTTGCGGACGAGCAATCCGGCCAGGCCGGGCGCCCACCCCATCCCTATCAACACGCTGACCCCGGCAGATTTGGCCGCCTCGTCCAGCGCTTGCACGGCCTGGGCAGCGTCTGGATCATCGCACAGATTAAGGCAGGGCACCCCGGCCTCAATGGCTGCCTGGGTGATGGGAACCTCATAGTGACAAAAGGGGCCGCTGCTATTGACGGCGGCGTCATGGCCCCGGATGACCTCCACCATAGTGGTGGGGTCGTGAAATTTCACCCGCACGGCCGAGACCTTGTCGCCCAACTCGGACGCCAATTGTTCGGCCGCTTCCATATCGGCCTCGGCGATGGTGATGGACGTGACTTTTGGTTCGGCAGCCAATTCACGGACGATCTGGCTGGCGACATCGCCAGCACCACCCAAGACGATAATTTTGGTCATTTGTCTATCTCTCCTTGTTCTTGTGTCATCACGGCGGCGGCTTTTTGCGCGCACGGCTCTTTTGTAGGTGATAAGACCATTATAATGGAGGGATAAGGTCCGGTCAAGACCAAGTGCGTTGCGAGATGCCCGATAGCCGAGATCCGCTAACTTGCCAAGCGGCGGAGGAGATTGCTTCGTCGCAAAAAAACGCTCCTCGCAATGACAGATTTGGAATTGCTGACTTTTTGATTTTGGGGCTTGACGTTTATGACGCAGTGTGTTATTATTTGCCTATAACGCAGTGCGTTATAAAAGAATGGACGAGTAACACTTTACATTTGAGCAGTGGGAGGGTTTGAAATGGATCAAGAACAGCAAGGGACCGAACAGGTCGAGCAAGAGAAAGAAGCGTATGGACCGTTGCTCGAGACGGTTCGCAAGGTATTGTTGGCCGGTGTCGGCGTGGTCGCCCTGGCGCAAGAAGAGGTCGAAGAGTTTGTGGAAAAGTTGGTCGAGCGTGGCGAGATCGCCGAGCGGGATGGCCGCAAGTTGATCCGTGACCTGAAGGAAAAGCGGCTGCACAAGGGCAAGACGGTCGAGGATGACCTGGACCGGCGCATTGAGCAAGTTTTGCACGGCATGAATATCCCCAGCAAGGCCGATATTGACGCGTTGAGCGCCAGCATTGCCAAGTTGACCGAAAAGGTGGACGAACTGAAGCAAGACTGAGAGGGGTGCCCGGGTGCCGATCGTCAAGCGCTATCCAAATCGCAAGCTGTATGATACCGCATCCAAACGCTATATTACCCTGGAGGGCATCGCCAAGCTCATCCGGCAAGGCCAAGAGGTCCAGGTGGTGGATCACGTCAGCGGTGAGGACTTGACAGCGCTGACGCTGTCCCAAATCATCTTTGAGCAGGAGAAAAAGCGGGGCGACTTTGTGCCGCGCTCGGTGCTCACCGGGTTAATCCAAGCCGGGGGCGAAACGCTGGGTAGTTTGCAGCGGGCCCTGGCTGCTCCTCTGGGATTCTTGCATCAAGTGGATCAAGAGATCGAGGGGCGCCTGCAGGATCTCATCCGTCGCGGAGAGATGGAGGAAGAGGATGCGCGCCGTTTGTTGAACAAGCTGGTGGACCAGGGACGCCGGCTTTACGCTCAACTGGGCGATAAAGAGCTGGAGCATCGCCTGGTAGGGCAGGGCGTGCCGACCCGCGAGGATTTCCAAAAGCTCGAGGCGCAGATTGACCGGCTGGCAGCCAAGATCGAGGCGCT
>CAZSJU010000289.1:0-1770 GCA_964607235.1 uncultured Anaerolineae bacterium | reverse complement strand
GATTCGACCCGCTTGCGCCCCACGAACGGATACCAGTAGACGTTGTGATAAAAGTTACTGGCAAAGTAGCTCCAGGGCACCAGTGGCGTGCGCAGTAAAAGGCTCTCTAGAGGTTTTAGCCAGCCATGGTAGATCATTTTTTGCCCTTGGCTGGCAAAGGTGTCCTCCTGGACAAAGCCCCAGGCCGGTTCTTGATTGATGTCGTGACCCACTACTTGGATTTGCTTGGGGTCACCGATCCCCAGACCTTTTTCGTGCGCCAGCCGGATGAACTTGATGGACATGGGGTCAAAGCCTTGCAGCTTGGCCGAGATGGCGTCGATGGCCACCTGGTCGGCTGAGGCTAGCAGAACGTCCTTTTCGTGCCAGCGCATCGCCCGGGGACCTGGGCCATCTCCGGCAAAGGTACCGTCCATCACGGCGAACAGGCCGGGGTGAATGTCTTGTTGAATTTGCAACAGGTCCACCAGGGTCTCGTGGATCACCCCGTGCGTCCAGTGTCGTCTGCGGTGTAGCAACCCGCCAAAGGCGTTCTTCATCGCGCCCGTGATGGTGGTAAAGACGTGCGTCTTGACCGTGGGCAACTGGATGATGTTGCGTCCGACCAGCAACTCGGGGATGTACAACCCCTCAGGATAGACCTTGTCTAGCACCAGGAAGGGTTCTTTTGGTTCATAACGTACCCAGTCGAATTGGGGTTCGTACAGGTGTGCGTTGCGTACCCCATACTTGTCCACGACGTATTTGTGCTTGTTGTTGTGTTCGCCTACATAGGCGTCCACCACGACCGTGTCGTTGTGCGCGCCGATCAGGTTCTCGTAACCTGCGTCTTGCAGCGTCTTGATCACGCCTTCGAGCTGCCAGGGAGCGGTCGAGCAGGCGGGATACCAGGTTTGCCAAGAGATGTTGATCTTTAGTAATGTCTCTTTGTCTTTGGGCAGGGCGGCTTTAAAGCCGACCAGTTCCATGACCCGTTTGTAATCGTCTAATACTGTTTCGGGGGTCGTCTTGACGACGGCCACCACGCCTTTACCTGGAAAATCTTTCATTGTACTGTGCCTCCTTTATTCTGGTCCAGTATACCCCAACCGGCTGGGACTGTCCAGCAAGAACGGCCGTTTACCCCGCTCGTGCTATCGACCTGGTTTTCCCATAGCGGGACGTGTTTCGCCCGATCGCCTCGTTTCTGGCTTGTCCCCTGGACGTTTAGCGGGTAGAATCAGCGGGATAGGTCCAGTTGTTTTTTTCGTGGAAAGGATTTTCTTGTCTTCCGACGCGTGTCTTCCCTCCTTGCGTGAGGTCGTCAGGCTGGCTTTGCCATTGCAGACCGTGTGGGCGTCCGGCGGCGACGGCCCGGAACGCGTCGTGCGCGGCGTCACTGTCCTGGACGCCGCGCTGCCGGCGCCACAGCGCGTGCGCGACGGCGCGTTGCTGTTGTGCCCACCGCTGCCCGGCTCGGACGCGGACCGCGTGGCGCGCGTGATACAGTGGATCGCTGCCGGGCCGGCCGGCCTCGTCGTGGCGGGCTTGGCGCCGCGCCCGCTGCAAGAGGCCGCCGCCTCGGCGCGCGTGCCAGTGTTGTGCGCGCCACAGGATGCGCCGTTGCCGCAAATCGCCGAGGCGGTCCAGTTATTATTGAACCGGCGCGCGTCACAACTGGCGCAACGGGGCGCTCAAATTTATCACTGGCTGAGCCAGCTCTCGGCCGAGAATCGCGGGCTGGACGTCTTGCTGGCTGCGATGGCGGAATTGACCGGGCACGCTGTCGTG
>CAZSJU010000288.1:0-4767 GCA_964607235.1 uncultured Anaerolineae bacterium | reverse complement strand
AATATCGGCAAAGAGTTAATTGGGAAGAACAGCCCGCAAAGAAACAGCATTGGGAAGCGGAAAAAGTTAGAGAAGGTCTGAGCTTCGAACACTTCATTGACCGAGACGGCTACAAAGAGACCCAAGAATGTGGAAGAAATCGCGATCATTACAATGGCCGACAACAAAGTTGCCCACATCACCTGAGAGAGGTCGGTCAGGAACATGGCTAGAACAATTGGGACAAAGGCATTGACCGCTCCGAACAAGATTGCCCCGCTGGTCTTTGCCAACATCAAAAGCTCCAATGGAATGGGAGCAAGCAGTAAACGCTCAAATGACCGATTCTTTTTTTCAAAAGTCACGGTTACTGCTAACAAGGATGTAGTGCCGAACAGAATAGAAACCGCAATCACGCCCGGAAGCAGTGTAAGAAGGTCATCCAAACCACTGCCCGACCTGATAAAAAACATCCCTGTCCAGGCTATGGGAAAGATTAATCCCCAACTGATGTTGGGTGGCTTGAGGTAATAGGCGCGCACATCCTTGAGCATAATGTTCCAAAAAGCAATCCATTGTTTCATAGGCTACCTCTATCTTTTTCCTTTTCTTTCCTCATAATATCCAACTCGACACCGGTAACCCGGACAAAAACATCTTCTAGAGAGGGCCTGATCCGACGTGCTTCGGTGACTTGGGTGCCTTGTTCTTCTATGAACCGGACAAGGGGGCCAATACTGATGGTTTCAACGGATTCAACGCGAATCTGTTCAGCAGATATGGTTTCGAATTCAAAATGAGGAAAGGCCGTGGTCATTTTGTTAGAGATCGCTTGTCGAGTTTGAGACAGAAATCAACATTGCTTTTCTTTCCTGCACTGGTTGCAAAAGATTCGCAACGGTATCAGTTTTTACAATCTGCCCTTTCACGATAAAGGCAATCCGCTCGCATAACCTTTCTGCTTCCTCAATATAGTGCGTGGTAAGAAAGATTGTCGCCCCTGCTTGGTGGAGTTTGGCAACAAGCTGCCTGATTTGTCGGGCACTCGACACGTCAATGCCAGTTGTAGGCTCATCAAGGAACAGAATAGGGGGACGATGAATAATGCCGGCCGCAATCGTCAGTTTGCGCTTCATACCCTTGGAGTAACCTGCAAATTTCCGTTTTGCTGCTTCCGTCAAGCCAAATGTCTCCAGCAATTCGTGTGCGCGCGTTTGGCGCTCACGTTTGGGCATACCATATAGTGAGGCACAGAAACAGAGATTATCAAAACCCGACAATTCTGGATAAAGGTTGCTCTCGTCCGGCACTACTCCAATGAGATGTTGAGCAGCCTTGGGATTTCTTGTACATTCCAGCCCGCCTATTCTAATTATTCCTGAATCTGGCCTGGCAAGCCCTGTGAGGATGCTGATAGTGGTGGTCTTGCCTGCACCATTGGGACCAAGGAAGCCAAAAAGTTCTCCTTGTGGTATAGCAAAGCTGATTTTATCAACAGCAGTTACGTTGCCGAACTTTTTGGTCAGTTCTGACACTTGTATTAAAAGATATTGCTTATTGCTGGGTAAAATTGCTGGGTCTCGCATTTCCATGCTTGTTTCCTTTGGCCTAACGTTGAGCTCACCTGCCTGGAGAGTCTGGCATGTGAGCGCCGCCGTCCGTCCTGACTGCCAACAGTATATACAAATTGCACCTGTAGCGCAAAATATGACCTGCGGCCGGAACGATCCAAACAAAAATTACTCGAATTCGTGGATGAAGGCTTGACAATCCAGTCCAGGACGTGTATAATTTGGCTAATTAATTTTTCCTCTTGATTAAATAATCCTAATCTGGATCCCTTGCCCATGTCAATCCGCCGCACCTTTTCGGGCAGTAACAGCAGCACACTCAAGTCGCACAACATGAGGGCCGTCTTGCTCATGCTGCTCAAGCACCAACATGTTTCCCGTGTGCGTCTGGCTCACTTGACGGGCCTCTCGACGACGACTATCACCAATCTGGTCACTGATCTCTTGAGTCAGGGCGTCGTCACCGAAGAGGGCACAGAGCAGCCGGAGCGTCGACGCAAAGTGGGTCGCCCGCGTACAGCGCTGCGGCTGGTGCCGCAAGCCCGGCATGCGGTTGGCGTTCACATCGGCGTCAGTCAAGTGCGCGTCGCGGTCACCGACTTGTACGCGCGTCCCCTGCATTCCCCCTGGCTGCTCCATATCGACGCCAAGCCCCCCTCAAAAGTCCTGAACGAAACGGCCGCGTTGATCAAACAGGCCATCACCCAGAGCGGTGTGGATCCCAAGCACGTGGTAGGGGTAGGCGTGGGCGCTTCTGGCCTGGTCAATCTCCACACCGGCGTCAACGTGTTTGCGCCCAATCTAGAGTGGCGCGACGTGCCGATACGCGATCGGCTGACTGAACGCCTGGGGCTGCCCATCTGCGTGGACAATAACGTCCGCGCCATGGCCTTGGGCGAGGCGCTGTTTGGCGCCGGGCAAGACGTCCGTGCGTCGGCCTTTGTCTATGCGCGCATTGGCGTGGGGGCAGGCTTTGTGCTAGATGGTCAACTCTATCACGGCAGTACCGCCGGCGCCGGGGAGATCGGCCATATCACGATCATCCCCGATGGTGGAGACCCCTGTCGCTGTGGCAACACGGGCTGTCTGGAGACGCTCGTGTCAGAACCTGTCATCACAAGCCTGGCGGAAGAACTGGCCCAGCAGGACAAGGGGGGGATTTTGGCGACCCACCTGGAACAAGGCCCGGGGAGCACCATCGAACGCATTTTTGAGGCAGCGCGGGCGGGTGACACCGCCACCCTTGACATGCTTAACAAAAGAGCCTGCTATATGGGCATTGCCCTGGCCAACCTGGTCAACGTCCTGAACCCGGAACTGATCGTCCTGGGAGGGCTGTATGCCCAGGGTCAGGATTTGCTGTTGCCCGTTGTAGAGCAGGCGATGCGCCAGCGTGCTTTTGCCAATCTGGGCGAACGCGTGCGCTTGCAGGCCACCGGCTTTGGCCGGCAGGCCGGCGTCGTTGGGGCCGCTGCTCTGGCTTTGAATACCTTTTTTTACGAACAGTCCGACTATACCGAGGTGACGACATGATACAAACCACCGCCGTGCGCGTGGGCCTGGTCCCGTTGGCGCGTACGACATTTGACATCGAACTGGCCACCCAGGTGGTGGCCCAAGTGCGTTCCCGCTTGGAAGAAGCCGAGTTTGCGCTGACCGGGCCAAAAGACCTGGTGACCAGCATGGATCAGGTCCAGCAAGTGGCGCAAGAGCTGGCCGACGATCCGCCTGACTTGTTGCTCGTTTTTCAAGCCACCTTTGCCGACAGCACCATGGTTATGCACCTGGCCGAAAAGGTCGACGCGCCGCTTTTGCTGTGGGCCGTGCCCGAAGCGCCTACCGGCGGCCGTCTGCGTTTGAATTCGTTTTGCGGCATCAACCTGGCGGGCCACGCGCTGACGCGGGGGGGGCATCGCTACGACTATGTTTATGCAGCCCCCGATGATCCCAGCACGCTAGCGCCGGTGCGCACGCTAGCTCTGGCCGGGCGAGCCCGGCGTCGCTTGCGCAGCGCCCGGATCGGGCGGGTCGGCGAGAACCCGACCGGCTTTGAACCCTGTCAAGTCAATCCCGATGCGCTCAAGCGTCGCTTTGGTTTGCAGGTTGTGCAGTTGAATCTGGATCAAGTGTTTCAAGCCGCGCGAGCGGTCCCCGGTGCAAAGGTCGACGCGGTCTTGCAGAACCTGGATGCCCGGCTGGAAGACCTGGAGCAGTTGGATTCGTCGGCTCTGCGCGGCACTTTGAGCGCCTATTGGGCATTGCGCCAGTTCGCAGAGCAAGAGCGGCTGGATGGGTTGGCCGTGCGTTGCTGGCCCGAATTCTTTACCGAGCTGGGATGCGCTGCTTGTGGCGCGATGTCTATGCTCAGCGACGAATTGACGCCCTGCAGTTGCGAGGCCGACGTCAACGGCACGGTTACGCAACTCATTCTCCAATCCCTCAGCGGCGAGCCCGCTTTCGGCAGTGACCTGGTCGCTATGGACACCGATAAAGACCAGTCGGTGCTGTGGCATTGCGGGCTGGCGCCCCTTTCGATGGCCGACCCGACCGTACCCCCCCGCGGCACGATTCACTCTAACCGCAATCTGCCACTGCTGATGGAATTTCCGCTCAAGCCCGGCCGGATCACCATCGCGCGCTTGAGTGAAGCGACCGGCGATTATCGGCTGGTGGTGGGCGGGGGAGAGATTTTGCGAGCGCCATTGAGCTTTTCAGGCACTTCGGGCGTCTTGCGCTTTGACCGGCCAGCCGCCCAAGTGCTCGATACGATCTTGCAGGAAGGTTTGGACCATCATTTCTGCCTGACCTATGGGGATTATGTGGCGTCCCTGCTGGCCCTGGCCGAGATGTTGGATCTGCCAGTTTTGCGCTTGTGAGGGCGCAAGAAAGGAGAAGAGCATATCTAGAGGCAAGATTTTAGGATCATTACAAAACAGAGTCCGAGTATCGCGAGAGCAAGACACAAGAACGTAAGAGGAGGAACCATGAAGAAGCGAACCATTCTCACCCTAGTGGCACTTTTTGTGCTGCTGCTGACAGCTTGTGGAGGGGATGCCACGTCCACACCCGAGCCGACCGCAGCGCCAGCAGAACAACCCACAGAACCCCCTGCCGTAGAGCCTACGGAACCTCCCGCTGCCGAGGCGGTAGAACTGCGCTTTACCTACTATGCCGACGGCAACGAGGCCGAGGTGATGCAGGGGATCCTGGATGACTT
>CAZSJU010000287.1:2446-4775 GCA_964607235.1 uncultured Anaerolineae bacterium | reverse complement strand
TAGGGTGAACCAAAAGGTGCTTCCATCCCCGACCTGGCTCTCGACCCCTATGCTTCCGCCCAGTTTTTCCGCGATACGCCGCACGATAGAAAGACCCAATCCATGCCCTTTAGCCCGGGCTTGGTTCAATTGTGTGAAGGGTTGGAAAAGGCGGGACTGTTCCTCGGGCGTGAGGCCCGGACCGTTGTCCCGTACCCAAAAGCGCGCTTGACCGTCGACTTGAGCTGTCCCACCTATTTCTATGCGCGGGGGCTGGCCACCATACTTGAGGGCGTTACTCAAATAGTTAATCCACATCTCTTCGACCCAGGGCGCATAGCCCAGCGCGTTGGGCCAGGTGTCCGGATAGGTCATTTGCGCCTCGGTGCTTTCAATCACGTGCGCCAGGCGCTGCTGAACTTCGGCGACGATTTCTGCCATATCCAGGATGTTCATTTCCACTTCTTGTTGACGCAGCCGGGATAAAAGCAGCAACTCTTTGATGATGCTATGCATCTTGTGCCCGGACTTTATGATTTGCTGTATGATGTGCTCACTCTGATCCCAGGACATATCTTTGCGATCCATTTGCAGCAATTCAGCAAAGCCCAGGATCAAGCCTAGCGGCCCTTTGAGGTCGTGCGCGACAGTGTCGGCAAAGGCGTCCAATTCTTCGTTGCGCGCCTGAAGTGCGGCTGCATACTGTTCCAGATCTCGTTGCGCTTCAAGCCGTTTGGTGATGTCCTCGAGGCTGCCCTCATAGTACAGTACCTGTCCCGATGCGTCGTAAATCGCCTGGGTATTCATACTGGCCCAGATGACGCTGCCGTCATGGCGACGCAGGCGCACCTGGGAGTTTTTTGTGATACCCTCGCGGTCAACCTGCTCTATCCACTCCTGGCGGTCTTGGGGATCGACATAGGCCTCTCTTGCGTTTATGCTTAACAGCGTGGCCCGATCTGGATAGCCCAGCATCTCGACCAAGGCTTGGTTCGCATCAAGGAGTGTGCCGTTGGCCTGGCTGTGAAACAGCCCTACGGGCGCGCTGTTGAACAAGGTGCGGTAGCGTTTCTCACTGGCGCGCAGCGCTTCTTGGGCGCGTTTCCGTTCTCTAATGTCGCGGGCGATGCTCAGGATGGCTGCTTGGCCCTCGTATTCGATGAGGCGGGCGTTCATTTCTATAGGGATGCTTGTCCCATCTTGGTGAACTTGGATGGTTTCAAAAAACGAGTGGCCCTGTTGTTGTATCTGGTTGAGGTGGGTAGGCATGAGGGCGGCGTGTTCGGGTGTAGCCAGGCCTGTCATGTTCATGTGCAATAGCTCTTTGTGTGTGTAGCCCAGGTGCTCGCAGGCGACCTGATTCACCTCCAAGAGCTGTCCGGTCAAATCTGAGATGAGAATCATGTCGCTGGCGCTGTCAAATAGCGTACGATAGCGGCTCTGCGACTCACGCAATGCCTCTTCGACCCGCTTGCGCTCGATCGCGTAGCGCATAGCACGCGCCAGCAAATGGCTGTCTACTTGACCTTTGACCAGATAGTCTTGCGCTCCTTGTCGCATCGCCTGCAGCGCCAGTTCCTTGTCATCCAACCCCGTGAGCAGGATGATGGGCACCTGAGCGGACACCGAGTGGACCATGATAAAAGTGTCCAACCCGCGGCTGTCAGGCAGTGAAAGGTCTAGCAAGATCAAGCCCAAGTCATCTCGGGTTAACCGTTCCAGACCCTCTGACAGACGGGTCACTTGTTCTAGTTCGAATGTCGCTTCCCCGGCCTCGGTCAACATCTCTTTGATCAGGCGCGCGTCTCCGGGATTGTCTTCGATGAGCAGCACTTTGAGTTTGTCGTCCATCTTTTTTTTCACTCCGGCGGCAATTTGACCACGGTGAACCAAAATTCTTCGATAGCTTTCATTGCCTTGAGAAATTGGTTCAGGTCAATGGGTTTGGTGATATAGCAGTTGGCGTGCGCGTCGTAAGCTTTAGTGATATCTTGATCGGCTGAAGAGGTGGTCAGCACCACGACCGGGATACGTTTCAGTCTTTCATCTGTCTTGATCTCGTCCAACACCTCATGTCCGCTCTTTTTAGGCAGATTCAGGTCTAGCAGGATGAGGTCCGGACGGGGCGCGTCGCTGTATTGGCCTTGGCGTCTGAGAAAAGCCAGCGCTTCGATGCCGGTCCTGACGGCGTGGATGCGATTAGGCACCACGGCTTCTTTGAGGACTTCTTGTGTTAGCCGCACGTCTCCGGGATTGTCTTCGACGAGCAGAATTTGTATCGCTTTTGTGTCATGAAGAGCAGTTTGTGGTGAGCTTGTCGAATCCACCTGTGGTGAGCTTGTCGAATCCA
>CAZSJU010000287.1:0-2346 GCA_964607235.1 uncultured Anaerolineae bacterium | reverse complement strand
TGTGGTGAGCTTGTCGAATCCACCTGTGGTGAGCTTGTCGAATCCATCACTTTTCACCTCGTTGGGAATGGTAAAGTAGAACGTTGACCCTTTTCCAGGTTCAGATTCAACCCAAACTCGCCCCCCGTGGCGCTCGATGATCTTTTTACAAATGGCCAGCCCGATGCCTGTGCCCGAGTACTCGTCGCGGGTGTGCAGGCGCTGAAACATCTCAAAGATACGTTCGTGGTGCTGGGGATCTATGCCGATGCCGTTATCGCGCACGGCAAAAATCCAATTGTCCTTGTCGCGTTGGGCCGAGACGTGGACCTGGGGGGGGTTGTGCTTGGTCTGGAATTTGATGGCGTTGCTGATCAAGTTTTGAAAGACTTGGACCAGTTGTGGTTCGTCGGTCATTAGCACGGGCAATGGATCGTGGGTCACGACGGCGTGGCGTTCCTCGATGGCGATTTTCAAGTTGGACAATGCCCGCTCCAGGGTCATTTTGCTATCGGTGGGTGCAAACGCTTTGCCACGGGTATTCACCCGGGAAAAGGTCAGCAAGTCGTTGATCAGCGCGCTCATGCGCCGGACACCATCCACGGCATAGTTGATAAAATCGTCGGCGTCGGCGTCTAGTTTTCCCTTGTAGCGTCGTTCTATCAGTCCCAGATAGCTGGTGACCATACGCAGCGGTTCTTGCATGTCATGCGACGCAGCGTATGCGAATTGTTGCAGTTCGGCGTTGGAACGGGCTAGCTCTTGGGCCTGTTTTGCCAGCGCCGTTTCAGTCTGCACGCGTTCGGTGATGTCTTGGAAGGTAACGACCGCCCCCACGATTTCGTCGTCCTTGACGATGGGGGTGCTGGTATAATCGACGGCAAAGCTGCTGCCATCTTTGCGCCAGAATACCTCGTCGTCCACGTGATGGGTCATGCCGTCTTGGAGCGTGGCATAAATCGGACACTCGGCGTGAGGATAGGGCGTCCCATCAGGTCTCGAATGGTGTATCAGGTCGTGATGGGGCATGCGCCGGATCTCGTCAGCCGTATAGCCCAAGAGGCGCTCGCCGGCCGGGTTTAAAAAGGTGGTGTGGCCCTGGGCGTCCAGGCCATAAATGCCTTCTCCGGCCGCTTTCAGGATCAATTCGTGTTGTTGGCGCAGGCCTTCCAAGGTGGCTTCGGCTTGTTTGCGCGCCGTGATGTCTTGGGCGGCGCCATAGATACGCACCACGCGGGCACAATGTTGATCCCACACCGGCTTGCGGTGGTCGCGTATCCAACGCACCTGGCCGTCTTGGGTCACGATGCGCAGTTCGCGGACGTCTGCCTGGTTGGCGAGCAACCGGCTCTTGCGTTTTTGTGCAGCTTTCCGGTCCGCCGGGTGGACGAGTTGTTCCCAGCCACCGGACGCTTTTATCTTTTGGAGTGTAAAGCCGGTGATGCGCGAGAACGCCTCGGTGACCCATTCGCACACAAAGGTACCGTTGGGGGAAACGCGCAGTGCGTAGGCATAGTCGGAGGTCAGCTCTGAGACGGCGCGGAAGCGGCGTTCGCTTTTTTGTAGTGCCTGTTCTGCAGCTTTGTTTGCGGTGATGTCGCGCGTGATGCTGCCGACCATAAACCTGTGTTCCGTTTCCAGAGGAAAGATCAAAGATTGGGTCGTGCGACGCGTCCCATCAGGGCGTTGGACCTGATTTTCGACGATTTGATGGAGCCAGGGCGCCTCGCGCTCTTGTAAGAGCTCGTTCACGATGTGTTCGAGTTGTTCGTGGGTGGCAGGTGTCTGTAGCTCGTCAGGCGCGATTTGAAATTGTACTTCCCACAGGGGCCGGCCGATGACGTCCGCTTGGGCCAAGCCGCTAATTTCTTCTTGCCCACGGTTCCATTCAATGATGGCGCCTTGCTCATTGATCAGCACAATGCCGTCGCTCGATTGTTCGACGACACTGCGGAACTTTTGCTCGCTCTCTTGCAACGCCGTCTCGGCCCGTTTGCGTTGTATGGCCAGGGCGTATAGCGAGGCCAGCCGTTTCACCAATATCAGCTCTCGTTCGGTATAGTCGCGGGGCGCGTTCGCCAGCGCGATTTGGCCCACCAACTGGCCTTGAATCAGCGCCGGCGCGGAGAGAAAGCGCTGGATGGGGATATGTCCGGGAGGCGTCCCTGTGGACCGCGACTCTTGTGTCAGGTCGTTGGTCAGCAACGGCTCGCGATGTTCCAGCACCCATCCCCACAGCCCACCAAACTCTTTAAAGACGATGTCCTTGTCCGGCACCTGGCAACTTGCCCAGATATCTTTGGTCATCGTGGGACAGACCAGGTAGTTGGTCTGGGGGTCAATGTGGCCGACGAAACCGTAAACGCT
>CAZSJU010000286.1:1969-4793 GCA_964607235.1 uncultured Anaerolineae bacterium | reverse complement strand
GCCCACAGCCGCCCCCGAGCGGAGGTCATCGCTGAGGCGGGCGCCCTGGTCGCGGCCGGTTATCAGGAAATCGTCCTGACCGGCGTGCACCTGGGCGCGTATGGCCACGACCTGGCGCAAAGAGACGGGTTGCACGCGCTGGTCTCGGCCTTGCTGGCCGAGACCGACGTCCCGCGCCTGCGCCTGTCGTCGTTAGAGCCGTGGGATCTGTCGCCTGACTTTTTTGACCTGTGGGCCGACAACCGGCTGTGCCGCCAGCTCCATCTGCCGCTGCAGAGCGGTTGCGATGCAGTCTTGCGCCGCATGGGCCGCCGTGCTACTACCGCTGACTTTAGCGCGTTGGTTGACGCGGCCCGCGCGCGCATCCCCGGCCTGGCGCTGACCACAGACCTCATTGTGGGCTTTCCCGGCGAGACCAAGGCGGAATTTCAGGCCAGCTATGCGCTGGTCGAGTCGCTGGATTTTGCGCGTTTGCACGTCTTTCCCTATTCGCCCCGGCCAGGGACGGCTGCGGCGCGCATGCCGGACCCGGTGCCCGCGCCGGTCAAGGCTGAGCGGGCACGGGTGATGCGGCGACTGGGCGCGCGCCAGGCGCACCGCTTCCGGGACCGGTTCCTGGGACACACTTTGCCCGTGTTGTGGGAGACCTGGCATGGGGAGGACGTGTGGCATGGTCTCACAGACAACTATTTGTCCGTGACGGCGTCGTGTGCGGCGAACCTGGCTAACCGTATCACGCCCACGCGACTGGTCAGGACCGCCAAGCACGGTGTCTGGGGCGTGCCTGTGTTACCTTGACCGGACGAAAAAGCGGCCGGTCCGCTCATGACGCTGGTGTGTCATTGGCGCGCATATGAGCGTGGTCGAATTTCCATTTGACAACAACTCACAGGGCGGTTATAATGGCGCACAACTCTTTGAGCTTGGTAACCCATTGACGATAGGGAGGATAAAGGGTGACGAGAGTTTTTGACCAGGATGGCGATAGTTTTGAAAGCATGTTGAGGCGATTCAAGAAAAAAGTACAGACCGACCACGTGTTGTCCGAGGCGCGTCGTCGTCGCTTTTTTGAAAAGCCGAGCGTCATTCGCAAGCGCAAAAAGGCGGCCAAACTCCGCAAGAGTCGGCGGCAAACGCGCAAGTCGAATCACAGCTACGATTAGCTATACAAGCAGGTTGATGTTTTCGTGATCGCTGCCGCCCGGTGCGTTGGGGCGGCAAGTTCGCAGAGTGCAGGTGACCTACGGGCGGTGTAGGGTCGCTTGTTGCTTTCTGTCTGGGAAGGCATAATGACCCTAAAAAAACAGCTACGAGACGATCTCAAGAGCGCTATGCGTGAGAAGGATGAGGTGCGGAAACGCACGTTGCGTATGGCGCTGGCCGAGATTAAAAACCGGGAAATCGAGCTCCAAAAAGAGTTGGACCAAGCGGACATTGCTGACATCTTGCATAAAGAGGTCAAGCGACGCCGTGAGACGCTTGAAGAGTTGACACAAGTGTCTCGGCCCGAGTTGGCTGCCTCTGAACGTGCCGAACTAGAAGTGTTGATGGCATATATGCCGAAACAGCTCAGCCGCCAAGAGATTGCTGATTTGGCTGACCAGGTCATCGCTGAGATGGGCGCCACGAGCCCGCGCCAGATGGGGCAGGTGATGGGTGCCTTGATGCCACAGTTGAAAGGTCAGGCGGACGGCAAACTCGTCGGTCAGGTGGTGCGCGAGTTGTTGAATCGTTAGAGGTCATCTCTATATTGCTCGTTCATGAGGGAGCTTGTCTTAACGCTCCCTCATTGTCGTTATCCCTATGGAGCGAGTTTTGTGAGCAATCGACTCAAAAATGGTCGAGGGGAAGTCCAAAGGCAACGTTGGGCCAGGGCGCGCATGGTTTTGCTGGGCGTGGCCTTTGTGGTGGCGTTGACGGTTTTGCTCATTTTCCCTCTTTTGCCGACAGGCCAGGTGACGTACCAGGTCGGCGACGTGGCCCGCGCGGATATCCGGGCGCCGCGTCGTCTAGAGTACATTAGCCAGATTGAGACCGAAAGGGCCAAAGAGCTAGCTGCGGCGTCGGCGGAAGAAGTATATGATCCGCCCGAGACGCGGGTCGCGCGCCGACAAGTGGCCCGCGCGCAGGAAATTCTTTCCTACATCACCTCTGTGCGCGAGGATGCCTATGCGACGCCGACGCAGCGCGTCGCCTGGGTGCAAGCCATCACTGACCCCGAGCTAAATTCAATATTGACGTCCGGCAAGATCCGGCAAATCCTGGACCTGAGCGATTTGCAGTGGACCAAGGTGCGCGATGAGGTCGTGCGGGTGTTGGTTCTGGCTATGCGTGTCAGCATCCGTGAGGGTGAGCTGGCGGGAGCACGCGCTGACGTGCCCACCTTGGTGGATGTGCAGCGCATGAACGACCAAGAGGTCGCTGTTATCAGCTCCCTGGTACAGGGTTTGTTGGTCCCCAACACGTTTGTCAATACTGCAGAAACCGAGACTGACCGCCAGGCCGCGCGGGACCAGGTTAGCCCGGTCCCTAACGAATACAACAAGGGCGAAATTGTGCTGCGCGAAGGCGACACGATTACCAAGTTGGACCTGGAAGCCCTGCAGGCGATGGGGTTGTTGCAACATGATATTGACTGGCGCGACGTGGGCGCGGCGCTGATGTTGATCTTGCTGACCACGGTCGTCCTGGGACTGGCGCTGGCGCGCTACCAACCCGACCTGCTGGTGGGGCGCACGCGCAACGTGGCCCTGGTAGCTTTTTTGTTCGTCGCCTTTATAGTGATGGGCAACCTCATGGTGCCGGGACGTGCCGTATTGTCCTA
>CAZSJU010000286.1:0-1869 GCA_964607235.1 uncultured Anaerolineae bacterium | reverse complement strand
GTGGTATTGATCTTTCGCTTGCCGGGTGGAGAGACCGATCCAATTGGCTTGCTGACGCTCGTCACCGTGGGGCTGGGGAATGGGGCGTTGGCTGCCAGCTTGACGTTGGCTGTCTTTTTTGTCGTGGGCAGCCTGTTCGACGTTGTAACCGCCTTGCAACTGCTCGAACTGGCGCAACCTTCGCACCCTTTGCAGCATAGGCTATTGACGCGGGCGCCGGGCACTTATCATCACACCTTGATCGTCTCCAACCTGGCCGAGCAGGCTGCCGAGTATATCGGAGCTAACGCGTTGCTGACGCGCGTCGGCGCCTTTTATCACGATATTGGCAAGACAATGCGCCCCCATTTTTTCACCGAGAATCAAATCGAGAGCGTCAATCCCCACGACCGTCTGGATCCCTATACCAGTGCCGAGATCATCCGCAGCCACGTGCTCGATGGGTTGGACCTGGCCAAGCGTCACCGTTTACCCAGTCAGGTGCGGGCTTTTATCAGTGAGCATCATGGGGATGGTCTGATCAGTTTTTTCTATCACCAGGCGGTCGAGGCGGCGGGGGGAGACGCCAGCAAGGTCGACAAGCGTCTTTTTCGCTACGTTGGCCCCAAGCCCCAGTCACGCGAGACGGCGCTGCTCATGCTGGCGGATACCAGCGAGGCGATTGTCAAGTCCAAGCGCCCCGGTTCTGTCACCGAGCTGGAAGCGTTGGTGGACAAGGCCATCAAGATCCGCATGGATCAGGGCCAACTCAACGAGTGCAACTTGACGTTGCGTGATTTGCAGCTCGTGCGACAATCCTTTGTCGATACGCTCAAGGGGCTGTATCATACCCGTATCGAGTATCCGGAACCCAAGGCATCCGCGCCGGCGCCGGTCCAGGCTGAGGCACCTGCGCCTGTGGAGGAGACCCGTGAAACCATCGTCCGTGCAAGTAGAAGTGCAAGTTGATGAGGATTTCATTGATCAAGTGGATGGCGAGGTATTGGAGCGCGCGGTGGTCGCGACGGCGTGCCATCAAGACGTGTCCGCTCTGGTAGCTATGACCCTGGTCGTCACCGGCGACGGGACCGTGCGCCGGCTTAACCGCGCCTACCGTGGCGTGGACGCGACCACCGACGTGCTCTCTTTTGGGGACGAGGAAGAAGACGATTTGGCATTGCCTGCCGGTATGCCGCGTTACCTGGGAGACGTCATCCTCTCTTTCCCGCGCGCGGCAGCGCAGGCGCGGGAGGCGCGCCACCCGGTCCATGCCGAGTTGGTCTTGCTGACTGTGCACGGTGTGTTGCATCTATTGGGGCATGATCACGCCGTGCCTGCCGAAAAGGCCGCGATGTGGATGGCCCAGGCAGAAATCCTGGACGGGTTAGGCGTGTCTATCGCCAAGTTGCCTGAAGACTAGCGTTTTTCCCCGCTGGACCTGTTATGCAGCGATTGTGCGACAGTTTTTGTTACGCGCTCTCTGGTTTGCGCTATCTCGTGTGTAGCCAGCCCAACGCGCGCATCCACCTGGCCATTGCCGGGGCGGTCGTGGCCATGGGCGCCTGGCTAGGTTTGCCAGCTCGCGATTGGGCCGCCATCGCCTTTGTGGCGGGGCTGGTCTTGGTGGCCGAAGCGTTTAACACGGCGCTAGAGGCCGCGGTGGACCTGTGTAGCCCTGAACCGCACCCCCTGGCCGCCGTGGCCAAGGACGTAGGCGCGGGTGCGGTGCTGTTGGCAGCGCTCACATCCGTGATCGTCGGGGTGTTGCTGTTGGGGCCGCCGCTGTGGGCGCGACTGTTTGGCGCCGGCTAGGTCGTCAGGCACGGCGTTTGAATGGGGGCGGGTCAGCGCTTTAATCAGCAGGATGCCGCCCGCCAGCGTCACGATCAG
>CAZSJU010000285.1:1827-4793 GCA_964607235.1 uncultured Anaerolineae bacterium | reverse complement strand
GCATCCGACGGCCCTGTGCTGGTGCTGGCCGGGCCGGGCAGTGGCAAGACCCGCGTGTTAACGCACCGTGTCGCTTATCTGGTGACCCACCACGACGTTTACCCGTGGCGCATTATGGCGGTCACTTTTACCAACAAGGCCGCTCGCGAGATGCGGGAGCGGTTGGTTGACTTGCTGGGGGCCAGCCGGGCCGGCGAGTTGACGTTGGGCACCTTTCACGCCACTTGCGCGCGTATCCTGCGGCGTGAGGCGCCCCACGTGGGCATCAGCCGCGATTACGTCATCTTTGATACCAGTGACCAGTTGAACGTGGTCAAAAAGGCGGTGCGGGAGCTCAACCTGGACGAAAAAAAGTATCGACCCCGCGCCATCCTCAATGCCATCTCGCGTGCCAAGAACGAACTCATCGGCCCCCCAGAGTACAAGCCGGAGAGTTATTATGAAGAAGTGGTGCGCCGGGTCTATGAGCGTTATCAGGCCATCTTGCACACCAATAACGCTTTTGACTTTGATGACTTGTTGATGTCGGTCACGCGCCTGTTCGATGACCACCCCGATATCCTGGAAAAGTATCAAGAAAAGTACCGTTATGTGTTGGTGGACGAGTTCCAGGACACCAACATGGCCCAGTACGTGTTGGTGTTGCAGCTCACGGCCCGTTGGCGGAACCTCTTTTGTGTGGCCGATGAGGATCAGTCGATTTATCGCTGGCGCGGTGCGGATTATCGCAACATTTCTCGATTGCGTGATGATTTTGAGAATCTGACCCAGATCGTTCTGGAGCAGAACTATCGCTCTACACAGACCATCCTGGACACGGGCCGGGCGATCATCCGCCATAACCGCAATCGGGTGGACAAGTCGCTGTTTACCGAGCGGGGCCAAGGGGCCAAGATCGTGACCTATGAGGCTTTTGATGAGAACGATGAAGCACAGTACGTCATTGATCAAATTATGGGCTTGCAAGCGCGGGGGGCAGCGCGTTATGGCGACTGCGCCGTGATGTATCGCACTAACGCCCAGTCCCGCGCTTTTGAGGACGCGTTTATCCGCGCCGGGTTGCCTTACAAGTTGGTCGGTGCGACCCGCTTTTATGCCCGCCGTGAGGTCAAGGATATCCTCGCTTACTTGCGCTTGATTCACAACCCGACGGACAGCGTCAGTCTGGCGCGCGTCATCAACACCCCCACCCGTGGGATTGGTCAAAAGACGCTGGGCCAGTTGGAGCGGGTCGCAGATAAGCGCGGGGTCCCGGCCTGGGATATTTTGCGCGAGCTGGATCGGTCAGGCCGGGACGCGTCTCCGTTCGGCACCCGGGCACGCAAAGCCCTGGGGACGTTCGCGATGATGATGAAGGACTGGCTGGCGCTGACGGATCACTCGAGCGTGGTGCAGTTGATGGATGCGGTGCTCGATCAGTCCGAGTACCGTTCTTATATCCTCGATGGCACCGAAGAGGGGCAAGAGCGCTGGGACAACCTGATGGAATTGCGCGGCGTGGCAGCGGAATACGAGGATATGACGCTGACTGAATTTCTGGCCGACGTGGCCCTGGTCTCGGACGTGGACAATTTGAGCGACGACGTGAACGCGCCGACGTTGCTGACCCTGCACGCCGCCAAGGGACTCGAGTTTCCGGTGGTCTTTATCACCGGCCTGGAAGAGGGCATCTTGCCCCACCAACGCAGTTTTGATGATCCCGAAGAGATGGCCGAGGAGCGCCGCTTGATGTACGTGGGCGTCACGCGGGCCAAAGACCTGCTATATCTCATTCTCGCCTTTCGCCGCACCAGCCGTGGGCAATCGGATGTCTCGGACCCCTCGCGTTTCCTCGACGACGTTCCAAAAGAGTTGTTAAAGGGGCGCCCTGGCGTGTCTGGCCGGCGCGCGACCCAGTCTGACGCGAGCCGTTGGCGTTCATCTTTGCGTCCCCGACGCGAGTCGAAAAGAGAATCGCGCCAGCCCCAGTTCCGCGCCGGTCAACGGGTGCATCACCCCCAGTTTGGCGGGGGTATTGTCGTCGAGAGCAAGCTGCAGTGCGACGACGAGCAAGTGACGGTCGTGTTTGAAGAGTTGGGCATCAAGCGCTTGCTGGCCAGTTTCGCCAAGTTGAAGCCGTTGAAGGATCAATGACCCTGTATTTTATCCTGGCATTGACCGTCGTCGTCTATATCGTGGATACGGGCGCTTTTGCGGCGCGGTTGGCCGGCGTGCGCACCGGGCGGTTGACCCTATCCAGCACGGTTTACAATTTATTGGCCCTGTCCTCGCGCGTGGCCAACGCGCTCAAAGGGCCGTTGGTGGCCGGTCTGGCCGACCGGGCGGTGCAGGCGGGGACGGTCTCTGAATTAGAGGGCGAGCTGCGCCTGATTTTATTGGCCTCGGCGCTGGGCGTTGGCCTGGGCGCGTTGCTCATCCCCTCGTTGTCCAAGTGGATCGCGCGCGCCGTACAATCCTACGAGCTGCGCGAGTCTCTGCCGCGGGTCATCGTGCGTGGCCTGTCGGTGCAGGGCGTGGTGGCCCTGCGGGACACCGTCGAGCCGCCCAAGCGTGGGAGTGTAGGCCGGGCGCGCCGCATGCGCCTGCCCCGTCGCTGGTTGTTGCTCACGGTCGTTGTCGGGGCGATTTACGCGACGACTGGATTGTCCGCGCTATACGCCAGCGCCCTGGTCCCCGAAGGCGCGCGCACAGCCACCGCGCTGCCGCCGCTGTTGAACGGCGTGGGCGTGGTCTTGCTGGTGCTGCTGGTCGACCCCATCACGGCGTTGGTGACCGACCAGGCGGTACGCGGGCAGCGGCCTACGGGCGACGTGAGCAACGTGGTGGTGTGGCAAGTCGGCGGCCGGTTGTTCGGCACGCTGGCCGCGCAACTGCTGCTCGTGCCGACGGCCGAGCTGCTGGCGTGGGTGACGCGAGGAATAGTGTAAAGTAAGAACCGACCAGCTATTGCATAACCGGTCGGTTCT
>CAZSJU010000285.1:0-1727 GCA_964607235.1 uncultured Anaerolineae bacterium | reverse complement strand
GCGCACCCGTACCGGCACGCGGCAGGCGGAAAAATGTGTGCGGCCCGCTATGCAAAAGGTGCCGACAATCACGGTGATCCAGATTAAAGTGTTCATGGACGCTCTCCAATTCCGGGCAGTTGCACGTTCATAGGGCTAGCAGAGCCAAGGGGGTAAAGAGGGCCAGGATGATGATCAACATGCCAAATCCGTCAACGATGTCTACTGCTTCGCACTCATCGCCCATGCCGTGGCTGACATTGGCCGCCCCGTGGCACACAAAACCGATGACAATCGCAGCCAAAAGTATTACTAACATCGCTTACCTCCTTCAAGTTGTTAATCCGTCCATCTCGAACCTGACCCTATTATAGACTTTTAGAGCTGCCGCACGCTTGCATCTGGCTTACTTGGACCTTACACGATGCTATGTGTCTATCTTGAGGCTTTCTCACACCAACCTCACGGCAAAATAAAAAGAGGGGAAGCAAGATCGCTTCCCCTCGGGTTGATGGTGGAATAGATTTCAGGCGACGGGTGTGCCCCATTTTAGCAACCTTAACCCCTCCATACGCAATACTTGGGGCAACAACGCCTTGTAGACGCTACAATAAGGCGATGGCCCGTCGTTGCGTCCCCTGGCTTTGTGGGTCAAGAGTGGGCATCCCCCGGCGCACCAATTTTGCCATGGACAGTCTCGACAGCCTTGTTTCTCTTGAGCCGGTATGTTTTGGAACCCGTCCGGGTGTTCGCGGACGGCCGTCAAGGGGTCGCCGGCCCATATGTCGCTGACAGGGTGTTGGATCTGCATTTGACAGCGGGCGACCTGCCCCTGCTGGTCGATGACCAGATAGTTACGCCCGGCGCCACATGGATAGTTGTGGGGCGTGTTGAGACTGGTGCGGTCCACTAATCCTCCCATCACGTTACCTTGGGGCAGACGAGCCTGGATGACGTCAAAAGCCTGGCGCATGCCGGCGATGAGGCGTTGATTTTGCGCTTGTAGCGCGGTTTGGGCAAGCGTGCCCGCGGTTTCGCGATAGAAATTGAGGTTGAAGAGCAGGTCACGCGCCAGGGCGAAACGCACGACCGGCGCCAGGTGATCGACGTTGTGGGCGGTGACGGTGATGGACAAATAGGGACGTACCCCCCTATCCAACGCGCGGTCGATGCTCCGCGCCACGTGGGCAAAGCTGCCGCGCCCGTCGGCAAAGACGCGTTGCGCGTCGTGGACCGCGCCGATGCCGTCCAGGGATACCATCAGTCGCGTACCGTTCGCGCATAGCCAGTCCAAGACCGCGTCTTTCAGGTCCACGCCGTTGCTGAGCACCACCGCGCTGAGGGCCAGGCCGGTCCGGTCCGCCAGGCGGCGGGCGTGCTCATGGAGTGTCCGTACCAGGCCAAAGTTGAGCAGCGGCTCCCCGCCGGCGTACTTGAGCTTGACGGCCCGGAACTGGTGGCGCACGGCCGCGCGAAATACGGCCTCAACGGCGGTGCGCCCGGTGGATATGTCCATCTCTGCAGCCGATTTCTCCAGATAGCAATACGTGCAACGCAGGTTACACGCGTTGGTGACGTGCAGCCAGGCGGTGAGGGTGTGGGGTGAATTCACAGCTCCTGCAGCGCAGTGGATGGGGGCTTGATCTAAGGGGCTGAGCAGGCCCAGCCGGGCCAGTTGCTGCGTGGCGCGATAAACCTGGCTGGCGGGCAGGTCAGGCAAGGCCGCGGCGACCTGTGTTGGGGTCTGT
>CAZSJU010000284.1:0-4821 GCA_964607235.1 uncultured Anaerolineae bacterium | reverse complement strand
CTCGGCGACTCTGCTAAAATCAAACCCACGACGTCAGTCGTGCGGTATTTGACAGCTTGTCCAGCACAGTTCCAACCGCTACTTTTCCTAGTCTCGTCGAGCGGCCCTTCAGTGACCTCATTTCTTTCAGTGATTCAGTGGTTCAAAACCCTGGCCTGGCTGTGAGGCTCCCACATCTCACGATGTGGATTTCCAAGAACGTCCGTTCTAATAAGAATTCATACTATGCGAAGCAAAGGCGCTTTCTTAGCACCCCCTCCGGCTAGCTGGCCGCTGCTCCCGCTGGACGAGATTCCTCGACGCCTGCCCTTCCGGCTGCGCCTACAGGGCACTTGCTCGGAATGACGACCTGGACGCCATCATCCGTTAATCCCGGCAATCTTGTTCTTTTCCCCTGCCCTACAATGCCGACGACAGCAATGACCCGCTGATGGACAGCACCAGGCCCAGGTGCAGCAACACGTTATAGTCGGCGAACCAGCCCAGCGCGGGGATGAATTGGCAGATAAAGTTCAGCACCACGAACAGCAGGCCCAACAACAATGGCACGCCGCGCCGGTCCGCCAAAAAGTTGGTCAAACGGCCCGCTTGTTCAGCCAGGGTCGCCGACAGGTCTCTTTCTTGTTCCATCAGCCTCGCTCCTCTTGTGCTATATACTGTGTTATAATTCCATCAAGAAACCAGGTTTTTGGTAAAAACCTGGTTTCTGCTGCCACGTCAGGCATCTGACGCATCAAGCAGTGGTCGTTCGTCGGGATGCATCACGTACGGGCGATAAGCGTCCAGCAGGCGGTTGGGCAGACGGCCGGTGATATAGACGCCCTCTTGTAGATGCTCAACCTCTTGGACGTGGCCCTCCTCGTGAAAGGTCGACACCAACTCGCCCACACTGTAGGGCAGCATAACGCGCACTAGTTCCATATCCTCATACAGCGCCCCCTCGATGCGCGTCAGCAGCGCGTCCAGCCCCTGACCGGTGCGCGCCGAGATATAGACGCAGCGCTCCAAAGGCCAGGTTTCGCACGCATCTGGCAGCCCCTCCTCAAACCGGTCGATCTTGTTAAGCGCGACGACCTGTGGGATATCGTCTACCTCTAGCTCGCGCAGCACCTCGCCCACCGCCTCGACCTGCATCGTGGCGTGAGGGTGCGTCACGTCCACCACGTGCAGCAACAGGTCGGCCTCGGCCACCTCTTCCAGCGTGGCGCGAAAGGCAGCCACCAACTGCGTGGGCAGCTTTTGGATAAAACCCACCGTGTCGGTTAACAACACCTCGCGACCACTGGGCAATTCGCAGCGGCGCGTGGTGGGGTCCAGCGTGGCGAACAATTGGTCCTGGGTCAACACGTCAGCCCCGGTCAGGGCGTTGAGCAACGTGCTCTTGCCGGCGTTGGTATAGCCTACGATGGACACGACCGGGACGCCAGAGCGTCGCCGTTGGGCACGATGACGCCCGCGATGGGCGCGCACTTTGTCCAATTCGGCCTTGATGTACTGGATGCGCCGGCCGATCTCGCGCCGGTCAACCTCGAGCTGCGTCTCGCCCGGTCCGCGCAGCCCAACGCCCCCCGCCCCACCCCGCGCAGCGCCACCGCCGGCCTGGCGCGCCAGGTGTGTCCACTGGCGGGTGAGCCGTGGCAGGCGGTACTCGTATTGCGCCAGCTCGACCTGCAACGCGCCCTCGCGCGTGCGCGCGTGCTGGGCAAAAATATCCAGAATCAGGGCCGTGCGGTCCAACACTTTGATCTCTTCCCCCAACACCTCTTCCAGCTCGCGCTGATGGCGTGGAGAGAGTTCTTGGTCAAAGATGAGCACGTCGGCTGCGGCCTGTGCCATCTGCTCCTTGACTTCTTGCAGCTTGCCGCTGCCAATCAAGGTGGCCGGATTGTACTGATTGAGCCGTTGGGTCTCCTTTCCAACCACCGCGATGCCGGCGGTGCGAGCCAGTTGAGCCAACTCGTCCAGTGATTCTTCGATCGGCAAGGCCGCTGTCGTCTCGCTATCGCCTGGCCTTTTCAGCTCGGCGCCGACCAAAAAACCCCGTTCTATGGCGGAATAAGTAGAAACTGTTTCTTTTGTCACGTATTGATTAACCCTTTCCTGTTATTGGTTACAGAGCTCTGCGTCCTATAAACTTTTTTACCCCAGTTGTTTGATGCGCGCCATAGCCTCGCGCACCCGTGCGGTGTCCCGGCCTAGCGAGAGGCGGACATAACCCTCGCCATGTATGCCAAAAGCGTCTCCGGGTGCCAGCGAGACGGCGGCTTTGCGCAGCACGTGATCGGCAAATGTGGCGCTGGTATAGCCGGACGGCACCCGCGCCCACACATAGAGCGTGGCCTGGGGTACCTGCGCCTCCAGGCCGATGGCGTCTAACGCCTCTATCACCAGGTCCCGCCGCTCGCGATAAACCGCGTTGCGCGCGTCCAGCCAACTTTGATCCCCGGTGAGCGCCTGGGCTGCTGCAGCTTGTACCGCCAGGAACAGGCCCGAGTCGATGTTGCTCTTGATACGGCCCAGCGCAGCGACCGCCGCGGGGTGACCGGCGGCGATGCCCACGCGCCAACCCGCCATGTTGTAGCTCTTGGAGAGCGAGTTAAACTCGACGGCGACCTCGGCAGCGCCAGGCACCTGCAACACGCTGGGCGCGAGATAGCCGTCAAAAGTTACGTCCACATAGGCCGCGTCGTGGCACAACAAAATCCCGTGAGCGCGGGCAAATTCGACCGCGCGCTCGAAAAATTCCAGGGACGCCAGACCGGCTGTGGGGTTGTTGGGAAAGTTGAGCCACAACAGTCTGGCGCGCTGGGCCACTTTTTCAGGGATGGCATCCAGGTCAGGCAAAAAACCGTTCTCGGCCCGCAGCGCTAGTGTGACGACCTCACCCTCGGCGATCCGCGTCCCGGCAGCATAGGTAGGATAACCAGGATCGGGCACCAACACCACATCGCCGGGGTTGACCCAAGCCAAAGCCAGGTTAAAGATGCCCTCTTTGGTGCCCAACAACGGCAGCACCTGCGTGTCGGGGTCCAGCGCCACGCCAAAGCGGTTGTGGTAATAGGTCGCCATAGCCTGACGCAGCGCCGGCTGACCAAAATAGCCGCCATAACCGTGTTGGTCTGGCCGGTGAATCGCCGCTTGCAGCGCCTCCAGGATAAAAGGCGCTGGCGGCAAGTCAGGGTTACCAATGTCCAACCGGATGACGTCAATGCCTTGGGCCTGTATATCTGCAATGCGCTGACCCAAGGCCGCGAAAACATAAGGGGGAAATTGTAATAGTCGTTCTGACTGTTGCATCTTTATGTTTGCTCCATTTTTGTTTGCTCTATTGTCATAGCCGGACTTTTGACTGTCTGTACTACCTCGGCCGTTTCCTCCAGCCCCAGCAAGCGCTCCGAAATGCGCTCGGGTAACTCGTGGTAGATGGGCAGCATGACGCAAAACGTGCTACCTGGCAGTTGCGTTTCGTCATAGCCGGGGCTTTCGGCCCAGATACGCCCACCGTGGGCCTCGACGATGCCTTTGGCGATGGTCAGCCCCAAGCCCGGGCCACCGCCCTTGAACTGGGTCTTACTGGTCGAGTGTTGGTTAATATCACCACGGCTGTAAAACTTTTCAAAGATGTGCAGCATATCTTCGGGCGCCACACCGATGCCAGTGTCAGCGATCGCCAACTCGACGAACTCGAGGTCCTGTCGGCCTTGCAGTACGCGGGCGCCGAGGGTAATGGTCCCACCATCGGGGGTGTATTTGATAGCGTTGCCGATCAGGTTGTTCAAGACCTGGTATATGCGGTGAGAATCCAGGTACATGCCCTTCAATTTGTCCGGGAAGCGCTGGATCTGAATGGTAAGGCGCCGACCCGAGGCCTCTCGTTCCAGGTCCTCAATGACCAGACGAACAATGTCTAGCAAAGAGACCTGTTGCCAGGACAATGTCAGCACATCGCTGTCGATCAATGACACGTCAATCATGTTCTGAATAATAGATTGCAAGCGCCCAATGCCATTCTCCAGGCCCCGTAGTATCTCTTTAAAATCCGGTTTTTGGGCCAACTCTTCATACAAGATGGCAGTGTAACCCTGGACCAGGGTCAGTGGCGTCTTGAGTTCGTGAGCGGCGATGTTGATAAAATTCGACTTGGTACGGTCCAGCTTGTCCAACGTCCAGCGGCTCTGCGCCAACTCTTCTTGCAGATGAGCCTGCGCGGCACGGCTGGACAACCAGGCCAACTGGGTAGCGCTATGCGCAAAAATAGGTTCTAACAATTTCAGGGCCGAGAGCGTCTGCTCGGGCGAAAGCATATCCTGGGCCACTTGCCAGATGGCTCCCTTGAGTTCGTCAGCGACCCGCAAAAAATCGGTCAACCCGTACCCTACCCCAAGCCGCTCGGCTACCAGCTCCCGTATGGCGACGTCTAGCTCGTCGACGGTCCCGGTACGCGCCGCCGCGATGATGCCATCAAAAAACTGGATCAACTGGGCATGTTCCATCCGCTTTGAGCGCGGGGTAGCCCGTTGGATTTGGTCTTGTTGCTCCTGAATGGCGCCGATCCAGGGTGGGACGATGATGCTCTCTTGCTGTTTCAGCCACCGGGCCAGAAAAGAGCTGGCGCGTAATTTTTTGGCCTGGCTAGAGAGCCCGTCGCTCATTTTCGTTCCTCTTTGTCATTCGTCCATCGAGTCAATGCATCCATCGCACGTTCTGCATAGGCGCGATAGCGCTCTCGCTTGTGCTTGACCAACGGCGACAGGGGCATCATCAAGCCAAAGTTGGCCTTCATCGGCTGAAACGCTTCCGGCGCCGCGTGGGTGATATAAT
>CAZSJU010000283.1:0-4836 GCA_964607235.1 uncultured Anaerolineae bacterium | reverse complement strand
GCGCCGAACCATCAAGGCCCGGCTATCTGATCGGTTTGACCGGCAACATCGCTACCGGCAAAAGCACCGTGGGCGCGATGCTGACCGAGCTCGGGGCGACGGTGATTGATGCAGATCACGTCACCCATCAAGTTTTACGCGACGATCAAAGCATCGTGACGCAAATCGCCGCTCGCTTTGGCGCTGATGTTGTCAATAGTGAAGGAAGCGTCAATCGCCAACGCCTGGCCGGCATCGTGTTTAATGACCCTGCTGCCTTGGAGCAGCTAGAAGCGATCATGCACCCCGCGGTGGCCGCCCGCGTCAATCAGCGTGTCAGTGCGGCCGAGACAGCCGTCGTCGTGATAGAGGCGATCAAACTGATCGAAGCAGGGTGGCATCGCTCCTGCCAGGCCTTGTGGGTGACGACCTGTCGGCCGGAACAACAGATTGAGCGCCTGATAAAAGGCCGCTCGCTCAGCTATCAAGAGGCCAAGGTACGCGTCATAGCCCAACCGCCCCAGGCCGCCAAAATCCGCCTGGCTGACGTGGTGATCGATACGTCAGGAGAGAAAATCAAAACCCTGAATAAAGTCCGAGCCGCTTGGCAATCCATTCACGTGAGGAGAAGTTATGGGCAAGTCAGAAACATTTAACGTGTATCGTGCCAGACCCTCAGACGCCCAGGCCATTGCCGAATTTGTCACTGCAGCGACGCGGGGGCGCGTTTCCATCGACAACGCGTCGGTGGTCGAAAGGTTTAGCACCAAAGGGCTATGGCTGGTCAGAGACGCCGACGACAAGATTGTCGGGTTGTCCGGCTGGCGAGCGGAAAACCTGGTGGCGCGCATCGATGACTTTTTGGTGTTCCCGCCAGAGCTACTGCCCTCAGCCGGCAAAGCGCTGATGGACAACATAGAAGAAGCGGCGCGGGAACTGCAATGCGAAGCCAGCATGTTCTTTGTGCCGCAACACATCTCCCCCCGGACACTCGAGTTTTATCAAAGCTGTGGCTATGAACGGCCCCAACTAGATGTTTTGCCTCGCGTCTGGCAAGAAACCGTCCGAGAGGCCGAGGGGCAAAACCGCTACGCGTTGCTGAAAAAGCTGCGCGAGGACCTGGTCTTGCGGCCGATGTAGGAGGAGGTAAAATTGGACAAAATTCTCGAGTGGGTGCAACGCCACCCACAACTCACTGCCTGGTTCGTCCTGGCAAGCGGCATGGTTGTGATCTTGCTCTGGTCGGCCAGAAACGTAGGCCTGCAAACCGCGCAGATGCTCGCGCTAGTCATCGCGACGGTCCTGCTGGCCGGTCTGTGCGTCTGGATCATTGGCTGGGAAGATCAGGAGCCAGAAGAAACTGAGCTAGAATAAAGCCTGACAACTAAAAACAGCCGCTGCGACATCACAGCGGCTGTCTCGCCTGTCAAAATCACCACCAGGGGAAAAACGAAGTCTGCGCCTTGGTTTCGACGCCTTGATAGTTCACATAGGCGTCGATCAAGACCAATCGCCCGCTCTGGGGGCGGCCCAACTCGAAAGTGATTTGAGTGTGTCCAGCTTTGTCGGTCGGGGGGATGCGCGGGTCCGTGTTCTTGTCAAAGATGCGATCACCTGAAAGATAACGCACGTACAACTGTACCTCAGCGCCCTGCACAGGTTCACCACTTTGATCATAGACGTAAACCCAAACGGTCTGGTATCCGCCCCGGCCTGTGAAAGCGTCGCGCACCGAAGCTGTGGCGTGCAGAGAAGTGACAGAGGGAACGGTTTGTGTGACGCCCTCATCACCAGGCATGAACTCTCGGGCCGGGGCAGTTTCCCCTTGCAGAACCTTGTGCTGGTCAATCCACATCTGACCCAGATCCTGCAGAGCAATGCGACCCTGGTTAGGACGCCATTCCATCACCGCGCGTTGGAAATACTGCACAAAGCGGCCGTTCTCCAAAATAAACTCAGTGACCGGGTAACCAAAGTTATCCAGCCCACCATTTTCGTCATAAAACTTTAAAAAGCCAAGCCCGACGGTGTGTCCCGTCTCGGGGAAATAGCGCCGCTCCCGATCATTGGAGCTAGGAATCTGGGAGGCCGGAATCCGCGCCTTTTGCTCAGACGGCGCAAAAACGTCCCCCAACAACCCCAATTGCACCTGGTATTCGGGGGGATTCTCTGGATGATATTCCATGCGTACGCGCTGAAAATACTGTACCGTCCGGCCTTCCCCATCGACAAATGCCTCTGTGAGCGGGTATCCAAAAATCTCAAGACCGCCGCGCGCGTCAAAGAAATCAAAAAACGCGCCACAAACATTATGGCTTGTCTCTGAAAAATAATCAGCACTACTATTTTCGCAGTATATCGCGGGTTGTTGGGCAAAGACCGGAAAGGCTAGAAAAACGCCCAAAACCAGTATGCCATTGAGCAAGAATAACAGCTTGGTCTTCATGCCTTAATCACTCTTTTGGGCACAGGGGGTCGAAAAACCCTCTTATAATTGATACCCGTGTTTATTGTACTACATTCCACGGCTTTCTGCAATCAGATACGCGTCACCTAGCCTTAAGAAAATGTAAATTCCCCCCTGAACGCCCCTCGTCGCCCGACTTTTTTTTCCACCCACGCCGGCTGCCAGCCCGTCTCATCGACCATCACGTCTCATAAAAATCAATCCGAATATTAATAATTACAACAAGTCAGTAATAAATATCAATATCGCCTCTTGACAAATTTGAAAGGTTGGGGTAAAATTTACAAGAATCATAAAATAACCAAGGAGCGAAATAATGTATGCCGTGATTGGTCAATGCCCCATATGCCAGGATGACTTGATCGTGACGCGACTACACTGCCGCAACTGCGACACCACCCTGGAAGGTCATTTCGAATTGGGCAACTTGCGCAAACTGACGCCAGAGCAGCTCAGCTTTATCGAAACATTCATCCACTGCGAAGGTAAAATCACCCACGTGGAACAAGAACTGGGCATCTCGTATCCCACGGTGCGCAGCCGCCTGCACGACGTGATCCGCGCTTTGGGTTACGAGGTTGGCGAAGAAGAGCCGACGCCAGACGAGTCCAAGCGTCGCGCCGTCCTTGAAGATTTGGCGCAGGGTCGAATTTCCTCAGAAAAAGCCGTCGAACTGCTACAGGGGCGCTAAACCGGATACGACGTGCCAAAAACAGAGAGGAGCTTGTGATGAAAATACAACGCTTTCAAGTGTCCAACACGCCGCACTTGACCGTCAGATGTCAGGGAGACCTGGACATCAATGGTGGGCGGGGCGGTGAGGTCGCCATCAAAGCGTACGGGGATGAAGGAGATCTAGCGGTCGAGCGGGAAGGCGAACGCTTTACCATCACAGCGCGCACGCGTTGCAAAATTGGTTGCCCACAAAGCACCAGCCTCACACTAGAAGAAGTCAAGGGCAACCTGCGCGTCCGGCGCATTGATGGCCCCATCGCGGCTGAGCAGGTCCACGAAGACGTGGTGCTCAAAGAAGTCGGGCCAACGACCGTCAAACACGTCCATGGAGACGCACGCGCGCGTTCGGTCGGAGGAGACCTGCGCCTGGAGCGCGTAGACGGCGATCTGGCCGTGCGCGGCATAGAAGGATTGCTGTTCAGCAAAGTCAGCGGCGATTTGGTCGCCTCTTATCTGGAAGGTGGATTGCAGGCGACGGTGAGCGGCGACAGCGTGCTCAAGACTGATTTTACTTCTGGTCGTGACTATCAACTCACGACCGGAGGGGACGCCGACATCAAACTCCCCGCCCAGGCTAGCGCGCACTTGCAACTCGGCGCTGGCGGCGAAATCCATCATAAAGTAGATTGGGGCACGCTTGAAACCGATCCGGGATCACTGCGCGGCCGCATAGGGGACGGCGAAGCGAATGTCGAAATCAACGCGGGCGGTGACATCTCTATTCGCAGCAAATCCAACGGCGCATCCTTTGTCTTTAGCTTTAACATCGACGAGGACATTGACATTGAACTAGAGTCTATGGCTGAGGAAATTGAGCGCAACATTGAAGCACAGATGGAGCGTATGAACGCACAACTGACAGCCCACCTCGGCAGCATCGACCACAAAGCCATCCGGCGCAAAGTAGAGCAAGAGGCGGAAAAAGCGCGGCGCAAGGCTGAGCAAGTGGCGGAACGCGCGCGCCTCAAGGCAGAACGAGCGCAGCGGCGTTGGGCCCGCATAGGAGGCGTCTCACCCTCTACCAGCCCGGCCTCCGAATCCATGACCGATGCCGAGCGGATGCAGGTACTCAAGATGGTCGAGGACGGCAAAATCACTGCCGACGAGGCTGCCAAATTGTTAGAAGCAATGGAAGGGTAAACGTTGGTCGCAGATACAGCTCATCCCTCCTCTGCCATAGAGGGGCTCCGCCCCCTCAGCCTGACGCGAGATTTGGGTCAGGTGCTGGAACTGATTCAAGTTGCCTTTGGCGAAAACTTGGACGCCGAGTCGCGGCACGCCTTACAAAGCATGCGACTGCCCACCCTCTTGGCGCCTTTTGTCGCCCTGCTAGATAGCTTTAACCCACCCAGCGAAGGGTTTATGCCGGGGTTCGTCTGGACCCACGGGGAGCAGGTCATCGGCACGGCCTCGGCGCGACGCATCTATCCCTTTCGGCGGGGATGGTTGATCAGCAACGTCGCCGTCCATCCCAACTGGCAAGGTCGAGGGATCGGACGGGCGCTGATGCAGGCCGCGGTGGACCTGGCCAAGCGTCACAACGGCGCGTGGATCGCCCTGCAAGTGCGCGAGGATAACCAGGCAGCCCACGCGCTTTACAAGAGCCTGGGGTTCCAGAACGTTGAACGGGTCGCGCGTCGGCGTCACGCTCCGGT
>CAZSJU010000282.1:0-4838 GCA_964607235.1 uncultured Anaerolineae bacterium | reverse complement strand
CGAAAGCCGAGACAAAAGTCAACAGCCCCAGGCCGGCTTTTAGGGGCTCGTCGGTCAATCCCATCGCCAGTAATCCCAGAGCAGCCATAGTGTATACTGCAAGGCTGATGGTTTCGCTGACGTCGGGTAGTGTAAAAGACGAAGCGACGCTATAAGCGGCTGCCATCACTAGCAGGGCGGAGAAAAAACGAAAAGGCAATTCCGTGGGCAGCGTCCACCTTTGGGGGGGGGTGTCCACTTTTTCCTGGTCTGCCTCGGGCGTTTCGGCGGGTGGCAAGACCAGCGGTTGACCCCAGTTGACGCGGCGGGCGGTCATGTACAAGATCAGGCACAGGATGGCACCGACGAGAGTTTTAGTCACGGCCAGTTCCATCCGGATCGCGCCGGTCAGCAACAGTCCGACGATGACGTATTGGATGATCAGCGCAAACAACGACGCCCGCCAGTCCTTGATCACCACCATCGTGCCGGCCGTAAACATCACTGCCACGACAGCCGGCGTCGTGATAAAGATTGATAACCTTTCGACAAGTTCAATCACGCCTGGCATACTTTATATCTCCGATGAGCGTTAGAATCGTCAATTTCATCCGTCTATATTCCATTGCCGGTTATGTAGAGCAGAATCAGCAGCAAAAAGACCGCGGTCCATAATAACGCGCCTTCACCCTCAATCACGCTGGCCGTGCCCCTTATCAGGTGCGCCGCTTGGCGCATGATCATGTAAAACAGCCCGTAAACCCACTCGAGCCGCAACAAGGCGCCCAGGCCACGCCAGCTGGCTTCCAATCGCTGGCGTAATCCTTCCCCGGCTAAAAAGAGTGTGACGCCGGCGACGAGGGGTAATGCCCAGCCCGCCCATCCGGCGACGCCGCCCTGGCGCATCAAGTCGGTCAAGCTGGACAGCATGGTGTCTTGGCCCCGCCCGGCGAAGAACTGGGGCGATAGCCCGGATAGGATCAGGGTGAGGGCTGCCAGGCCAAAGATGAGCAGGTAAGCCGCTTCTAGCGGCCGGCGCGACGGCAATGGGCGCGGTTCGGCCCACAGCCACAGGCGGATGAGGGCCGCGATGACAAAGGATTCCCCCAACAGCGCGATGGTCAGCGCCGGCAGATCCGCTTCCAGGCCACTATAAGCGGTAAAGCGGACCATAAACCCCAAGGTGGCAGGCAGACCCGCCAGGGAAAAGAGCGCCAGCAAGGAAGGCAATCCACGCCAAAAGTATTTCCGGTTCCAACCAGGCGTCAGCGCGAAAATCGTGGTGCTCAGAGCCCAGGCGATGGCAGAAGCGATGACCACGGCGACGGCTTGCTGACCGGTGTTGGCCACGGCCAGCACGGCCAGACCGGTCTCGGCCACCAGGACGCCGGTTATGCTGAGCCGCTCCTCCGTTTCGCTCCACGCGACGAAACCGCCGACCAAAACTGTCACGCCGGCCAGGGCAAACAGCGTCGATGGCAAACCCGCCGTCAGCGCGGGCAAGTAGGTCAGCAAATCGAAACCCAACAGCGTGGGAATGATTACCAGCGGCATCAGTTGCGCCAGTCCGGTTTCCAGGTCGATAGGGCGCCAGAGGTGCAAAGGGACAAGCCCCAGGCGCAGGATGACGGCCATTTGTAACAGGCTGGCCGAGTGTCCGCTAAAATAGGCCAGGTCGAGAAAGCCGCTAATCCCTTGTGCCTGGTTCAGTAACGGTGCAGCCCATAAGGCGCTGGTAGCCAGGATGCCGCTGAACAATGACAGGCCGGCGCGTCGAACGCCTTTTGGCCCATAGTGAGAGAGCGCCAGGGTCAGCAGGATGTCAGTAATGCCCCACGTGACGACCAGGGCGATAAAGCTGCTCGCAAACAGCGCAGCCACACCGGCGCCAGTGCTCCCTAGCATCAAGGTGGCATTGGTGGTTTTGATCTTTTCGTCGCTAAAACAGCAGGCCAACAGCGACAGGAAAGTGGTAGCCACCAGCGCCGTCGCCAGGGCGTGGCTGCTGGCGTGCGCCTTGAAGGTCAGTGGCGCACCAAACAGGGCCAAAGGAGACCAGGCCGACATGACCTGTCTGATGGGCATTGCCCCGCTGAGCCACAGCAGTGCGACTAGCGCCAGGCCAGCCGTTACGGTGGCGATGATGCCCCGTCCGCGCATCCGTGGTATCAGGTTTAGTAGCGGCAGCAACAACGCGCCCAGGGCTAGAATAAAGATGGGCAGAAGCAAAGGTGTCAACATAAGTTTATCAGTTCAGATATACATAATGTGCCCGAGATTTGGCTCAAGCCGGGCTATTGTAACACAGTTTTTACCTCACGTCACGTAGCCATAGGATGGCACAGCAATTCCAAATCTGTCATTGCGAGTGATCCACAGCGCGCCTTCCCGGGTAGCAGCTACTGACCCTCACTTGCCCTCCCTGGCACTGGCCGCCAGGACAAGTGGGCGCAAGTGTCGCCCCGGAAAAAGCGTCCGGGACTCGCAATGACATCTCAAATTTGGAATTGCTGAGGATGGCATGGGGGTTTCGTGTGACCGGGGAGACGGGTATAAAGTTTGATGTCTTGTGGTTGGCGGCAGACTTGCCAAATGTTTCATTTATCGGCTATAATTTAATTGACCCGTACTTGTGCCACCGTTTTTGCAAGTTGATGTGTCTTTCTGATAGGCGGCATAGGTTGTATTGTTTCCTGTGTGCGCTGTGGGGCGTATTGTTTCCTGTATGTGTCATAGGGGGCACTCTTGTCTCAATCACAAAACGATCAGGCTTATAATATGATAGTGGCTGCGGGTGAGCCGGCGGAACTTGGCCCCTTGTTAGCTTTGGCCTGTGCCCTGGCACGCACGCACGCTGGTCGGATCACCCTTTTATCGGTGACGCCCGACGGACAGCGACCAGAATGGCTCAACGGTTCGACCTGGCAGCGCCAGGTCGACAAGTTTTGTCAAGATGTGCCCGTAAAAGTCACCGCGCGGCTGGGGCATAGCGCCGGTGGCGCTATTTTGGCGGCGGCGCGCGAGCATCCCCCAGACTTGTTGTTGTTGGGTTGGCGCGGTGAGACCGGTCGGGGGCAGTATTTATTGGGCAGCACGCTTGATCCGCTGATGCGTAAAGCGCCGTGTGACATTGCCGTCGTCCGGATCGGTGAGGATTCAGAGGCGCTGACCGAGCGGTTCACAGGGATAAAACGGGTGTTGGTCCCCATGGCTGGTGGGCCTAACGCAACCTTGGCCGCCGATTTGGCATTGAGTTTGGCGCCAGATGTGGAGGTTGTCGCGTTAAACGTCGCCCAGTTGAGTCAGGGCCGTGCTGGGGTACAATTGGGGCGGGAGCGGTTGACCGATGCCCTGAGACCCTGGGCGAAAAATGAGCGTGTGCAGCCCAAAGTGACGCAAGCGCCGAATTTCATCGGGGGTATTCTCAGCGAAGCTCGGGCTAACTATGATTTGTTGCTGATCGGCGCGACGCAAGAGAGTTACCTGGACCGCATGTTGTTTGGTAACGTGCCTCAGACTGTCGCTTCGAACAGCCCTGTGCCCACTATCGTCGTCAAACGGCAGGTCGATCAACTCGATAATCCGTTGCGTCGCGCTTGGCGTCACTTGATGGAAGCGGTGCCCCAACTGACGTTGGCCGAGCGGGTCGAGACCTACCAGGCTGTGCGGCGGGGGGCCAGGCCGGATACGGATTTTTTTACGATGATCGGCTTGTCGGCCACCATCGCTGTCTTGGGGTTGTTGCTGAACAGCCCGGCAGTCATCATTGGCGCGATGCTGGTGGCCCCTTTAATGTCCGCTATCGTGGGGATGGGGCTGGGCGTCGTACAGGGTGATCTGCGGTTTTTGCGCCTGGCGGCCGGTGCGACGTTGCGCGGTATACTGCTGGTCATTGCCATTGGGACGTTGATGAGCATCGTCGTGCCGAACGCCGCGCCTAACGCGGAAATCCTTGGGCGGACGAACCCGAGTTTATTGGATTTAGGCATCGCGCTGGCTTCAGGGGTGGCGGGGGCTTATGCTTTGTGTCGCAAGGACGTGTCGGCTTCGCTGCCCGGTGTGGCGATCGCTGCCGCGTTGGTGCCCCCGTTGGCTGTGACCGGGATTGGCATCGCCTTGGGAGAGGGACGGATTGCGGGGGGGGCGTTGTTGCTCTTTTTCACCAACTTGGTCGCCATCAGCGCTGCGGGCGGGTTGGTCTTTTGGGTGATGGGCTTCCGAACCGAGTTAGGCGTGCGCTCGCGGGCGCGCGTGTTCAAGGGTGGGGTGTTTAGCGTCGGCTTGTTGTTTCTGGCGGTGACGGTGCCGTTGGGTTTGCTGACGGCCAACTCGTTACAACGTGCGGAAATTAATCGCACCGTGCAAGAGGCGCTGGCCGAAGAGTTGGGCGCGCTGGATGGCGTCGAGTTGGTGGGCTGGCAGATCACCGGTGACGATGGCGAGATGTTGGGGCTGGACGTGAGCGTCCGTGCCGTTTATCAATTTTCCTACCAGAGTGTATTAGATTTGCAAAAAAGTGTAGCAGTCCGTTTGCAGCGGCCCGTCGCTTTGATATTGACGGTCATTCCCGTGACGCAGCTCGACCCGTTCGTGCCACCTACGCTCACCCCTGCCCCTACGCTTACGCCTACAGGGTCTCCTGATTTTTTAGCCACGTCTACCGTCATGGATACTCCTAGCCAGACGCCGACCCGCACGCCTACCGCTGCGCCGACGCGCACGGCGACAGCAACAGCGACGTTTACCCCCAGTCCTACGGCTATCCCTACGCAGGCGCTCACGCCGACGCTGACTTTTACCCCCGTTTTCGCTGTCGTCAGCGGCACCGGCGGGCGTGGTGTGAACCTGCGATGGACGCC
>CAZSJU010000281.1:3658-4885 GCA_964607235.1 uncultured Anaerolineae bacterium | reverse complement strand
TGCATCTGCCCGCCGGAGAGTTTGACGCCCTTGGGGCCGACCGGCGTGTCCAGTCCTGTCTCCAGCGCCGCCAGATCACGCTCCATCACCGCCAGGCGCATGGCGCGCGCGATCGCCGCATCGTCCTCGGGCACGCCCAACAAGATGTTGTCGCGTAACGACGCGCTGAACAGGCGCGGCACCTGCGCGGTATAGGCGCTCACCGGTGGCACGAAAAAGGCCGCGGGATCGTCGACCTGCGCGCTGTTCCAGTGGATCTGGCCGCGCTGCTGGGGCAACAGGCCCAGCAGGACGCGCAGCAGCGTCGTCTTGCCCGACCCCACCCGTCCCGTGATCACGGTGAATGTGCCCCGTTCCAGATGCAGGTCGACGCCACAGATGCCCCGGCCGGTGTCGGGATAACGGTAGGTCAGGTCTGTGGCCTCCAGCGTCCGCAAGCGCTGCGCCTCGCTCAGCACCGGGGCGGGCAGCGGCGGCAGGTGATCGTCCAGATAGACCGGGCTGAACGCCACCAACGCCTCCGGCGGCGCCCCCGCCATCAGGCGCTCCATGCGCTCCACCGAGACGCCGATCTGCTTGTAGCGCGCCAGCAACAGGCCGGAAAAGGCGGTCAGGTCGCCGATGAACTCTAGATAAAAGACAAACAGCGCCAGGTCGCCCACGGTAAAGGTACCCGCTTGCAGGGCCTGACCGGCCACGACCAGGATGATGCCGGTGCCAAAATTGGCGGCGTTCACAAACAGGGCGCGCAGGATCTCGTTGAACAGGCGGTCCTTGAGCGACAGCCGGCGCCGCTCGTCGTTGAGTAAAGTGGGCAATGACGCCCTCCTCGGCCGTCGCCACCTTGACCGCCTGCACCGCGCCAAAAAACTCGCCGATAAAGCCGGTGACGATGCCGGTAGCGCGGCGACTGGCGCGGCGGTATTGCTCGATGCGCCGCGTGGCAGTGTTGGCCACCAGGGCCACCAATATGAACGGCAGCAGCGTCAACAAGGTGACGGTCGAGTTGATGCGCAGCATCACCACGACGGCGATCAACGCGTACACGATCAAGCCCAGGATGTCATTGATCCACAACGCGAACAGCGGGATCTCGAACACATCCCCGCGAAAGCGGCTGATGGCTTCTCCGGGCGAGTCGGGCAACGCTGCCGCGCCGGGACGCTTGAAAATGTGCGTCAGCAGGTTTTTGCGCAGCAGCGTCATGGTGTGCACAAAGAACGGGAT
>CAZSJU010000281.1:0-3558 GCA_964607235.1 uncultured Anaerolineae bacterium | reverse complement strand
CGGTAGCGTATCATGCTGAGGATCACCTTCCAGGCCGGCAAGGTCGTCGTCTGCGTTTCAGGGGTCGGGGCGCTCACACCAACACCTCCTGTAGGCCGGTCTGCAACAAGCGGTAAAATAACGCGTCCGGGTCATGGGCCAACTGCCGGCGTGGGCCATACTCGGCCACACGCCCTGCCTCCAAAATCATGACCGTGTCGGCGCGCTGGACGGTGCCCAGCCGGTGGGCGATGACGATGGCGGTGCGGTCTCGCAGCAACCGGTCGACGGCGCGCTCGATGTGCTCCTCGGTGGCCGGGTCCAGGCGCGATGAGGCCTCGTCCAGGATCACCAGACCGGGGTCCCGCAAAAAGACGCGCGCAAAGGCCAACAGTTGCGCTTCACCTGCCGAGAGGTCACGCCCACTTGTTTCCAGCCAGGTGTCCAACCCCTGCGGCAGCGTGCGGTACCAGTCCGCCAGGCCCAATTCCTCAATGACGGCCTGGATGCGCGCGTCCGAGATATGCGGGTCAAAAAAGGTCAGGTTGTCGCGCACGCTGGCCTGGAACAGTTGCACGTCCTGGGTCACGAGGGCCACACGTTGCCGCAGAGCTTGGGGGTTGGCGCAGGTCCACGCCGCCCAGCGTGACCTGGCCTACTGTCGGATCGTACAGGCGAAATACCAGCCGCGCCAGGGTCGTCTTACCGCTACCGGTGCGGCCCAGCAACCCCAGCACCGTGCCCGGCGCCAGTTCAAAGGTCAGGTCCTGCAGCACGGGCGCGTCCTCCGCGTAAGCGAAACGTACCCCTTGGAACGCCAACGACAGCGGGCCGATGGGCAGGTCCGCGCCGGGGCCGTCGGGCAAGTGGCTGCGCTCAGCCTGCAGCTCGGTCAGGCGCTCGGTGCTGGCGCCGATGTTCTGCAAACTCTCGACCTGCTGGTTCAGCTCACGGATCGGCCGGGCCAACAGGTTGGTGTAATACACGATCAGATAAGTGGTGCCGAGAGAGATGGCGCCGCTGGTGAACAAATAGTAACCGGTTATCAGGGGCGTGGCGCGCACCAGCCACAACAACAAACCGCCTACCGCCCGCAGGACCACGTACATCCGCCCGGCCCGGCGCCAGTGACCCAAGATCTCCCGCTGGTGCCGGTACAAGCCCTGGATGCCGTACGCGGCCGCGCCGCAGGCGCAAATGTCTTCAGTGCCGGCCAACTGTTCCTCTAAAAAGCCAAACAGGTCCGCGTTGGCCGCGCGTAGCGCCTTGTCGTGGGGGATGGCGATGCCGCGTACCCGGTTCAGCCCGTACAGCGTGACCAGGGCCGAGCCGGTGACCGCCAGGCCCACGCGCCAGTCCTCGAAAGCCAGCGCCACCAGGATGCCGGCCAGCAAGATCAGGTTGCCGATCACGCGCACCACCAACTGGGAAAAAAAGTTGGACAACTCGGTCACGTCGCCGTCGATGCGCTCGATCAACTCACCGGGGGTGATATTGTTGTGAAAGCGCATATCCAGGCCCAGACAGTGCCGGGCCAGCTCGGCACGCAGCGCATTGGTGGCGGTCCAGGCCACGTTTTCTCCGACATAGGTGGCGCCGACGGCGATCGCTTGTTGCAACAATGCCAGGCCCAAAAAGACCAACGCCGTGCGCGCCAGACGCCCGATTTCCGCACCCTGGCTGGCGGCGTCGATAAAGTCGCGCATGATTTGAGGGTTGAACACCTGCAGGCCAATGCTGCCCAACAGAGATACGAGCAGCAGCGCAAAGCGCCCCTTTTGGGTCACAATATGGTCGGCCAGCAGGTCCCAGTATCGCTTGAGTGGAATGTTCATAAGCCTCTATCCATGTACGGGTACAACGTCGAAACGGCGGTTATTATAACTCCCCTGCGCCACATGGCAACTCAATCCAATTCAAGTACCAATATCCCATAGTCTCTACTGATACTTTGCGCTATACTGTTAACGTTATTGTCCTTTTTCGCTTCATAGCCTGGGAGGAATTCATGCCTGCATCATCTTCACCTCCGGCAGAGTTGTATACGTTTCTCACGCCGCAAGAGGTATCGGGCTTGTTACGCGTTTCCGTACAAACCGTACGCCGCTGGATCAAGGATGGGGAACTGCCGGCTTATAAAGTTGGACGGGGCTGGCGCATTCGCAAGGGCGACCTGGACACGTGGTTGCAGGACCAGCGCTCTGATGGAAACTCGCCCTAGCCCTCTGACAAGCACGTGGACTAGGACTCTCCTAATGTCATTGTTCCAAACTCAATTCGCTCAACATGTGGGGGCATGCAGGAGGTATGATCAGTTCCAAAACTAGGCGTTTGAACGCCGTTGCACGGAATCATTTCAATGCCATCAACTTTAAGATGCGCGTCCAGCGAGGATGTGCCTAGACAAGGATAAACCTACAATGCAGTCGCGAGCACGTCCCACGGGGATGTTGGCTTTTACAATGGTGTGGATCGGTCAGGCGGTCTCGTTGTTTGGTAGCGCTATGACCTGGTTCGCCTTTACAGTCTGGGCCTGGGAAGTCAGCGGGCAGGCGACCGCCCTGTCGCTGGTGACCTTTTTCTCTCTGGGGCCGACCGTGCTATTCAGTCCCATCGCCGGCGCGTTGGTCGACCGCTGGAACCGCAAACGGGTGATGATGCTCAGCGACCTGGCGGCCGGCCTCTCTACTATCGCCGTGCTGTTGTTGTATGCCGGCCACAGTTTGCAAATCTGGCACGTCTATGTGGCCGCCGCCTTTACAGGAGTCTTTCAAGCCTTCCAGTTCCCCGCCTACTCGGCCTCTATCACCATGATGGTGCCCAAGGAACAGTACACCCGCGCCGAGAGCATGGTCTGGCTCGCCCAATCCGCGGCGACCGTGTTTGCCCCACTGCTGGCCGTCCCATTGTTAAACGTGATCGGCATCGTCGGCGTCATGAGCATCGACGTGATCACTTTTGTGGCAGCGGTCGGCGCCCTGCTTTTTGTCCACATCCCACAACCGGTCACTACCCAGGCCGGCCAACAGAGCCGGGGGAGCCTGTGGCAAGAGTCATTATACGGGTTTCGCTATATCCTGACCCGGCGCAGCTTGTGGGGCTTGCAGATGGTATTCTTTTTTTGCAACTTGTTGGATGCCATAGTCTTTGTGGCCCTGCCGGTGATGATCCTGGCGCGCACCGGAGACGAACTTGTGCTGGGCAGCGTCAAGTCGGCCGGCGCGTTGGGAGGCATCGTCGGGGGGATAGCGCTGGGCGTGTGGGGTGGCCCCAAGCGTCGCATCCACGGGGTGTTGGTCGGCTGGGCGCTGACCAACCTGTTGGGCGCGCTGCCGATGGGCCTGGGCAACACGCTGGCCATGTGGGCTGGGGCCAGTTTTCTCTCGGCTTTTTTCACCCCGCTGATTAACGGCTCTGATCAAGCGATCTGGCAGGCCAAGGTCGCGCCCGACTTACAGGGACGCGTGTTCGCCACGCGCCTGATGCTGTCCCAGTTGCCCATCCCGGTGGCCATGTTGTTGGGCGGCGTGCTAGCCGACCGGGTGTTTGAACCGGCGATGCAGGCAGAGGGTCCACTGG
>CAZSJU010000280.1:2370-4900 GCA_964607235.1 uncultured Anaerolineae bacterium | reverse complement strand
TCGCCCCAGAGCGCCCAGTCGCCGGTGAGCGCGCCAAACCAGCCCACCTTGATCGTCTCTAGATCCTCCCCGACCGGCTCCTCCCCCGGTTCCTCGACTGGCTTTTCCGTGGGAGCGACCGACTCTTCGCCACACCCGATCAGGCTAAGCAGTGTGGATAGCACGATGAACAACAAGAATGTATTGACATACCATTTCCTTTGCATCTTCTTCTCCTTGTTTTTATGGAGGCTTTGGGGGGTATTCCCAAAACCTCGACTTGAAAACAATTGACCGGCCTGCCACGCATATGATATGCTATCACCTCCTTAATCTTTGGCCCCTAGTACTAGAGAAATATCATTGGCCGTTTCCAGCACCATGGCGGCCAATGACTGTTCCATCTCTCGGCGCGATGCACGAGCGCTGGGAATGGAAACGTTAATAGCAGCCACAACTTGCGACTGGCACCCTCGAATAGGGGCGCCTACTGAACGCAAGCCCGCCGCCAGTTCTTCGTCGTTGATAGCATATCCTTGTCGCCGAACTTGCTCAAGTTCAGCCGCCAAGCCATCAAGAGTCGTAATGGTGTTAGGCCCCATCACGGGGTATGGGCCTTTGCCCAATAAGTGATAGAGTTCTTGCCTGGAAAAGTCGACAAGTTGCGCTTTACCCATAGAGGTACAGTACACGGGCAAACGCGACCCAAGTTGTAAATTGACACTGACGAACTGCTGTGTCTTGTTGCGCGCGACGTAGACGATTTGGTCGCCATCACGGACCGTCATATTGGTCGTCTCACCACATTTATTGGACAAGGCCCTGAGATAGGGGCGGGCGATCTGGGCCAACTCTAGGCTATTCAAGGCAGCAAAGCCAAGCCTTAGCACTTTCAAGCCAGGGCGATACCGCTTGGTCTCCGGATCTCTTTCGAGGTATCCCAAATTCTCCAAGGTATAGATGAAACGAAAGGCTGTGCTTTTGTTAAGCTCTACGGCGGAGCTGATTTCGGTTAGCGTCAGGCTGTGATCTTTGTCGGAGAAAGCTTCGAGCACCTGCAACCCGCGCCCTAGCGCCTCAATAAAATATCGACTGTCCATTGGCTATTCTGTTAAGGGGGGTAGGGGAAGTTTTGTCAAGCAAAAACGATTTTTGCCTAGTGATACTATTATACTCGATTTAACGCCGTTGTCAAGAAATTAGTGCTTAATTATGCAGATCGACACACTACAATCTAAAAATATTGCCAAGCCCTCATCCGTCACCCCCAAAGCAAGCTAGCGTTATCCGGAAGGCAATATCGTTATCCAAGCACAGGGCGCATTCGCTAAATTTCTTGCACTAAACATGGAGCACGTCTCGCCCGTGCACTGTGCACCAGCAAGGACGCCATCGCAATGTTTGCTGAGGTATATAGCAACGACTATATTCAGGGTGAGGCGGGGCCGATCATCGTGGTCGAGGGCGCACGCTGACGCGCGTCAGCGCGTAATTTTCACCCACGCCTTCTCGTGCGCGCTGCGCGCGATGGCCTGGCACAGCAACATCTGCTCGTGGCCGTCGGCAAAGGTCGGAAAGTCAGGCGGCACTGTCCGGTCTCCGGCCTGAATGTAACCGTACACGGCCTGGTACAGTTGCTTAAAGGTATCGGGAAAGCCCTCATTGTGTCCGCCGGGATAGCCGGCGCGCGCTTGCGCCTGGGGCGTCAACAGTGACGGGTCCTTGAGCAGCCGCTCGTTGGGCCGGTCACGGTGGCCGACCCACAGCTCGTTGGGCTGCTCCGAGTCCCAGGCCAACGCCGACCGCGACCCATCGATCTCAAAGGCGAGGCGGTTCTTGCGCCCAGCAGAGATTTGCGAGATCGTCATGACGCCGCGCGCGCCGCCCTCGTAGGCCAGCATGACTATGGCACAGTCTTCAGTGTCGATGGACTGCTCGACATAATCCTCCACCGGGGCCGTCTTGCCGGCAAAGGTGTCAATGGGATGGGAGGGCTTTTTGCGGGTGGTGATAAAGGTGCTGAAATCGGCCATGACGGCCTCGACCCGCAGCCCGGTGATAAAACCGGTCAGGTCCAGCCAGTGGGTGCCAATATCGCCCACGGTCCGCAGGTGGCCGCCCAGCGCTGGCTCTAACCGCCAGTTCCAATCGGTGTCGTGGCACAGCCAGTCCTGTAAATAAGAGCCCTGCACGACGTACACATCCCCCAGGTCGCCCCGTGCCACCCGTGCGCGGGCCTCGTGGCAGATGGGATAGAAGCGGATGTTATAGTTGACCGCGTGCACAATGCCCGCCTCGCGCGCCCGTCGCAGCAAATCGGCTGACTCGTGGGCGTCCATCGCCAGCGGCTTTTCACACACCACGTGCTTGCCCGCCGCGATGGCTGCCTTGGCCATAGGATAGTGCAAAGAGTTGGGCGAAGTAATGTGAACCACGTCGACCGCCGGATCGTCGACCAGCGCTTGCCAATCCGGATAAACCTGGTCAATGTTGAGCGTCCGGGCTTTGGGACGGGCACGCTCGGGACTGGACCCGGCAATGCCCACAACCT
>CAZSJU010000280.1:0-2270 GCA_964607235.1 uncultured Anaerolineae bacterium | reverse complement strand
GAGCCTGCCGAAGGGCGCACCGCCCGACCCGCCCCTCGCACGCCCCTTCAAATAGAACGCCTACGGGGCTGCCTGGTCTCCCTGGTGACGCTGGGGCTGGTCCTGAGCGCCCTGGCACTCTTGTCCTACGTGTTGCTGCGGATGCCCTCACCGACCAACATCTTGATTTTGGGCATTGACCGGCGCCCTGGACAGGGAGATGCCACACGCACCGACACCATCCTGCTGCTACACGCGGACCCTGGTCCGCCGCGCATGGTACTGTTCTCCATCCCACGCGACCTGTGGGTCACCATCCCGGGGCACGGTGAGGAACGGGTCAACACAGCCCACTTTTACGGTGAACTGACCGACCCGGGCAGCGGCCCGGCCCTGGCCGCCGAGACGGTGCGACAGAACTTTGGCGTGCCCGTACACCGCACCCTGCGCCTGGATTTTGACGCCTTTCGCGGGGTGATCGACGCGGCCGGCGGGGTCGATATTGACGTCCCGACCCAGATGATCGACGACGCCTACCCCACCGAGGATTATGGCACCATGCGCATCGAGATTCCCGCCGGGATGCAACATATGGACGGTGAGACCGCGTTGCGTTACGCCCGCTCGCGTCACGGCAGCAGCGACTTTGACCGCGCGGCCCGCCAGCAACAGATCCTCGTGGCGCTGGCCAAAAAGCTGACCAGCCCAGGCAACTGGCTCCTGGCGCCGCGCGTCTATAACGCGCTACAAGACGCCGTCGAGACCGATTTGAGCTTCCGCGACCTGGTGCGGTTAGGCTTGACGTGGCGTCGCGCCGGCGCGGAAAACGTGGAACAGATTGTGATTGACCGGGCGCTCACGACGCCCTATCGTACCGTCAACGGCGCGGCCGTGCTGTTGCCCCGCTGGGACCTCATCCTCCCTTTAGTGGAGGCCCAGCTCATCCACTAACCCGGTACTGGGCAAGGTCTATGCTAATGATAGACCTTGCCCAGTCAAACGTTCAAGATCCGATTAATCCGTGCCCGCCCGTTTCAAAAAGCGCGTGGCCGTCTCGGCCATGATGGCCGCACCCAGCGGCAACGCAGCCTCGTCAAAGTCAAAATGGGGATTGTGGTGCGGGTAATTCAACCTGCGCGCCGCGTTGGCCGACCCCAGGAACAAGTAGCAGCCAGGCACCTCGCGCATAAAATAAGCCATGTCCTCCGAGCCCATCGAGCGACAATCATCATCGATCTTGTCCGCGCCCAGCACCTCCACGGCGACCTGGCGCATCAACCGCGTGGCCTCGACGTCGTTGACCGTGGCCGGCGTCAGCGGGACCATCTGCAAATCCACCTCGACGTCCATAGCCGATGCAATACCCTGGCACAGCGCCTCAAAACGCGCCAGGACCTTTTCGCGCACCGCAGCGTCAAAGCTACGAATAGTGCCCGTCAACGCGACCTGGGCCGGGATGACGTTAAAAGCCGTGCCGCCTTGCAACGTGCCCACGCTCACCACGGCCGTCTTTTGAGGGTCCACGTTGCGGCTGACGATGGTCTGCAGCGCGCTGATGAGCTGCGCCGTCGCCACGATAGGGTCTACCGTCTGATGTGGCGCGGCGCCATGTCCGCCCCGCCCGCGCACCGTCAGCGACCAACGCTCGGCAGCGGCCATCATCGGGCCGGCCGCCACGCCGGCCCAGCCTACCGGCAAGTCATTCCACACATGCAAAGCAAAAACCGCGTCAGGTCGGGGACCATAGTCATCCAGCACACCCTGCTGGACCATCACCTCGGCCCCGTTCATCCCTTCCTCAGCGGGCTGAAAGACCAACTTGACCGTGCCGGCCAGCGCTTCGCGGTGGCGTTGCAACAATGTGGCCACGCCCATGCCTATGGCGACGTGCGCGTCGTGGCCACAAGCGTGCATCACGCCCGGCACCTGCGACGCATAATCAACCTCGTTCGCCTCTTGGACGGCCAGGGCGTCCATGTCAAAGCGCAACATCACCGTCGGGCCGGGACGCGCACCCTGCCCTTCGACGGGTTCGACAAGCTCACCGCAGGCAGGCCCCCCTGGCACTGCCAAGTGAGGACCTTGCAACAGTCCCACCACCCCAGTCTCGGCGATCCCGGTATAGACGCGATAACCCAGATGTTTCAAGTGTTCCGCCACCCGGCCTGCCGTGCGCGTCTCTTGAAATCCAAGCTCCGGGTACATATGCAGGTCGCGCCGCCAGGCGACCAACTGGTCAGACATTGCCTGTGCTTGTGCTTTGTAATCTATTTTCATCGTTTACCTCAAGA
>CAZSJU010000279.1:0-4915 GCA_964607235.1 uncultured Anaerolineae bacterium | reverse complement strand
AGGTGCAACGCACCGAGGGGCAGGTGCGTTGCACCACGACCGTCATCCAGCTCACGTTTGGCTTGTCTCAAAAAAACGCCCCGGCATAATGAACGCCCCCGAAATAACAGACTTTGGCGTCCTTGCGTTAAATCTCCCTTGACAATCTCCCACGAGCTGTTATAATGCGGTCCGCTTGTGTACTAATCATTTGTCTATAAATAATTGGTGTGCCAATGAAAAACGATGAACGGAAACGCATTGCGATAGAGATCCACATGCTGGGCGCTGTCGCTGTCAAGACGACGCTCCAGGCGATGGAGCGGCATGGCGTCTTGGCAGAGGCCGGCGTCAGTTTGCTGCAGTTCAGGGTGCTGCGGGCCTTGCGCCAGCAGGCTTTTACCATCAGCGAACTGAGCCCGCTCGTCATGGTGGACCCTTCTACCCTGGTCGCGGTGGTCGACGCGCTGGAACGCAAGGGGCTGGCGGTGCGGGGGCGAGACCCTCACGATCGCCGCCGGGTGCCGATTGCCATCACCGCGCTGGGCATCGAGACCACGGCCTGCCCCCCCTTTATGAACCCGTTCGCCGACGCGGACAATCCGCTGCTCAACAGCATCAATGCGATGGGCACCGAACGGGCGCGACAGTTGCTCGACTTGTTGCGCGAGATGGTGCGGCATTTACCCGAGGGCGACGAGATCCTCAAACAGGTATCCACCTGGATCCAGTTCCAGTCGCCGGACGAGCGCCATCCGCTAGAAGAAAAATAGGAGCGTCATTATGATCCGATTGGCAAAATACTTGAAACCCTACCTGGCAATGATCTTGCTCGCCATCGTCTTGCTCTTTGCGCAGGCAAACTTTGACCTGGCGCTGCCGGATTATCTCTCCAAGATTGTCAACGTGGGCATCCAGCAGGGGGGCGTGGAAAACGCCGTGCCGGTGGCGCTCCGCCAGAGCCAGATGGACAAGCTGCTCGTCTTTATGAGCGCTGATGAAAAAGCGAGCGTGCGCGCTGCCTATACCCTGGTGGACCAGGACTCGCCTGATTATGAGCGCCTGGTGCAAGACTATCCCACCTTGAGTGAAGAACCGATCTATGTCTTGAATGAGGTGGGCGAGGCCGAGATCGCGCGCCTAAACCCCGTGCTGGCCCAGGCGCTCCTGGCCGTGTCCAGTATCGAGCAAGTGATGGCCAACCCGCTCATGGCCGCAAGAGTGTTCGAAGAGATGGGCGGGGATTTCGAATTCGACCCCAGCATGATCACAGCAGAGACGGACGTTTTCGCCCTATTGGAGCGGTTGCCCTCGGAGCAACTGGCGCAACTGACGGGCGTGATCAACCAACGCTTTGGGGCGCTGGGGGACAGCATGATCGTTCAGGCCGCGGTGGGCGCCGTCCAGGCCGAGTATGAGGCCCTGGGCATGGACACGGGCCGCCTGCAGACCCGCTATATCCTGCGCGTCGGTGCTTTGATGCTGCTGCTGACCCTGCTTTCCGGCGTCGCTACCATCACCGTGGGCTATTTGGCGTCCAAGACGGCGGCCGGGGTCGCGCGCGACCTGCGCCGGGACGTCTTTGGCCGGGTTGAAGACTTTTCCAGCGCCGAGTTTAACACCTTTTCCACGGCGTCGCTGATCACGCGCTCGACCAATGACATCACCCAGATCCAGATGATGGTGATGATGATGGTGCGCCTGGTCTTTTATGCGCCGCTCATAGGCATCGGCGGCGTCATCCGGGCGGTCGGCAAGGGTGGGTCGATGTGGTGGGTCATCGCCGTGGCAGTGATGACGCTGATGGGCCTGATCCTGACCGTCATTACGGTCGCCCTGCCCAAGTTCAAGATGATCCAAAAGCTGATCGACCGCATCAACCTGGTGGCCCGGGAAAACCTGTCCGGCATGATGGTCATCCGGGCGTTCAACATGCAGGATTTTGAAGAGGCGCGCTTTGACGCGGCCAACCAAGACCTGACCTCGGTCAGCCTGTTCATCAACCGCCTGATGGTGATCATTATGCCGTTGATGATGTTCATCATGAACGGCCTGGCCATCGCCATCATCTGGGTCGGCGCGCACCAGGTGGCCGAATCCAGCATGCAGGTCGGCGATATGATGGCCTTTATCCAGTACGCCATGCAAATCGTGATGTCGTTCCTGATGCTGACCATGTTGTTTATCTTTTTGCCGCGCGCTTCAGTGTCGGCCGAGCGCGTCGCCGACGTGTTAGAGACAGAACCGGTGATCCGCGACCCCGAACAGCCCATGCCCTTTTCCGGCGCAACCCGCGGGCTGATCGAGTTCCGCGACGTCTCGTTCCACTATCCCGACGCGCTCTCGGACGTGCTGCACGACATTACCTTTACGGCCCAGCCCGGTCAGACCACGGCCTTTATTGGCTCAACCGGCTGCGGAAAATCGACCCTCGTCAACCTGATCCCGCGCTTCTACGACGTGAGCGAGGGCGCCGTCTGTGTGGATGGCCTCGATGTGCGCCAGGTCAGCCAGCACGACTTGCGCGACCGGATCGGCTATATCCCACAGACCGGCACGCTGTTCTCTGGCACCATCGAGAGCAACCTGCGCTATGCCGACGAGGACGCCAGCGCCGAAACCCTGCGGGAAGCGGCCGACATTGCCCAGGCCAGCGAATTCATCATGGCCAAACCGGAAGGGTTGAGCGCCGAAATCTCCCAAGGCGGCACGAACGTTTCCGGGGGGCAAAAACAGCGGTTGTCCATCGCCCGCGCCCTGGTCAAACAACCGCCTATTTACATCTTTGACGACAGCTTTTCAGCGCTGGACTTTAGGACCGACCGCGCGCTGCGGGAGGCGCTCAAGGAGAAAACCGGTCAGAGCACCGTGCTGATCGTGACCCAGCGCGTCCCCACGATCAAAAACGCGGATCAGATTATCGTGCTCGAAAGAGGCCGGATCGTCGGCAAGGGCACACACCAACAACTGATGGCATCCTGTGAAACCTACCGGGAAATCGCATTGTCGCAGTTGAGCTTGGAGGAACTGGCATGAGCGAGCAAAGCAACCGAGCGAGGGATGGAAGGGCCGGTCACAGGCCTGGGCGTGGCCCGATGGGGCGCGGCGGCCCTATGGCGATGATGCCGGGGGACAAGGCGCGCGACTTTAAAGGCACGATGGCCAAGCTGGTCCAATACCTGGGCCGGTACAAGTGGCTTGTGCTGATCGTGATGGTGTTTGCGGTGGCCTCGACGGCCGCCAGCATCGCCGGCCCCAAGATCCTGGGCAATGCCACCACGAAACTGTTTGAAGGCGTGCTGGCCCAACTGAGCGGGACAGGTGAAATTGATTTTGACTATATCGGTCAAATCTTGTTGATCACGCTCGGCCTGTACGTGCTGTCCGCCCTGTTTAGCTATATCCAGGGTTGGATCATGGCGGATGTGTCGACCAACATCGCCTACCGGTTCCGCCGGGATATTTCGCAAAAGATCAACCGCATGCCGCTCAAATACTTTGACCGCACCACCCAGGGCGAGGTGCTCTCGCGCATCACCAACGACGTGGACACGGTCAACCAGACGCTGAGTCAGAGCCTTACCCAGATCATCACGTCGGTGTTTACAGTGATCGGCGTGATGATCATGATGCTCTCGATTAACTGGATAATGACCCTGGTGGCGCTGACCATCCTCCCGCTCTCGACGGTGGTCGTGATGTTGATCGTGCGGCAATCGCAAAAGCACTTTAAACAACAGCAAGACTATTTGGGACACGTCAACGGGCACATTGAAGAGATGTACGGCGGCCACGTTGTGGTCAAAGCCTTTAACGGCGAAGAGAAAAGCATCCGCATATTTAAACAGTTCAATGACACGCTCTATGACTCGGCCTGGAAATCCCAGTTCTTGTCAAGCCTGATGATGCCGATCATGATGTTCATCGGCAACCTGGGCTACGTGGCGGTCGCTATCCTGGGGGGCTGGCTGGCGATCCGGAACGCCATCACTGTGGGCGACATCCAGGCCTTTATCCAATACGTCCGCTCGTTCACCCAACCCATCCGGCAGTTGGCCAACATCTCGAACGTGCTCCAGCAAACGGCCGCGGCCGCCGAACGGGTGTTTGAGTTCCTGGATGAAGAAGAAGAAATCACCGAAACGGCCGACCCGGTCAAACTGGACCATGTCAGTGGCCAGGTCGCGTTTCGAGACGTGCACTTTGGCTATGATCCGCAGAAAATCATCATCAAGGATTTTAGCGCGCTCGCCCAACCGGGCCAAAAGGTCGCCATCGTGGGACCGACCGGCGCCGGCAAGACGACGATGGTCAAGCTGCTGATGCGGTTTTATGACGTGAACGACGGGGCGATCCTGGTGGACGGTCACGATATCCGCGACTTGACCCGGCACGACCTGCGCGAGTTGTTTGGTATGGTGTTGCAGGATACCTGGCTCTACAGTGACAGCATTTTGGAGAATATCCGTTACGGCCGGCCCGATGCGAGCGACGAGGAGGTAATCGCGGCCGCCAAAACAGCCCACGTCGACCACTTTGTGCGCACCCTGCCCGAAGGCTACCACATGCAGATCAATGAGGAAGCGTCGAACGTCTCGCAGGGTCAAAAGCAGCTATTGACCATCGCGCGCGCCGTGCTCGCTGACCCGAGGATGTTGATCCTGGATGAGGCGACCAGTTCGGTCGATACGCGCACCGAAGAGCTGATCCAAAAAGCGATGGACAACCTGATGGCGGGCCGCACCAGCTTTATCATTGCCCATCGCCTGTCCACCATCCGCAACGCCGACATGATCCTGGTCATGGACGAGGGGGACATTGTCGAGAGCGGCAAGCACGAGGAGCTGCTGGCGCGGGACGGCTTTTACGCCAAGCTGTACAACAGCCAGTTTGAGGGGCAGTCATTCCCAGACAGATGAGCAATCTCCCCCGATGC